>CAMDDG010000011.1 GCA_945890895.1 Chitinophaga pinensis | reverse complement strand
TTGAGTGATGCAATCTTAACAATGAGTAGTATGAATGTAATAGCAGGTGAGTTGGACGCTTAATTAACATTGAAGGACGTGGAAGAAAATACAAATATCGAATTTCCGAAAGAACTTCTGGATGAGGTTCAAAGAGTTATATCCTTATTTCCTGAGGGAAAGCAAAAAAGTGCGTTAATTCGTGTTTTGCACATTGCACAAGCTCATTTTGGTTGGCTAAATGCAGATGTAATGGATTATGTTGCCAGACTGCTTCATATTCAACCTATTGAAGTATATGAAGTTGCCACTTTTTACAGTATGTACGATACCCAAAAAGTGGGTAAAGTTAAATTAGAAGTGTGTAGAACTGGTCCTTGCATGATAGAAGGAGCCGAAAAAATTATATCGTATATCGAAAAGAAATTGGGTATTAAAGAAGGTGAAACTACGTCTGATGGTATTTTCACTCTTAAAGCTGTTGAATGCCTAGGCGCATGCGGATATGCTCCTATGTTGCAGGCGGGTGAGAAATACCATGAACACTTAACAGAAGATAAAGTGGATGCGTTAATTGAACAATATAGAAACCATCCATCGGCTAATTATATGGGACAGAACAATGACTAGGAAATTATTACTTGCCAACGACCATATTGAAGGTATTCAATCTTACGATGTGTACCGTAAAAACGGTGGATATGCGGCTGTTGAAAAAGCACTAAAAAGCATGTCGCCCGATGATATTGTAGAAGAAGTTAAAAAATCGGGTTTAAGAGGTAGAGGAGGAGCAGGCTTTCCAACAGGAATGAAATGGAGCTTTTTGGCTAAACCTGAAGGAGTTCCTCGTCATTTATTGTGTAATGCCGATGAATCTGAGCCAGGTACATTTAAAGATCGATATTTGATGGAAAAAATTCCACATTTATTGATTGAAGGTATGATTCTATCTTCTTATGCGTTAGGTGCAAATCAGTCGTACATTTACATTCGTGGTGAATATATGTATGTTCTTCGAATTTTAGAAAAAGCAATTCAAGAAGCATATAACAACGGATGGTTGGGTAAAAATATTTTAGGAAGTGGATTTGACTTGGATTTAGCGGTTTCCCCTGGTGCAGGAGCCTATATTTGTGGGGAAGAAACAGCTTTAATTGAAAGTTTAGAAGGTAAACGAGGAAATCCAAGAATGAAACCACCTTTCCCCGCTGTACAAGGTTTGTGGCAAAGACCAACGGTTGTAAACAACGTGGAAACCATTGCGGCTGTTGTGCCAATTATTAATGAAGGTGGCGACGCTTATGCTTCTATCGGAATTGGACGATCAACTGGCACTAAACTTATCTCGGCATCAGGAAATATCAATAAACCGGGTGTATATGAGATTGAACTAGGTGTTAGTGTGGAAGAATTTATATATTCAGATACCTATTGTGGTGGAATTAAGAACGGCAAAAAGTTAAAAGCATGTGTTCCAGGCGGATCTTCAGTTCCAATACTGCCACATTATTTGGTATGTAAAACTGCGGAAGGCAACGATCGTTTGATGACCTACGAAAGTTTGGCAGATGGTGGGTTTGCAACAGGATCCATGTTGGGTTCAGGTGGTTTTATAGTTTATGATGAAGATCAATGCATTGTAAGAAATACTTGGAATTTTGCACGTTTTTATCATCATGAATCGTGCGGACAGTGTTCACCATGCAGAGAAGGTACTGGCTGGATGAAAAAGGTTCTTCATAATATTGAAACCGGTAAAGGCAAAATGGAAGATATTGATTTACTTTGGGAAATTCAAAGTAAAATTGAAGGAAATACCATTTGTCCTTTGGGAGATGCTGCAGCTTGGCCGGTAGCCGCTGCAATTCGTCATTTCCGTGAAGAATTTGAGTGGCATGTAAAAGAACCTATTTTATCGCAAGAGAGAAACTACGGTTTGGTGAGTGAAAAAAAGTTTGAGAACGTTAACGCATAAAATCAATGTCTGAAGATATTCAAAAGTTTACAGTAACCATTGATGGGGAATCCATTCAAGTGGCTCCTGGCACAACCATATTGAATGCAGCACGTCAAATTGGAGGTAAAATTGTACCACCAGCCATGTGCTATTATTCGAGCTTAAAAGGGAGTGGTGGAAAATGCCGTACCTGTCTAGTGGAAGTATCTAAAGGATCTGAAAAAGATCCACGTCCTATGCCCAAATTAGTAGCTAGTTGTAGTACGACGGTTATGGATGGCATGGAAGTTAAGAATATTACAAGTTCGAAGGTTTTGGATGCTCGAAAAGGAGTAGTTGAGTTCTTATTATTGAATCACCCTTTGGATTGTCCGGTTTGTGATCAAGCGGGTGAGTGCCATTTGCAAGATTTAGCCTTTGAACATGGGGTTGCTAAAACCAGATATGAGTTCAAACGTCGAGAATTTGATAAGGTGGATATAGGTGAATATATCAAACTTCATATGACTCGTTGTATACTTTGCTATCGTTGTGTTTATACAGCAAATCAATTGACCGACTCAAGAGAACATGGTGTATTAAAGCGTGGGGATGCAGCAGAAATTGGCACATTTATTGAAAAAAATCTTAAAAATGATTTTATCGGAAATGTGATCGACGTTTGTCCTGTAGGAGCCCTTACAGATAAAACCTTCCGTTTCAGAAGTCGTGTATGGTACACCAAACCCGTAGATGCAAATTGCCAGTGTACCAAATGTTCTGGAAAAGCAGTATTGTGGATGATTGGTGATGAAGTAGCACGTGTTACAGCCAGAAAAGACCAATATGGCGAAGTAAAAGAATTTATTTGCAACGAATGTAGATTCGATAAAAAGGATGCTTCAAAATGGAATATTGAAGGTCCTAGAAAAATAAATCGTCATTCCGTGATTTCAGCAAATCACTATGAACAACCTATTCCTGAACACACCACATTATTGAATAAAGCGTAAAATGGATAGTGCATTATTATTAGAAAAAACGCTATTGGTTTCCATCTTAACACTAGTTACTTTGGGAATTGCTGCGTATTTAACCTACGGAGAGCGGAAAGTAGCTGCTTTTTTTCAGGATCGTTTGGGTCCCAATCGAGCAGGTATATATGGAGTATTTCAACCATTAGCTGATGCCGGTAAGTTGTTTTTTAAAGAGGAATTGATTCCTCAATCAGCTGAAAAATGGTTGTTTATTTTAGGTCCTGCTGTTGCTATGATAACTGCCACAATTACCAGTGCCGTAATTCCGTGGGGTACAGAATTGCCCATTGGCGATCGTATCGTTCGATTGCAAGTTGCCGATGTTAACATTGGCGTGCTTTATATAATGGGTGTAGTTTCTGTTGGTGTTTATGGTATCATGATTGGTGGTTGGGCATCAAATAATAAATACGCACTTTTCGGTGCTATTCGTGCAAGTGCACAGATGATTTCCTATGAATTGAGTATGGGGCTATCTTTAATTGCCGTGATTATGATGAGTGGCACCTTAAGTCTTCGAGAAATTGTTGATCAGCAGCACGGTATGAACTGGAATATTTTCTATCAACCTTTAGGATTCATCATATTTTTTGTTTGCGCGTTAGCCGAAACCAATCGTGCTCCATTCGATTTAGCAGAGTGTGAAACCGAGTTAATCGGAGGGTATCATACCGAATATTCTTCTATGAAATTGGGCTTCTATTTATTTTCTGAATACATCAATATGTTTGTTTCAAGTGCATTGATGGCCAGCGTGTATTTAGGTGGATACAATTTCCCAGGAATGGATGCAATAAGCAACCCAACCATTTTGGGCATTGCACAAATTTTAGTCATGTTTTCAAAAGTGTTCTTTTTCATTTTTGTGTTTATGTGGATTCGTTGGACATTACCTCGATTCCGCTACGATCAATTGATGCATTTAGGGTGGAAATCTCTTATACCATTGGCAATATTTAACTTGCTTGCAACCGGTGCAATCATGTTGGCAGTTGGATAATTAAAATATTCAAATTAATAAAAATAGCCGTCAAACTTGACGGCTATTTTTATTAAATCAATTATTCAAATGAGATTATTCAACTACTTAAATTGCAATTGGTTAACATTTATCAAATTCCGAATATTTCAACAGTGGTCAAATCAAGAAAGACATCTCAAAACACATACTTTTTATTTTGATATTCACTTCAAAGAAAAGTGTTCAAGTGATTTTTCCATTGCGATTCCGCGACTGCCTTTAATAAAAATATTTTTGGATTGAACCGGGTGAGTATCCAACCAAGCCAGTAATGAATCAACGGATTCAAAGCTATATGGAAAGTGTCCACATGCGGTTTTATATTCCTTACCTACTAAATAGATTTCATCAAAATTAAGTGACTTTGCCAATTCGAAAATTTGAGCATGTTCTAAAGTTGAAGATTCTCCTAACTCCAACATATCACCCAAAAATACGGCTTTACTTCCTTGCATAGTTGCAAAGCTATTAAGTCCGGCTTGAACACTACTGGGATTGGCATTGTAGGCATCCAAAAAGACTAAATACTTTTCAAATTGCAACCATTGACTGCGATTATTTTTAGGTTCATAACTACACACAGCTGCAATTGATTTCTTCAAGTCAAGTTCGAAAATTCGAGAAATGCTTAATGCTGCTAAAATATTGTAAATATTGAATTTACCTCCTAATTTAGACTGAAACTGTCCTAAACTATTGCCATTTTCAATCAATTCAAACTTCAAATAGGGCATTTCTTCAATTACATTAGCAAATAAACTTGCTGTTGCATTTTCGCAGCTATATGTAAAAGGTGTTTCAAAGCGTTTACTCATTGAATTTAGCCATGGATCATCAATATTAATGGCCACCTTTCCATTTGATCTCAAAAGTTGTAAATACAATTGGCTCTCTTCTTTTGCCACAGACTCAATGGTACCAAATCCTTCCAAATGTTCTTTTCCAATATTCGTAATTAATCCAGCATCCGGCTCGAATAAATCACATAAAAATGCCATTTCACCCGGATGATTGGTTCCAAGTTCCACAATTCCATAGTCGGTTGTATCATCAAACGACAATAATGTCAATGGCACACCAATATGATTGTTTAGGTTACCTATTGTTGCTTTTGTGGAAAATTGTTCTTGAAAAATAGCGGTAAGCAATTCCTTTGTTGTGGTTTTACCATTCGAACCTCCTATAGAAATAAACTGAGTTCTGCCTTTAATTTTACGTGCATGGAATTTAGCCAATTGAGCCAATGTTTCATTGGGATTTTCTACAAATATTACTCTATCTGATAAAACCGATGAATTATTTGTAAGTATATATTTAGCATTTAATTCTCGTGCTTTATTTGCAAATTGATTTCCGTCAAAAACATCCCCCGAAAGACAAACAAAAAATGTGTCATTTACGGTTTTACGGGTATCTGTACAAATATTAAAACCGGTTTCGTGCAGTTTTTCATAAATAAATTCGATTGAAGCAGTCTTCATAAAATATGATTTCAAAATTACAATCTTATGTACACTTTCGCATTTAAAATATTAAATTTGGTTAAATACTACCTTATGACAAGAATAATTACTTTATACATATTATTACTGACTACAACATTTGGAATATTTGATCGATCCAAAGGTCAATTCTCAAAAATTCAAATAACCAACGGGGTAGCAGTTAAAAAAGGTAATAGTTATTATGAAAAGCCATTTATCGGAGGTGTTAATTCTCCTCAGTTTTCGAAAATGGATTTAAACCAAGATGGTAAAATGGATATCATCATTTATGATCGAAGTGATTATAAAATTTTACCATTTATTAAATCAACCAAAGGAAATTTTCAGTATGCACCAGAATATGAAAAACAGCTACCTCCTGGGAAATATATTTACCTAACGGCTGATATTAATTCGGATGGTAAAATGGATGTTTTCACTCTATCGGATATTGGCGATTTAATCATACATATCAATAAAAGTAGCGATACGTTACAAAAACTGCAATTTTCCAACTTAGGTCCTGGATTTTACAGAAATCAATATGATACCAATCACTTTATCCTGTATAATCCTTTAAGTTTTGGTAGTAGTATAAATGACCTACCTGCAATTCAAGACGTGGATCTAGATGGTGATTTAGATATTGTTACCTACGATGACTTCAACCTTATTTACATGATGTATTCGGATGTACGTAAAGAAAAAGGATGGAGTAAAGACACATTTGAATTTCAAAATATGGACTACTGTTATGGTTATTTTTGGGAAGGATTTGATGGAGAAATTATTTTAAACAGTTGTCCTGCAAATTTAAATTTCCCAAAAAAATTAAAACCACGTCATGCAGGAGGAGCTGCATGTTGGTTTTACGATCAAGATAATGATGGAGATATGGATATGTATATTTCTAATATTAATTCACCTCGAATTACATATTTGGAAAATGCACGAGCACAAAACGGTAATTCCTACGACACATTCGTTATGGTAGATTCATTGATATTTGAAGGTAAATCATTTAAGGATTATTCATTTCCTGGGGGATATTTAATTGATGTTGATGGCGATAACTTCGATGATCTTGTAGTTGCTCCCAACAATTTTATTGAATCACAAGAAACCAAACAAGTTCATTATTATAAGAATAACGGTGTAAAAACAGACACGAAATTCAATTATGTAACCAATGAATTTATTACTGATCAAATGATTGATCTCGGAGGTAAATCATCACCATTGCTATGGGATATAGATGCCGACGGCGATTTGGACTTGTTAATTGGCAATAATGGTGATTTTGCAAATACGTATGGTCTCGCTGATCAAATTGCTTTGTTTGTAAACAAGGGAACTTCAAAAGAACCCTTATTTGAATTGATTAATGAGAATTATTTAAACTTAAAACAATATGGTTTAAGCGATATCCGAATAAATAACGGCGATATCGACAATGATGGAGATCTTGATTTGCTAATTGGTACAAGAAAGGGTAGTTTAGTTTTATTTGAAAATACTGCTGGTAATAAAAAGCCAATTTTGCTTCAACTTAAATCATTGGATTATTTAACATTTGAAAAACAACCTCGTGAAAATAGTTTTGCTCCGGCAGTTATCGATTACAACAAAGATAGCATCAATGATTTATTGATTGGAAACTATAATGGTTATCTAATTTTATTTGAAGGTAAATCCAAAATTAAAGCAGAATTTGAATTAGTAAGTCGTAATCCATGGGGGATTAAAAGCAATGAATGGCTTTTAAATGTTGAGGAACCTTATTTTGCAACTAATGGATACTCAGTTCCTCATGTAAATGATTTCGATTTAGATGGGAATTTAGATATTGCTGTAGGAACAAATTACGGTGATATTCGAATTTACAATATTCACAATCATCCGATTACGGATAGTCTAATAGCAACAGAGAAGGCATTTTATAATCAATTCCAAGGCGATACAGCTGCCGTTATTATGGGTAGCTATACAACAGTAACATCTGGTGATTTAAATGGTGATTCCATTCCTGAATGGATTATAGGTTGCTTACGGGGAGGTGTTCTATTTGGTAAAAGCGATAAAACAATTAATAATAACATTGGAGTTGAAAAGTTAGCCCATAATAACATAGAATTTAAAGTTTTACCCAATCCATCGCAAAGCAACAAAGGAATTACCGTTTTGCAACCTCAATTTATATCTGATTGGAATGTAGTAGTTTATACTGTTACTGGGAAAATAATGCTTCAAAAGGAATTATTAAGAAATGAACCCGGTGTTTTTATGGACACTAAAAATCTAGAACCTGGATTGTACTTAATATATTTACAATCGAAAACTGGATTTCAATCCGGAATTCAAAAACTCATTATTGAGAACTAATTTAAATTCATTTAAAGAAAGGCGAGTAGAGCTGAAAGAAATTAAAGTTGGTTCAAATTATACTTGCCTCAAAATACTACAATGGTTGAATTATTCCCGATTCAATCTTTAATTTGTGCTGAACGAAAAAATACTCATCTTCACGATTGGATGCAACAACCAAACACTTTTCATTTTTCTTTTGCTCAATGAAGCGTTCATAAAGTTTTATACCCTCATTGTCTAAATTACTTAGAGGTTCGTCCAAAACACAAAGTGTTGAATTTGAATAAAATGAATAAACCAACTTCAACCTTTGCTTCATACCAGAAGAGAAGGTTTGAATGGTTTTATTTATAGCTTTTTTGGGAAGTTCGCTATGCTCAATTAATTCCGTAGGATTGGAAATTCCCACCAAATTATTCATTCCTGATTGGAAGTAAAACCATTCGGATAACGTTAATTCTTCAGGAAAGTCCATAGCTGGAGAACTTAAGGTATACAAGCCACTCAATTGATTCGTAACAATTTGTTTTTCGTGATCCCTCCATATTACATTTCCTTGTGTAGGGGATGTTTGTCCAACTAACATCAGGGTTAATGTAGACTTACCCGAACCATTTCTACCTAAAAATGCATATGAATTGCCAGCAATAATATCAAATTTATAATTAAAATCTTTAAACAACCAATGATTTAGGTAGTTTTTAGAACAATTTACAAATTCGATTGAATTCATGTTATTTGGTCAAATAACCCTTCATAACACCGCGATCAGAATCTTGAATAAACGCTAAAATTTCATCGCGCTCTGCTGTTGGAACAAAAGAAGCTTGAATCAATTTCAAGGCTTTACTGGTATTAGAACTTTTAACGAATAAGGTTCGGTAGATATCCTGAATTTCAGAAATTTTCTCATTGGAGAATCCTCTTCTTCTTAATCCAATGCTATTCACACCCTCATAACTCAAAGGTTCACGTGCTGCTTTGGTATAGGGAGGCACATCCTTACGAACCAATGAACCTCCACTTATCATGGTATGTCGACCAATTTTTACGAACTGATGAACCAAGGCTGCACCACCAAGAATGGCCCAATCACCAATGTTGACATGTCCTGCAACTTGAACAGAATTAGCCAAAATTGCATAATCGCCTACCACACAATCATGAGCCAAATGAACATATGCCATGAGCAAAACATTATTTCCAACTTTGGTATACCCAAGGGCTTTGGTACCTTTATTTATAGTTACATATTCTCTAATTGTGGTATTATCTCCTATGATGGTTAAAGTTTCTTCGCCGTCAAATTTCAAATCTTGAGGTATGGCTCCGATGGATGCTCCTGGATAAATTTTACAATTTTTACCAATTCGCGCACCTCTAAAAATAACAGCTCCAGACATAACATGTGTACCTTCAGCGATTTCTACATCTGCGTGAATGGTAACAAAAGGATCAATAACCACGTTGTCTGCGATTTTCGCAGAAGGATGAACGTATGCCAATGGTTGAATCATCGTGTGTATTTATTAATTTATTTTAGCAATTTGTGCCATCAACTCTGATTCACAAACCAGTTTATCACCCACCCAAGCTCTACCTTTCATGATACAAATACCTCGTCTTACAGGTTCTGTTAATTCCAATTTCATAACTAGAGTATCACCTGGAACCACTCTGTCTTTGAAACGAGTATTATCGATTTTCAAAAACAAGGTTCCGTAATTCTCTGGATCTGGAACAGTGCTTAAAACTAAAATCCCCCCAGTTTGAGCCATTGCTTCAATTTGCAATACTCCAGGCATAATTGGATCTCCCGGAAAATGACCGTTAAAAAACCACTGATCGTATGTGATATTTTTTACCCCTACAACATGCGTTTCGCCAATTTCAATGATCTTATCTACCAATAAAAATGGATGAGCATGAGGTAACAACTTCATAACTTCTTTTGTAGAATAAACGGGCTTTGCATTGGGATCATAATGGGGACGGCCTTCTTGTTTTCTTCTGTTTTCAGCTTTTATCACTTGCTTTATTTTTTTTGCAAACGCAACATTAGATGCATGACCGGGTCTTGCTGCCATAATTTGACCTCGGATTGGCATTCCCACTAAAGCCAAATCACCAATCATATCCAATAATTTATGTCTTGCAGGTTCATTGTGAAAACGCAAATCCAAATTATTCAAAATACCTTCTTTTTTAACTTCGACTTTATCTTTGTTAAATACTTTTGCTAGTCGATCTAATTCATCTTGTGAAACCGCTTTATCAACTACAACAATGGCATTATTTAAATCACCACCTTTGATCAAATTATTTTGAAGCAAATATTCCAACTCGTGTAAAAAACAAAATGTCCTACATGGAGCAATTTGCTCTTCAAAGTCATTCATATTCGTCAATGCAGCGTGTTGGGTACCTAACACCGGTGAGTTGTAATCCACCATTACCGTAATTCTGTAATCGTTTACAGGCATAGCGATAATCTCAACGTGATTTTCGGGATCTTGATAGTGAATATTATAAGGTATTTCAAAAACTTCTCGATCTTCTTCTAATTCTTTTAAACCAGTTGCTTTGATTGTGCGCACAAATTCAATGGAACTACCATCTAAAATGGGCATTTCTGGACCGTTTACTTGAATTAGAACATTATCTACTTCGGTTGCTACTAATGCAGCCAACATGTGTTCAACTGTGGAAATTTTCGCACCATTTTTTTCTAAAGTAGTGCCTCGGCTTGTATCAGTTACTAAATCACAATCTGCTTCAATAATGGGTTGACCCTCTAAATCTACTCGTTGAAACTTATAACCGTGATTATCAGATGCAGGAACGAGTGTTACAGTAACACTTTCGCCTGTATGTAAACCTACACCTGTGAAACTTATGGACTCGTTTAATGTTGTTTGTTTTTGATTAATCTTTCCCATTGGACTTTAAGCGTTCTATTTCCGATTGTAATTCTTTTATTTGTTTTATGATGTTTGGGATTTTTTGCATCCCAACAACACCACGAAGATACGAATTAACATCCATTGCCGGAGTTCCTGTCATTTTCTGACCTGTTTTCAATACACTTCCGGTGATACCCGATTGCCCACCAAATTGATTACCCGACGCAATTTCAATGTGACCCGCAATTCCAACTTGTCCTCCAAAAACACAGTGATCACCAATTTTCGTACTACCAGCAACTCCAGTTTGGCTAGCTATAACCGTATGCTTACCTACTTCAACATTGTGTGCAATCTGAACCATGTTGTCTAATTTCGTGCCTTCTTTTATAACAGTTGATCCCATCGTAGCCCGATCAATACAGCAATTGGCACCTATTTCAACAAAATCTTCAATTACTACATTTCCAACTTGAGGGATTTTTTCATAACGTCCATTAACGGGAGCAAAGCCGAAACCATCACTGCCAATTATGCTGCCAGCATGAGCCGTGAAATTTTTACCAATTCGAGTTCCCGGATAAATCACAACATTGGGGAACAAAATTGCATTATCGCCAATTACACAATCATCCATAATTTTAACGCCAGAATGAATCTGACAATTGTTACCAATGATTGTTGATTCACCAATGCTCACAAACTCCCCAATAAAAACGGATTCCCCAAGTTTAGATGTATTATGAATAAAGGATTTATCGGATATACCCGATTTTATTTTATTCGGATTAAAATAGCGTGACAAAATGACACAAAATGCAAAATACGGATTTTCATGATGAATGAGAGCTGGATGCTCTTTAGATGTTGGAACAAAATCCTTAGGAACAAAAACGGCAGAACAACCCGTTGAATAAAGTTGTTTTTCATATTTGGGATTCGAAAAAAATCCTAAGCTACCCAAAGTACCTTCTTCTAATTTTGAAACCTTTGATATACTGATATTTCCGCTTTCGGGGGAAATTTTTCCTCCTGTTATTTTAGCAATTTCAGATACATTAATTGAAATCATTGCTCGCAATTTAATTCAAATCCGCTGAATACCGTGAATAAAGATATTTTTTTCAATTAGTGTATTTCCCAATTTCTATCTATTTTAGCCGAATTAAATAAATTATTACTTTTAATAAAATGACTACAGCTACTACTCAACAAGTCAACGGACACCCAAAAGGGTTATATCTGTTGTTTGCCACAGAAATGTGGGAGCGTTTCAGTTACTATGGAATGCGTGGATTGTTAATGCTTTACATGACCAAATCAGCCATTGAAGGTGGTTTGGGTTTTTCTGACGACAATGCCGGTCTTATTTACGGTATTTACACGGGTTTGGTTTATTTGACGCCCATTTTTGGGGGCTGGTTAGCAGACAATTATTTAGGCCAGAGAAAGTCCATTACTATTGGTGGTATAACCATGGCAATTGGTCAATTCTGTTTATTCGCTTCAAGCGCCGAATCCATGTCCATGTTTTACCTCGGATTATTGTTACTTATCCTAGGTAATGGTTTCTTTAAACCTAATATTAGTACGGTTGTAGGCCAATTATATCCAGAAGGCGACAAACGAAAGGATGCTGCTTTTACCATTTTCTATATGGGAATCAACTTGGGTGCATTTTTAGCACCTCTGGTTTGTGGTTTCTTAGCTGAAGATTATTTTGCTGTTAAAAATCCAGACGGTCAAGTGCTTAGTTATGGTTTTGGTTATGGATTCTTGGCAGCTGGAGTAGGTATGATTTTAGGACAATTATTGTTCAACAGTCAAGCCAAAAACATGTTGGGTGATCTGGGAATGGTTCCAGGTGCAAAGCAACAAAAAGAAACTCAAGCTTCGAATGAACCATTAACATCCGTAGAAAAAAGTCGATTGAGCGTAATTATTATAATGATGCTTTTCAATATCTTCTTTTGGGCAGGATTTGAACAGGCTGGAAGTTCAATAAGCTTATATACAGATAGATACATCAATAGAGATGTTACTATGTTTGGTATGATGGACGAAGCTTGGACCATCCCAACTTCTTGGTTCCAATCCGTTAATCCGTTATTTATTGTGTTATTAGGGCCAATATTTACTTTCTTATGGACTCGTTTAAGCGCAAAAGACAAAGAACCTAACTCCATTATTAAAATGGGCTTGGGTATGATACTTTTGGGAGTGGGATTCTTTATGATGATAGGTGCAGCAATGGAGCGCGGAGGTGAAAATGCCGATGCTACAGTTAAGGCAAACTTAATGTGGCTGGTAGGAACCTATTTGATTCACACTATGGGGGAATTATGTTTATCTCCAGTAGGGTTGAGTTTAGTAACTAAATTGGCACCGATCAAATTGGGATCTTTAATGATGGGAGTGTGGTTCTTGAGTAGTTTTGTGGCAAATTTCCTTTCTGGTTATTTAGTTCAATTCTTCGGAAAATTCGGAGCTATGAATATTTTTGCCATGATTGCGGGCATTGTAATTGCACTTGGCTTAATTGTATTGCTGTTGAATAAAAAGCTATTGGGAATGATGCACGGAGTTAAATAACTCCAACTCAATACAACTATAAATCGTAGAAAAAACGGCTGCTTCTTTTGAAGTAGCCGTTTTTTTTGACTTTTATGTAATGGGATGCCGATATTTTTTGATTCTTTTTCATATTTCATCCAACGGTATCACCTAAATATTTCACGTTCTATTGGGTATTCAGGAATAACTTGAATAGATTTGTTGAAACTGAATAATTATGAGCAAACAGCAACATCCCAAAGCATTAAATTATTTATTTTTCACCGAAATGTGGGAGCGATTTGGATACTATTTAATGATCGGAATTTTCACTCTTTATTTGAAAGATGTAAAAAGCGGATTTTCTATGACCGAAGAAGAAGCTTCGGATTTGTACGGAACTTTTATCGCTTTCGTTTTTTTAACTCCTTTTATCGGTGGACTTTTAGCTGATCGTGTTTTGGGCTATCGTAAATCCATTGTAATTGGTGGTTTGCTTATGGGTTTGGGATATACTTTAATGTCTGTTCACAGTATAACCATGTTGTATATTTCCATGACACTTATTGTTTTGGGGAATGGCTTTTTTAAACCCAATATTTCAACTTTACTGGGAAATGTGTACAACGATGACAAATACAAAGGGCTTAAAGATGCTGGATACAACATCTTTTATATGGGAATCAATGTCGGTGCTTTCATTTGTAATTTTTTCGGTGCCGTGTTATACAATATCATGGGATGGGGAGCCGCTTTTATAGCAGCTGGTATTGGTATGTTTGTTGGTGTTGTTATTTTTTTAATTGGAACTAAAAACTATAAACATGCCGATGTTATAAAACCAGTTAACTCCAACGATATGTCATTGATTCGAATTCTTTCAATTATTTTGTTGCCTTCGGTTGTTTTTGGTTTAATTGGATTTAATTTACCCGAACCCTTTATTGGATCACATACAACAGATGCATTTTTGTTTGGTTGTATTCCAGTAGTTTTCTTTTATATAAATTTATACATACGATCTCCTAAGGAAGAAAAAAGTCAAATAGGAGCGATGTTAACCATTTTTGCCGTGGTTGTGGCATTTTGGGCCGTATTTAAACAGAATGGTTCTACTTTAAATACTTGGGCAGATCGTTATACCGACCGGGAAGTTCCTGCCTCAATGGTTTCAACCGTTAAATCCATTAAACTCGCCGAAGAAATTACCTACAAGAAAGATTCTGTAGCTCTATTAGATGAAAAATTTCGTGTAATTGAAAAAGGCAAAAAAGTTTACGATTATCCCAATTATTTCAAAAATACAGATTCAAGTTATCGTGCTCAATTATCAGAAGGACAAACCATTTACGCTTTCAACACCAATTTATTTCAATCCGTAAATCCTTTTTGGGTGGTTTTGTTAACGCCCTTAGTCGTTGCATTTTTCACTTGGTTGACATCAAAAGGAATTATAGTATCAACACCATCTAAAATTGCTTGGGGATTATTTATATCTGCTTTATCTTGTTTAGTGATGGTTGGGGCAGTGTATGCATCCCAAAATGGAATGATTAAATCTTCGCCCTGGTGGTTTGTATCTTCTTATGCTGTAATTACAATTGGAGAATTATTTTTAAGTCCAATGGGATTATCGTTGGTTTCTAAATTAAGTCCTTCTCGGTTAACTTCATTAATGATGGGTGGATGGTTTCTGGCTACATCCATTGGAAACAAATTATCTGGAGTTTTAAGCTCTTTGTGGGATACTTATGATGACAAAGCCAATTTCTTTTGGGTGAACACTTTGTTATTGGGTTTAGCTGCATTGGTTTTATTTGCCATGCTCAAGAATCTGAATAAAACATTCAATAAGTATTCTTGAACACTTATTTACTGCAACTCTAATTAATTATTTATCAATAATTTAAATTGAACAATTAAACAATAAGTTTAATAAATAAAATAAATCAAGCTAAAATTCTTTTTGCCTCAGATAAAAGTTGATCTTTTTCAATAGGAACCACTCCCAGTTTTTCGCAAACCAATCCACCGGATAAGTTGCTTAATTCTGCAATTAATTTCAAATCTAGATTTGAAGCTAAACACAAAGCAGCTACACTTACCACAGTATCTCCAGCACCTGAAACATCCGCAATATTTCTGACATGAGCTGGAACTGACAACCATTCATTTTTAGTAGCTATCAAGACACCTCTTTCAGATAAGGTTACCATGGTGATTTTATTGTTCAATTTTTCCTGTAATGTCTGAATTGCTAGTTGTAATTCGTCCGAATTACTTAAATCAGATGAGATATTTAAACCTTCTTTAATTTCTTTTAAATTGGGTTTAAACAAGGTAACATTGCGATACAATAAGAAATTGTTCTTTTTCGGATCAACAATGGTGGAAATATTTAAATTATTCGCAAGTTGAATTAAATTCTCAATATTACCAGAATGCAATACCCCTTTATTGTAATCTTCATAAATAATTACATCGCAGATTTCAATTTCTCGAAGATAATTTTCTTGAAGTAAAAAGCTGTCTAATGAATCTAAATCATTTTTTACTTCATGGTCAAACCGCAATAACTGATGATTATTACCAATTACCCGCGTTTTGGTAGTAGTTTTACGCTTGTCGCTTCGCAAAATTGCTTTCGAATACAATCCTTGCTTGTCCAACATTTCCAACAAATCATCACCTTCAACATCTTGTCCAATTACAGAACACAAAATTGGAATACCACCCATTGCTTTGATATTAAGTGCCACATTTCCGGCTCCACCTAATCTTGAATCTAGATGGCTGACATCCACAACGGGAACTGGCGCTTCTGGTGATACGCGATCTACTTTACCGATAACGTATTTATCTACCATGATGTCGCCAACAATAACAACACGTTTGCCGTTAAAATCTGAGAATATGGAATCCAAATTTTTGAGATAGTTCATGAGATATAAATCAATTGCAAATATAGGAGCAATGCGTCAAAAAACGCATTTATCCATTAATTCAGACGCATTAATGCTTGATGAATTCGACTTACCGCTTCAACTATTTGTTCTTCAGAAGTTGCATACGACAATCGGATGCAATTTTTGGCACCAAATGCATCACCCGAAACCAACGCCACCCAAGCTGTTTCTAAAAGATACATGCACAAATCATCTGCATTTTTTATTGTGCCATTTTCATAACTTTTACCGATAAATGCGGTTACATCGGGAAAATGGTAAAACGCTCCTTCTGGATTATTTACTTTAAGTCCTGGTATTTCTGCAAGTTTTTCTGCCATTAAGTTTCTGCGTTTTTCAAATTGAAGGCGCATATCTTCAACGGGAGATTGATCGCCAATCAAAGCTTCAATTCCGGCTGCTTGAGCAATGGAATTAGCGCCACTGGAAATGAGTCCTTGGAACTTTTCGCATGCTTTAATTAATATTTCTGGACCTGCCATATAACCAATTCTCCAACCCGTCATGGCGTAACCTTTAGCCAATCCGTTTACCGTAGCCACTCGAGACTTCATGGATGGAATACTACCAATTGAAAAAGGCTTGGTATTGTAAACAATTTTCTCATAAATTTCATCTGAAATAACAAAAACATGGGGATGTCTTTCTAAAACTTCTGCCCATGCTTTAATTTCTACTTCGCTCATTACTGAACCACTTGGATTGCAGGGCGATGAGAAAATAATCAACTTTGTTTTCGGAGTTATATAGGATTCCAATAATTCCGCCGATACTTTGTAGTTGGTTTCAATGGATGTAGGGATTTCCACACAAACACCACCAGCATAGTTAACCATTGCGGGATAACTTACCCAAAACGGAGCAGGCAAAATGACCTCGTCGCCGGGATTTACCAATGCCATTACTGCGTTAAATATACTTTGTTTTGCACCGTTGCTAACAATAATTTCATCGGTGGAATACGATAGATTGTTTTCGCGCTGTAATTTTTCTTGAATGGCTTTTCTGAATGCCAATGTTCCCATAACCGGAGTGTAATGAGTTTCACCTCTTTTCATTGCATTACTTGCTTCGTAGCAAATATTTTCCGGTGTGTTAAAATCGGGCTCACCGATACTCAGACTAATAATATCTTTTCCTTGTTCTTTGAGCGATCTTGCCAATTTTGTCATGGCCAGTGTTTGACTCTCAATCACACTATCTATTCGTTTACTTAGTTGCATTGTTGTGTAAAATGCAATTATAATACATGCATTCAAAATAATCGGTTATTTTTGCTCAAATGCGTTTTCTTTTTGTTGCAAACCGTATGCCGTATCCTCCATTTAGAGGAGATAAGCTAAAAATCTACCATTTGGCAAAGGAATTATCCAAGAAGCACGAGCTTCATTTGATTACCATCGCTGAAACAGTAGAGGATATTTCTTATGTAGAAAATTTAAAGCCATATTTCAAAAAAATAGATTTTATATACCTTCCAAAGTATAAATCCATAATTAATACCGTTTGTGGAGTTTTTAATTCGGATCCATTTCAACTTAATTATTTTAGATCCCGCGAGTTTCAAAAGCTCTTAGATAAAAAATTGTCGGAAAATGAATTCGATGGTATCCATGTACAACACATTAGAATGTCTCAATTTTTCAGAAAGAATACGGATTTTAAAAGGGTTATATTGGACTTACCTGATGCATTTAGTTTGTATTGGAAACGCAGATCAAATAATTCAACTAATACTTTAAATAAAGTATTTGAAAAAATTGAATATAAACGTGTTAAAAAATTGGAAATTGATTTTGTTTCTCAATTCAAAAAAGTATTGGTTTGTAGCTTAGAAGATCAACTATATTTGGAAAGTCTAGGATTAAATCAAGTTGATATTCTTGAAAACGGAGTTGATACAACAATGTTTAAGCCTTCGGAAGCACCATATATTCCCTATCGAATATTATTTACGGGCAACATGGATTATGCCCCGAATGTGGATGCAGTGGTTTATTTTACTGCTGAAATTTGGCCAAAAATTCGCAAAGAAGTACCACATGCAAAGTTCATTATTGCTGGACAACGACCGGTTGCAAAAGTATTGGCCTTGCAATCTGATTCTGTAGAAGTAACTGGTTTTATAGAGGATTTATCGAAAGAATACGCCAAAGCACACGTGGTTGTATCTCCACTTAGAATTGGAGCTGGTACTCAAAATAAAGTTTTAGAAGCATTGGCCATGAATATTCCCGTAGTTACAACTAATGTAGGTTATACGGGGTTAAAATTAAAACGTGATGAAGGAGCGTTGGTTTCACTTTCTGCAAATGAATTCGCTGATAATACAATTAAATTATTAAAAGACCCTGACTTCCGAGATTCTGTAGGTTACAAAGGTGGGGAATCTATACGTAGTCGATTTGGATGGTCTGGAATAGCACAAAAATTGGAAAACTATTTTATTGAATTGAAGCATTAAAAATCACTAAATATATGAGAAAACGATACCTATTATTCATTCCCGCTATAGGAATGATCTTTTCGCCGGCTGCGATCAAGGCGCAAAAGAAAAAATTACGATCCGAAATTTCAATTCCAAAAACCGAATTAACATCCCCCGAAAAACAAAATACAAATTCCTTTAAAACTGCATTAAATACGATAGGATTCCGGAAAATCGGACCAGCAAAAACCAGTGGTAGAATTGTTGATATTGTTGTTAATCCAAACAATAAATCCACCTATTATTTGGCCGCTGCCTACGGTGGTGTCTGGAAAACTGAAAATGCCGGAGTTACTTTTCAACCCATTTTTGACCATTATAAAACTCAAAGCATTGGTTGCTTGGCTTTAGATCCCAACAATCCCAATGTTTTATGGGTTGGAACAGGAGAAAACAACAATCAACGCAGTGTTGGATACGGAAATGGTATTTATAAGTCAATAGATGGTGGAAAAACGTTTGATCTTATGGGTTTAGATAAATCCATGCATATCGGCATGATTTCCATTAACCCAAAAAATTCCAATGATGTTTTAGTAGCTGCCTATGGTCCGGTGTGGAATTCAGGTGGTGAACGAGGGATCTATCAAACTTTAGATGGCGGAAAAACTTGGGAACGTATTCTCCACATTTCTGAGGAAACCGGGTTCAATGAAGTTCATCGCGATCCATTCAATGATCAAATACTTTATGCAACTGCTCACCAACGCAGAAGGCATGAATGGACCTATTTAGGTGGTGGTCCAGAAAGTGGCTTGCATATTTCTCGAGATGGAGGAAAAAACTGGAAAAAAATATCCAACGGTTTTCCTCAAGGTGAATTAGGTCGAATTTCTTTTGCAACTGCGAAAAACACATCGGGACTAATTTATGCCATTGTTGAAGGCAATAAGGATCAAGGTGGCGTCTATGTGTCAAGTGATTTTGGGGCAAGTTGGAAAAAAACAAATGGTTTTCAAACTTCGGGTAACTATTATCAAGAAATATTTGTTGACCCTAAAAATGACAAACGTTTGTTTTTTATGGACACCTATTTACATGTTTCTGAGGATGGTGGATTTACGGTAAAACCGTTTCCTGAAGAACAGAAGCATGTGGATAATCATGCCATTTGGATTGATCCCAACAATAGTAATCATTTGTTAGTTGGTTGTGATGGTGGATTGTATGAAACATTTGAAAATGGTAAATCTTGGCATTTCAAAGAGAATATTTCAATAACACAGTTTTATCGAGCTTCGGTTGATAATTCAAAACCGTTTTATAACATTTATGGCGGAACTCAAGACAATTTTTCATTGGGTGGACCGTCTCGAAATAACACTTCGAATGGTATCGGCAACGATGAATGGTTTGTTACAGTGGGAGGCGATGGTTTTAAATCGCAAATTGACCCGGTAAATCCAGATATTGTATACGCTCAATGGCAGTATGGTGGTTTGGTGCGATTTAATAAAAAATGGGGCGACAATGTAGACATTCGTCCAACGATAAAACCCGATGAAACCCCACTAAGATGGAATTGGGACGCACCATTATTGATATCAAAATACAATAACAAAAAATTATATTTTGCAGCAAACCGAGTTTTCACCAGTATTAACCAGGGAGATTCATGGAATTTCATTAGTCCAGATTTAACCAGAAACATGGATCGCAATGTAATTCCCGTGATGGGAAAACAATGGGGAATTGAAACCATCGCCAAAAATCAAAGTACGTCCATTTATGGAAATATTACCTTTATGGTTGAAGGCCGTGAGAACCAACTTGCTGTTGGTACAGACGACGGTAAAATACAAATTACGAATAACGATGGAATTTCATGGAATGACCTTCAAATACCTTGGAAAAATTTGGATATTCCATTATTCAATTTTGAATATATGGAATCCAAAACAAGCGTATTAAAATCGGCTGAAATTTATCCGTTAATTTCTTCAATATTATTTTCATCGCACAATAACGATATTTTATTCGTAGCATTTGATAATCATCGACAAGGAGATTACAAACCACATGTCTATAAAGTAATTCTTTCAACGAATACTTGGATTAAATTAGGAACTGATTTACCATCTAATGGCGCTGTTAAATGTTTATTTGAAGATCCAAAGGATGAAAAAATCATTCTTGCGGGAACCGAATTTGGATTATTTGTTTCTATCAATTCAGGAGAGAATTTTATTCCTTGGTCTAATGGACTTCCACCAATTGCTATTAAAGACATTGCATATCAGGCTGAAGAAGACGATATTGTACTTGCCACTTTTGGTCGCGGTTTTGTAGTTTGTGATGACTATGAATTAATCAGACAATTTGCGAATAATGAACCAAAAAAGATGATTGTTAATCCTCAGCACAAATTATTTATTCCATATAGTAAATTAGGGCATAGTGGTAATGCATATCATGGTGACGGAAGATTTATGGGTGATAATCTTTCTGAAAAAATTAGAATTCGCGTTAATACAGGGAAAAAGTTCAGTTCTTTAGAGGACAATCGTAAATCTCAAGAAAAATTGGCCAATCCCAAGGAAGTTATTTATCCTACTAAAAATCAAATAATTTCGGAAGAAATTGAAATCGCGAACAAGTATTTCATACACATTTATAAAAACGCAAAATTCGTTGCTACGTTAAATGTTTCTAATTCAGAAAATTGGCAAACTTTAGAATGGAACGGAAGATATGCGATTACAACAACGGATCTAAACGAGAAGAATACAATTCAATGGGGGCCTTATGTAAGTCCAGGAAATTACGATTTTCTGTTGTATTCAATGGATTATTCCACATCCAAGTTGGAGTTATTGGATTCTGCAAAAATGACGATTGATTATTTGATGGATCCTGTAAAATCTACTACTTCTGACAAGTTAGTTATTACCAAGAAAATTCAAGAACGCGACAAAAAAATTGATGATGTTATTTCTGGAAAAAAATCATTGAATGCGGTTGAAAGAAAATTATCAAAGTTAGAAGGGATATGGAAAAATGGAATAAATGAATCTTTGGAACGAACACCGGAAAAAATGAAGTTTTACTCTGACTGGAAGAATCTAAATGTTCAATTTTATGAGTTAAAAACGATTTTATATGGAAATTCAATATTGGCTAGTCATGAGTTCGAAACCAACAGAGGAATAGCAGGAGAGATCAATAATACGTTTTATGAATTCGGAGGAAGTTTCCAAGCGCCTACACAGACACATATGGATTTCTTTTATTCTTCATTAGAGAGTTTGAATGCAGTAAAAACGCAATTAGACCAACTTGAAACTGAGTTAAACAAATTGCAAGCGCAGTTACTTTGAGGTAATTCATTCAATTACAATAAATGAATCAGTACCCAACAAAAAAGGCTGTCTAATTAGACAGCCTTTTTTTATTCATTTCGCAAACTTCCTATAAGGAATTTGCATTTTTGTTATTTATGTTCACCTTCTTTACAGCACGCTTTTTTGGAATCTTTGTTTCCAATAAACTTACCGTCTTTATCGTAGTTTGACATGCATTTTGCTTTTTCTTCAGGAGAACAACCTAGAGAATCACATTTTGCAGCGCATTGTTCTTTAGTCATGTTCGCACATTCTGACATGTCGCATTTAGATGAATCTGAACAATTCATAGTTCCTTCGTGGCAATTTGCATTGGAAGTTTGTTCCATTTTGTCTTTGCAACACGCTTTATCAGTATTAGAACTACCAACTGCAATATACGGAGCTATAATCAGCGATACAATGGAAGTTAATTTGATCAAAATGTTCATTGATGGTCCAGATGTATCTTTAAAAGGATCACCTACTGTATCACCTGTAACAGATGCTTTATGTGGCTCAGATTTTTTATAATACGTTTCACCATCAATCAATACACCTTTTTCAAAAGATTTTTTAGCATTATCCCAAGCTCCACCTGCATTGTTTTGGAAAATACCCATCAAAACACCCGAAACTGTAATACCTGCTAACATACCACCTAACACTTCTGGTCCAAAAATAAATCCAACCAAAATAGGAGAGATCAAAGCAATAGCACCGGGCATAATCATTTCACGAATAGAAGCCTTGGTTGAAATTTCAACACATTTTTCGTACTCAGGTTCTGCTTTATATTCCATAATACCTGGAATTTCACGGAATTGACGACGAACTTCTTTTACCATATCCATTGCAGCTCTACCAACAGCAGCAATTGCCAAAGCAGAGAAAATAAATGGAATCATGGCTCCAACAAATAAGCCTGACAATACATCCGCTTTATAAATATCGATACTTCCAATCCCAGCAACACCGACAAAAGCAGCAAATAATGCTAATGAAGTCAAAGCAGCAGAAGCGATCGCAAATCCTTTACCTGTTGCGGCAGTTGTGTTACCAACAGCATCTAGAATATCTGTTCTACCACGTACTTCTTCAGGAAGCTCACTCATTTCAGCTATACCACCTGCATTATCTGCAATCGGTCCAAAAGCGTCGATAGCTAACTGCATTGCAGTAGTTGCCATCATACCGGCAGCTGCAATTGCAACACCATATAAACCTGCAAAGAAGTGAGAGGTGTAAATACCAGCAGCCAAAACTAAAATTGGAATAACTGTGGATTCCATACCAATGCTTAATCCTCCAATAATATTGGTAGCATGACCTGTAGCGGATTGTTTTACAATTGACAACACCGGACGTTTTCCCATGGCAGTGTAAAACTCAGTTACATAACTCATTATTGCACCAACAACCAATCCCACAATAATTGCATAGAATACATCCATGGCAGTAAATGTGAAATCTCTAAGTACGATTGGACCTTCGGGTAACAATGCTTTTACTGCGAAAAATGATGCAACGGCAGTTAAAATAATTGAACTCCAGTTTCCTAGGTTTAAAGCTTGCTGAACATTTCCTTGATCATTCTTAATTCTCACAAACCAAGTTCCAACAATCGAGAATACAATACCCATACCTGCAATAATCATTGGTAATAGGATGGGAGATAGTCCTTGAAAATTATCCGTAATTTTAATTTCGGATCCCAAAACCATGGTAGCTAATATTGTTGCTACATAAGAACCGAACAAGTCTGCACCCATACCAGCAACGTCGCCCACATTGTCACCAACATTATCTGCGATAGTTGCAGGGTTACGAGGATCATCTTCAGGGATACCTGCTTCAACTTTTCCTACTAAGTCAGCTCCAACATCGGCAGCTTTGGTATAAATACCACCACCAACACGCGCAAACAATGCTATCGATTCAGCACCCAAAGAAAATCCAGTCAATACTTCGATTGCTCTTTGCAAGCCATGTGCATCAGTTGGTTGATTCGTTACAAACATTTGGTAGAATACAATAAACAATCCACCAAGACCTAAAACTGCTAAACCAGCAACACCAAGTCCCATAACTGTACCACCATTGAAACTTACTTTCAATGCTTGAGCTAAGCTTGTTTTTGCCGCTTGAGTAGTTCTAACATTAGCCTGAGTTGCTATTCTCATACCGAAATAACCAGCTAAAGCTGAAAAGAACGCACCAATTAAAAATGCAACTGCAATGATCCAGTGTGAATGGATTTCTTTTCCATTTACTTCATGAACGGTACCGCTGTAAGCAAGTAAAGCTGCTGCGATTACAGCGAAATAAGCTAACACTTTCCACTCGGCCTTCAAAAATGCCATAGCACCCGCAGCAATTTTGGATGCCAAATTCTGCATTTTTTCGTCACCGGCGTCCTGCTTGGTTACCCAAGCACTTTTAACCGCCATCACAATGAGTCCTACGATACCAAGCGCAGGAACCAAATAAACTATACTATTACTATTCATAGGTTCTGTTTGATTTCAAATACTGAAATAGGGCGCGAAAATAATCAAACTTTCATTTTCAACCACAATAATTTCAGTAAATTGATGATTTAATTTATTATAAGTTCAAAATTGTGTACACCTTGACTCGTATTTATTTGTATGAAATAAAGTCCTGAAGGTTGATTTCCTAAACTCAAATTATATTCATTGCTAATTTCCGATGAATATTCTTCTGGATTAAACTCACGAACTAAATTACCAGTTGTATTATACAATCTAATTGATTCAATTTCAAATACATTTTGGGAATTTAATCTAATCATACCATTGGTTGGATTGGGACTTAGAGTTAAATCCAAATGATTATCTATTAATGAGTTAGTATGTTTAATTTCACCCATTGCTAACATACTGTGATTAAAAAATGTACCAGATCCTGTTTGCTCAAGAATTTCAACGCCAACTCCATATAGATAATTGCCTGATTTGAAATTGCATTCATCCAAAATAAATGAATCCGTGGTGGAGGATACACCACCACAACCTTGATTAATTAATTCGTAATTGTAATTAATTGTATCAATGCGATAAATATAATAAACGCCTCGTTTTTTTGCATGATTCCAAGTAATCCTAACATTACCATTTATCGATTGTATTTTCACATTTTCCACCATATTTACAGGCAACATAGGCAAAGTTGGATCTCCCAATAATTCAATAAAAACTCCTTTTGAAGATTGATTAAATTGTCCGTTAAAATACTCATCCTCATTATTTTGAGTCAATTTAGCCGCATATCCAATATGTTTTCCTAATCCCATATGATGAAAATACCACTTAGGAATCCCCCCCCAAGCAGTTGCCAATGAACCAGCTGCTAAACTCGAACGCAGAAAATTATTATTAACATCCCAATCGCCAAAAAACGATCCAGCTAGCAAAGTAAAGGCATTTTTAAAGTTTCCTCTAGAATTAACAAAGTTTGAAGTTGCTCCAATTCCGTTACAACTGGTAAAACTTCCAGCACCACAACCATAGCTCCACAAATAACTTGCAGCGTTTTGAGAAGTAAAGTAATCCCGATCGTTAAACACAGAATCCAATCCCACAAAACAAGGGAAATTTTGATACCCTGTTGATGCCAAATTTAACGAAGTAAAATTATCATCAATTAGTGCCCTTAAAGAGAAGCTTAAACGACCGGATTTAAATTCATGTAAACGATTTAAATAATCTCGAGTTAATTCCACTTCGTTGTCAGAAAACGCAGTTAAATTAGAAAAATCTGCTCGGCCAATTTCTAATTCAACGTACCCTGGCACGGTAGATTGATCAAATTTACCATCCTTGGGTAAATTATGGAGTCTCGAACTTTGACCCGTGGTACATTCTACTATATAATCAGTCCAAAATCCCGTAAAATCACCATAGTATAAATCGGCCGGCCAAGCACCGGTATGATTTCCACTTCCTTCAATATGTCCATCAGGTGGAACTCTGCTGCCTGTTGCTGAAAAATAACCTGAATAGGGTACTGCAACATGTCCCAGTATAAAAAGTGTTTTAGGTTTGGGATTGGAATTATCGTAAACAGATTTAATTTGATCTTTTATTTTTTCTGGAGAGGATGATTTTTTAGCTACAATTGTGGTGACCTTCCATCCACTACCGATTAAATCTAATTTATAGGTATTAATTTCGGATTTCAAATCTGAATTCAACGTACTATCTACCAATAATATAACATGTCCTTTTTTAAATTTTGCTCGATACTTATTACCAACCCAAATATATCCCAAGGCTTGAGTTTGGTTATTTAAACTCTTAGCGATTAGATATTCTTTTTGGTTTGGGTGATTATCAATAATGTATTGCGACTGTGAACCAGACAAGGTGGTTTGCAGTTGAAATTGACCGATACTGTCTTCTGCGCCATTTCGACTATAGACTAAATAATTCCCAGTAAAAGTGGGTTCACTCGGCCATTTTAGTATTATTTGGTTGTTTCCAGTACTAACGGCTTGAATTTGAACTACTTGGTTTTTTGATACTTGAGCTTGTGTGGATGAACAAATCATCCCCATAGAACACCCTAAAATCAAACATAATGCTTGGTAATTGTTTTTCATAGGCAAAATTCAAATATACGTGTATTCAATCTGTAAATAAAAAACATCAAATAATGTGTGACTAATGATGATGAGTAAAAAGATTTCTTTTATTTTCGCGACGCGCATCAAACATGAAAAAATCTATCTCCGTATTAAGTCTTATTTTATTGCTTGGTTGTCAATACGTTCAAGCACAGAATAAACCCGCTACTACAGATCCTAAAAAGGCTTCTGTACCTTCTAAAACCACTAAAGAGAATTTTCCTGAGCCAAAAGAGTTAGCACCTGCAGTTCAAATTTACTTTAAAGTAAATCAATCTGAAATTGCACCTGCTGAAATGGCGAAGCTAAGTACATTGGTAAAAAAATTAAAGGATATTCCAGAATATCGTTTGGTATTAACGGGCCACACAGATTCAACAGGTAATGATGATTACAACATGGAATTGTCGAAAGATCGTGTAGACGCAGTTTACGATGCGTTGGCCGAAATGGAAATCAACGAAGACTTCATGTTGCAAAAATATTTTGGACGTTCCAAACCTAGAACGAACGAAACCGATAAAGAAATGGCAGCTCGAAATCGTCGAGTTGAAATTACCATTATTGAAAAACCTAAAGAAGCCCCAAAACCAGTTGTAAGAAATACAGAATGCGATGGCGATACTTCTATTAATACCGGTTCTGGTGTTTGGGTAACATTAAATAAGTGTGATTTCAAGAAATTGAATAAAACTGCACCAGGAAAAGGAATTAAAGTTACTAAAATTTCGGATCCTTTGGAAATAATAAAATCCGGTCAACCTTTAGTTTTTAAAGGAAACGAAGGACTTGAATGGGTGGGAATCGTAAAATTCCAGTTTTCGAAAGATTCTTGTTTAGAACATCCCGTTACAGTTACTTTAGATCCTCAAGATTATGAAGGGTACAGACGTTCAAGAATGAAAGTTTTAGTAAAAAACGAAAAAACAGGAAAATTAGATCGTTCCAAAGATCGCGCTAAAACACTTAGAAAGAAAACCATTAAAAAAGATGCAGTAAAATTTGAAGTAACAACAAAATGTCCTACATCAGTGGATCCTGAAGGTGCAATTTGTATAGCAGGCGCAACGGGTAAAAATAAAATGACTGAAGTTGTTGACAAAACTGGATCTGTTGATGAAGTTTACATCATTCAAGAAAGTCCTGTAACGATTATACCTGCGGATAAATATGGAAACAAATTTGTGGTTAAATACGCAAAACTAACTGACCCTAAATTTGTTTTTAAATTGTCAGACGGATCTTACACTCAAGCAATTCCTACTGGAGATGTCAAAAAAATGCGTAAAAAGGAAATTGAAGGTAAATTCTTGAGAAAAAAATATAAAATTAAAGGTAAACACTTAATTGAGTGATTTGAAACTCAATTGGTTTTTTATTAATTAAATAAATCACACAAAACAAAATAATTATGCAATCATTAACCAATAGATCGGTACAAGTGGTCAATAAAAAAATGACCTTTTGGGAACGTATTTATCTTCCTGCTGTAATTGGAGGAATGATGATTACATTGAAACATTTCTTCAAAAAGCATAATACAGTTTCATATCCTGAGGTAAAACGTCCAATGGCATCTATCTATAGAGGTCAACATGTACTAAAACGTGATGAACAAGGTCGTGAAAATTGCACCGCTTGTGGATTATGTGCTGTATCTTGTCCTGCAGAAGCAATTACTATGGTGGCAGCAGAACGTCAAAAAGGTGAGGAGCATTTATATCGTGAAGAAAAATATGCTGCTACTTACGAAATAAACATGTTAAGATGCATATTCTGTGGATTGTGTGAAGAGGCTTGTCCTAAAGAAGCTATTTTCCTAACAGATAGAATCGTTGATGCCGATTATGGAAGAGGAGAATTTATATATGGTAAAGACAAATTAGTTGAACCTATTGATCAGAGAATAGATGTAACTAAACGTCAAGTGTGGGACTATACAAAATAATAAGATGAGTTTATTTCAAAATTTACCTATTGCGTTTTTGATATTGTCATTCATTACAATATTATGCGCATTATATGTTGTTACAAGTAAGAATCCTGTACATAGTGTATTGGCTTTAATTTTAACATTTTTTAGTATTTCAGCGCATTATGTTTTACTAAACGCTCAATTTCTAGCAATTGTAAACTTAATGGTATATGCCGGAGCTATTATGGTATTGTTCCTATTCGTTTTAATGCTTCTTAATTTGAACAAGGAAAGTGAACCCATCAAATCCAATTTGTGGGCTATTGCTGCTTCTATTTCTGCGGGTTTGATGTTGGTAGTAATTACTGCATCGTTTCAGAAAGCAGGAATTGCGATTATGAAGGGTAATACTGAAGAAATTGGATTAGTTAAAAATCTAGGTCGTGTTCTTATGACAGAATACCTGGTTCCATTTGAACTATCTGGTATTTTATTTATCGCTGCAATGGTTGGAGCGGTTTTGTTAGGAAAAAAAGAGAAGAATTCAGAAGAATTAGTCAATTTGAACAATTCATAATATGTTAAGTATTTTTCAAAATTTAGATATAAGTCATTACATTTATTTGAGCTGCGTACTATTTAGTATTGGCTTATTTGGTGTATTGTTTAGAAGAAATGCCATTGTGCTATTAATGTGCATCGAATTGATGTTAAATGCTGTGAACTTATTGTTGGCAGCGTTTACAGAATATATGGGTGATCCTAATGCAAACGGACAAATGTTTGTCTTTTTTATCATGGTAGTTGCAGCGGCTGAAGCAGCTGTTGGATTAGCAATTATTGTAATGGTTTATCGCAATACGCGTAAAACCGATGTGAGTTTCTTAGATAGTTTGAAAGACTGATGAATTCCATAGCACTTATTTTAGGATTGCCTTTAATTGGTTTTATAATCAATGGTGTAATAGGTAAACAACTACCCAAAATAGTCTCAGGATTACTGGGAATCTCAACTATTTTAATCGCGTTTATATTGACAGCTTCCAAGTTGTCGCAATTCGTATCCAATGAATCTTTTTCAGAATCATTAAAATTATTTACTTTTTTAAATGTAGATAATTTGGTTTTAGAAGCGAGCTTCAAATTTGATCGTTTGTCTATATGGATGACCATGATCATCACGGGAATTGGAACATTAATTCACGTATATTCTATGGCATATATGTGGAACGATGAAGGATTTCATAAATTCTTCTCATATCTTAACTTCTTCGTATTTAATATGTTGATGTTAGTTTTAGGTTCTAATTTCTTGATGTTGTTTTTCGGTTGGGAAGGTGTTGGACTATGTTCCTATTTATTGATAGGATTTTGGTATTCTCGTCCTGAATACGGTAAAGCTGCACGCAAAGCATTCATTATGAATAGAATTGGTGATTTGGGGTTGCTTTTGGGGATGTTTTTATTGATTCATCAGTTTGGTACGCTCGATTATGATGGTGTAATTGAGGGTATATCACAAGGTAAAACAAGTGCGGGTATGCTTACAGCTATCAGCATGTTACTTTTTGTAGGTGCGATGGGTAAAAGTGCTCAAATTCCATTGTATACTTGGTTACCCGATGCTATGGCAGGTCCAACACCGGTATCTGCATTAATTCACGCTGCTACTATGGTAACTGCAGGGATTTACCTAATTGTTAGAACACAAGTTCTATTTGAAATGGCACCATTCACCAGTGAATTTATATTCTGGATTGGTTTATCTACTTCTATTTTGGCTGCACTGATTGGTTTGAAGCAAAATGATATTAAGAAAGTTCTTGCATACAGTACCGTTAGTCAACTTGGATTTATGTTCGTAGCGCTGGGTTGCGGAGCATATACAACAGCTATGTTTCATTTAACTACGCATGCTTTCTTTAAAGCGTTGTTGTTCTTAGGTGCTGGAAGTGTTATTCACGGAGTGCATCACGAACAGGACATTCGATTAATGGGTGGTTTAAAATCCAAAATGCCGATTACATATATAACTTTTTTAATAGGTACATTGGCAATTACTGGTTTTCCATTTTTAAGTGGGTTTTTCTCAAAAGATGAAATTTTAACACATGTATTTGAACACAATAAAATTGGTTATGGTTTAATGGTTTTCAGCGCATTGCTAACCGGTATTTATATGTTTAGAATGTTCTTTGTAACTTTCCATGGGTCATACAGAAATACCCATTTTTCATTCGACAAAGTGCATGAATCACCGATGGGTATGACATTACCATTAATTGTACTTGCAGTACTTAGTTTGATTGGTGGTGCACTTAATTTACCTGAATATTTAACCCATCAATCTGGAATACTTGCAAATTGGCTTAAACCTATTTTAACTATTGAGGAAACCAAACATGCCATCAGTCATAGTACTGAGTATATTTTAATTGGAGTAGCAATTCTGGTTTTTGTAACTGCTTTATTATTTACTCGATCCAAATATGTTTCCAATCACCATGTTCCCAAGGATGAAGAATCTACAGGTGTTCAAGGGTATATGGAAAATAAGTTTTATGTAGACGAATTATATAACACCATTTTTGTAAAACCGTTGGAAGGTCTATCTGATATCCTAGGTAATTTCTTTGAATCTAAAGTTATTTCCCCCTTGAGTTTTGGAATTAATTCGGTTTTAACTAAAGTGGGAAAATTGAACAGATACATTCAAGATGGAAACATTGAAAAGTATTTGCTTTACATGGTAATTGGGGTTGTAATTTTAATTGGAATTAATTTATTTATCTAAGACATGGAATTCATTTTAGGGCCCATTTTGGCCGCCTTCATAGCGCGATTATTGGGTAATAAACTAACTGTTGCGGTTGCAGGTTTATTATCTCTTACAGGAATTGCTATATTGTTTGTCAACTATCCGGTTACATCCTTGATAAATTATCAGGAAAGTTGGAAGACTATTCAGGATTATCCTTGGTTAGATTCTACTATTCACTTCACGTTTGGGATGGATGGTTTAACTTGGATTTTACTTTTATTAACCAATGGTTTAATGCCCTTCATTGTGTTATCGATGAAGTCAGAATTGCCAAATCGCCATCAAATTACGATGTTGGCATTATTGATGCAGGCCGGTTTGAACGGCGTATTTATGTCTAAAGATGGTTTGAGCTTCTACATCTTTTGGGAATTGGCATTAATTCCAATTTACTTTATTACGTTATTGTATTCAGAATCAGGTAAAGACAATTTCAAACATACTATTCGGTTCTTTATTTATACATTTTTAGGTTCGTTAGGGATGTTATTTTCATTGATTTACCTAAATTCATTAACAGAGTCGGGTAGTTTTGCCTATAAAGAATTACTAAAATTGAATTTAACATATCAACAGTCAATTGGAGTAAGTATTGGGTTTTTATTGGCATTTGCGGTTAAAATACCCTTATTCCCATTCCATGGTTGGCAAGCAAATACATACACATTCGCACCAGCCGCAGGAAGTATGTTGCTCAGCGGTATCATGCTTAAAATGGGATTGTATGGAGTGCTCCGTTGGTTTTTACCACTTTGTGGTGAAACACTCGATGTATTTCAACCTTATTTAATAACTCTAAGTATTATTGGAATTATTTACGGCGGAATTATTGCCATTCGTCAAAACGATATGAAACGTTTGGTTGCATATAGTTCATTATCACACGTTGGACTCATAGCAGCTGGGTTCTTTACTCTAAGCAGCACGGGTTTTTCTGGAGGTGTTTTACAAATGATTGTCCATGGTATCAATGTGGTTGGACTATTTTATTCAATTGAAATCATACAACAACTTTCAGGGCGTAATCTGAATAATTTGGGTGGATTGGCTAAAAAATATCCTGTATTTGCTGTGATATTTTTCTTTTTCGTAATTGGAACTGCCGCAGCGCCTTTAACCAACGGTTTCCCAGGTGAATTTATGTTATTGAAATCCGTGTTTAGTTATCATAGTATTTCCGGAATTTTTGCAGGACTCACCATAATTTTATGCGCAGTTTACATGTTGAGAATGTATCAGTTCTCCATGTTAGGCGTTGAAAAAGGAAATGCTGAACAAAAGATCGAATTATTACAATGGTTTCCTTTGGCTGTATTATCCATTTTTGTTATTGTATTGGGAATTTTCCCCCAATATTTTTTAGATATAGTTAAACCATCTTTAGACCAAATTATGTTGGAAATTTCCAATGCGAAAGGAGTGTTGTCATGATAGCATTATTAGTAACTTTTTTAACCGCCGTTTTTATATTGTTTGCTGGGATTCAAAAACAAGAATCACAATTTAAGAATATTACCTTTTTACTATTGCTCTTCGGTGGAAGTTTGGCTTTGATTGAATCACAAGGAATCATCAATTTAGAACCATTTTTTGGGAAAATATTAGAAGGGTACATGGGGAAAGAACCTATGTTAGAGTTCGGATTATTCCGATTAATGGCAGTTGCAATTATCACATTGATTGCAGCATTTATAATTGCATTAATGCCTGCAACAAACCGAAAGGGTAGCGATATTTTGGCATTAATGCTTTTTTCATTATGTGGTGCTCAGATGATGATCGGTTCAAACCATTTAGTGATGCTGTTTTTAGGAATTGAAATTTTATCCATTCCTCTCTATGTTTTATCAGGTAGCGATAAAGAGAACCTTTTCTCTAACGAGTCTGCAATAAAGTACTTCATAATGGGTTCGTTTTCAACTGCAATATTGCTGCTGGGATCTGCATTTATTTATGGTGGAACCGGTACATTTTATTTTTCAGATATTAATGTAAAATTGTCATTTGCTGCTCATTTTGGAGAATTTCCTATACTCATCAAATTGGGATTGGTTTTAACTTTGGTTGGTTTACTGTTTAAAATTTCTGCAGTACCTTTTCATTTCTGGAGTCCGGATGTTTACGAAGGAGCCCCTAACAGAGTTGCTTCATTTATGGCAATTATCGTTAAAATTGCGGGTTTCATCGCTTTAGCACAATTTATTCAAAACTTTTCTTGGATGCAAGGTTGGTACAATCAATTCTTGATACCTATTTCAATGATAACCATATTATTAGGAAATATAGCGGCATTGGTACAAAAAACGGTAAAGAGAACATTAGCATATTCGAGCATTTCTCATGCTGGATATTTGTTGATGTTTGTTATTGCACCTTTTGGGACAGCAAATATGTGGATTATAGGTACGTATGCTTTAGCCTATGGATTGGGTACGTCTTTATTATTCTACTTTATGGATAAATATTCCTTGGAATCTCAAACTTCTGAAACTTCCAAAGGATTTGATATTTTTAATGGAATGTTCTACAAAAACAAAAGGGAATCTATCATTTTTACAGTAGCTATTTTATCTGTGGCTGGTATTCCATCAACCATTGGATTTGTTGCTAAATTCCATTTGTTTAGACATTCATTTGAAGGTTCAACCTTATTAACAATTGTAGCACTCATTGGATCTGCAATTAGTATAGCTTACTACTTCAAACCTTTCAAGAACATCTATTCCAGTGAATTTTCAGTTGAAAGTACAACTTCTAATTCTATAAATTGGATAGCTTTGTTTATGTCGATTGTTATCATCGCATTAGGTTTTGCCCCTATGTTCTTAACACATGGATTATTGCAATAAATAAATAAAATAGTTTGATTTACTACTCAAATTTAAGTTAAAATTCAAGTTTGATTCTATATAAATCATACAATATCCAAATAAAAATGCCACCCAAAAGGTGGCATTTTTTATTTGGTCTAGTTTGAATCCAAGGTTATTGTGCTAATTTAATATGTTGTATTTTGATGGATAATTTCACCTATCAAATTAAACTTTTTAATACTATTTAAATACCCTTCTTACTGCCTTAAAAGTTATCCGAAGGGAATTCTGTTGTGGAAACCAAGCAAGCAGCAAACCATTCGAAAAATAGTAGTACCTGACAATTTGTAATTAATCAAAGTTAAATTCAACTCGAATTTATTATCCCAAGAAATTAAAAGCGAAAACCAAAACGGTAAATGATTGGTCCTAATGGACTTGTTAGGTATGAATCGGCGTTTAATGCAACACCTACAATTCCATAACTTCCCATGTCATCCTCGTAATTATATCCAATACCAATAATGGGATTTCCAAAGGTAGTACGAGTTCTTGGCGACAAATCAGTAACTGAATTTTGCAGTCGGTATTCAGCATGCAGAAACAAACTATTTACCGACAATCGGGTAAAGACGAATGCACCATAGTTTACCGTGGCGAGTTGAATATTAGAAGAGCTCGAATTGGATTGAGAATAAATTCCCGTAAAAGCGCCACCAGCGAGATAGATTCTCTCATTTATATGAATACCAGTAAACGGTGCTGCTTCTATTTGAAAAGTGCTTCCCGTACCAAAAATAGTAAAATCAAATCCCTTAAATTCGATATCCGAATAACGTATAGCTTTAATATCCTCGGCATCTAGGGTATCAGATTTGGGTTTTGGGGCATTTTTAATTTGTCTTCTATTTGAATCCAATCCTTCATACTGTGAAAACAAAATGTTAGGAACAAAGTAAAATGTTGATATAATTAAAATTTGGTAAAGTTTAAAATATTCCGTTCTCATTTCTTGTATAGACGCAATTATACACGTAAAATTGTAGTACTTTATGAGTAACAATAAAAAGATTCACAATTTTTCGGCAGGACCCTCAATTTTATCGGAGTACGCCGTTGAAAAGAGCATTGAAGATCTAAAAAATTTCGCTGGTACCGGATTAAATATTTTAGAAATTTCTCACAGAAGTAAACAATTCGAAGCAGTAATGGATGATGCGGCTCGTTTGGTTAAGGAGATTCTAGGAATTGGTGATGATTATGATGTAATCTTTTTACAAGGAGGAGCTTCTACTCAGTTTTTTCAAGTGCCAATGAACTTTTTGAAAAACAAAGCAGTATACACAAATACGGGAGTTTGGGCTTCTAAAGCCATTCAAGAAGCCAAAGCTTATGGTGACGTTATTGTAGCTGCAAGTAGTAAAGATTCGAATTTTAATTTTGTTCCTAGCGAATTTGAAATTGATTCATCTGCTGATTATTTTCATTGTACCTCAAACAATACCATTTATGGAACCCAAATGTCTGATTTTCCAAAATGCGATATTCCGTTGTTCTGTGATATGAGTTCTGACATTTTCTCCAGAAAATTCGATGCGAATCAATTTGATTTAATTTATGCAGGTGCTCAGAAGAACATGGGTCCAGCGGGTGTTACGCTAGTTGTGGTAAAAAAATCATTATACAATAAAACAGCAGAAAGACACATTCCTACTATGTTGCAGTATAAAGTACATGCAGAAAACGGAAGTATGTACAATACACCTCCCGTTTTTTCAATTTTGGTTTCTAAATATAACTTGGAATGGGTAAAAATGAATGGTGGATTGGAAGGAATGGAAGCAAGAAACAATGCCAAAGCAGAATTATTGTACAGCACTATTGATTCAAGCCCGTATTTCAAAGGAACTGCTGAATTGAATTCAAGAAGTAAAATGAATGTTTGCTTCGTTTTCACGGATGAGCACAAAAACCTGGAAGAAAAATTTGAAACTGCTTGTAAAGAAGCAGGAATTTCTGGGATAAAAGGACATAGAAGCGTTGGTGGTTACCGTGCATCATTGTATAATGCACTTCCCATTGAAAGTGTTGAAGCATTAGTTAACGTAATGAATAATTTTAATAACTAATGAGAGTATTAGCAAACGACGGAATTGACAAAGTTGGTAAGGAGTTACTCGAAAATGCTGGTTTTGAAGTTATTACTGAGAAAGTCCCCCAAGATCAACTAAAAGATCAAATCAAAAATTACGATGTTTTAATCGTAAGAAGCGCTACTAAAGTTACTGCTGAAATCATAAGTTCGAGTAATTTGAAATTAATAGGTAGAGCAGGAGTTGGGTTAGACAATATCGACTTAAAGCAGGCTGGATTATCTGGTATTCCCGTGGTAAACACACCGAATGCCTCTTCCCGTTCTGTAGCTGAATTGGTTTTCGCACATTTATTTTCTCTAGCTAGATTCTTACACGAATCCAATAGATTTATGCCAGAAAATGGTCAAACTGAATTCAAAAATCTAAAGAATAAAGCGTCAGATGGTTTTGAATTGCAAGGGAAAAAGATGGGTATTATCGGTTTCGGTAGAATTGGTCAAGAAGTGGCAAAAATGGCCATTGGACTTGGAATGGAAGTGTTGGTATACGATTATAAAATGCGTTCATTTGACTTAACCATTGAATTGAATCCATTGTACAAGAAACATAACTTTCAAATTACGTTACAAGGTCAGGATTTAGCTACAACGCTTAGTCAAAGTGATATAGTTACCGTTCATACTCCGGGAAGTGAAGAAGTAATTGGCGAAAATGAACTATCGCAAATGAAAAATCAGTCCATTTTAATTAATTGTGCTCGCGGAGGTGTAGTAAATGAGGATGCGCTGGCAAATGCGGTTAATTCAGGTAAAATAGCGTTCGCTGGAGTGGATGTTTTTGTAAATGAACCTCCAACCAACGACACCATTCTGAAACTAAAAAACACTTCATTATCTGCACATATTGGTGCTTCAACAAAAGAAGCTCAACTGCGTGTAGGTATCGAATTAGCAGAGCGAGTAATTCAGCATTTAAAAAAATAATCCAGTGGGTTTGTGGTAAAAGTATATCCTTTTAAAGCATTTGTTCCCAGCCAAAAATTGGCAAATAGAGTGGTAACATTGGGTTCAGGTAAAGTTCCAGAAGCTGTATTACGCGAAAAAGCTGAATGCAATGAATTTAGCTATATTCGTGTTGTAAAACCCCAGTATTTACAACCAGAAATTGAACAGGGAAGCCCTGCATTTTATCAAGCCAGTCTTTCCAATTTGGCCAATTTACTTTCAAATCACTGTTTGGAAGTATTTGAAAATGGAATCTATTTTTATAAACAAACCCACCATTCAGGCAAAATTTTAAGTGGATGGATAGTAGGCATAGATGCCGATGATTATCAAAATGGTAAAATTAAAAAACACGAAAATACATTAAAAGCCAAAGAAGGTCGCCTAGTTGAACACATTCGTCAACTTAAATCCATGGCTGAACCTGTGCTTTTAAGTCAGAATTTACCCGATGATATTTTAACATTATCGCATCAAACTCAAGAAACAACACCTCTTTTCTCTGTTACTGATGAATTCAAAAATGAACATTCATTGTGGTTCATTTCAGATTCTAATATTATTGACAGAATTCAATCGGATTTTAACCAAATTGATTCATTGTATATTGCCGATGGACATCACCGAGTGGCGGCTTCATCTACATTTATATTAGAAGAATTTGGTCATAATTCGGGAAAGGGATTTATGGCATTAATTATGGATGATCGCGATTTATTGATCAAACCTTTCTATCGATTAATTAAACACACTCAACCGTTAAATCTTGAAGCTTTTTTTAAAGTTGCAGGTTATAATTATAGCGACGCAAGTGATGTAAATTCCTATGAAGATTTACAAGAACACCAAGTCCTTGTATTTTCTCAAAATGAAAAATGGGTTATTCAGTTGAATTCTCCAGAAAAACACTTAAACGCTGTTGAAAAACTCGATGTTTCTGTGGTTGAACGAGATATTTTCAGTCCTGTTTTTGGAATAGAAAATACTTCAAACGATAATCGAGTTTCCTTCATGCGGGGTGATACTTCCATAGAATTTATCAAAAATCAAATGGAAGAAGGAAAATTTCAATTCGCCTTTTTATTCAAATCCAACAGCATGCAAGAAATCAAGGATGTTGCGGATCAAGGACTAATTATGCCACCAAAATCAACCTTTGTTGAACCCAAATTATTAACAGGGATGGTAATTGAAGATTACCAATACTGATTTAAGTTTAATACTTTTACTAGTTAAAACAACGATAATTGCTTCTTTTCAGGTGCAAGTTTGAACACTTTTTGCACTAATTGATTCAAATGCAACACGGTATCTTTTTTAAAGGTATAAATTGAACTTGTTTTATACAATTTCAAGTCGATATAACCATCTTCCTTTAATTTTTGAAGATGTCCTGAAACCGTACTTTGGGAATAAGGTAATTTATCTACAACTTGCTGGCAAGTTGAAGGTCCATTTTCCATTAAAAACAACAATATAGAAATACGAGCAGGGTGGCCAATAGCTTTCGATAAATCAGCCAATTCATTCACAGATTCTTCAAAATTCTTCTTGTTTTTCATTGTTTATCGGAAAACACAAATATAACATATAAGAAGGTTGGCAAATCAAAAAAATAATGGTTTTATGTCATTTATTTCTTTTGTGTTTCCATCTGCGGTGGCTCCATAACCAAATTTCTGGTTGTGCTAGAATTTCATCTTCTATGGATTTAACTATTTTATCCATTATTTTTTGGGAATCAAGATCTTGATAATTATTAAAATCCACTATTAATTCGGGAGTGAGAACATAATGATGTCGTTTAATTTTCCGACTTTTCAAATAAATAATGGGAATTTTATTCTTAAGTGAAATTTTAGCTGGACCATTTAGAAAAGCGGTTTCTTGATTCAGAAATTGATTCCAGTATACTTGATTGACATTTCCTGGATTTTGATCACCCACCATGGCTAGAAAAAACGGAATATCCGAATTTTTCGAAACCATTCTTAATGTTTCATTCATTGCGATGGGTTTAGATCCGGTTTTTGATCTCAATTGATACATAAAAGAATTGAATCCTGGGTTTTTCAAAGGTTTATATACCACATAAAATGGCATCGGAGTGTACAGTGATGCGGCTATACACGACCATTCCCAATTTCCACAATGACTTAAAACGATTAATGCGGACTGCTTTGATTGATAAAATGACTCCAACAAATCGTTGTTTTCCAATTTTACATATTGCTTCACTGATTTGGAATCCAAATTCAAACCTTTAATTGTTTCAACAAAGAGATCCGCTAAGTGACGATAATACGCATTTTCAATAATTGATTGTTCCTTTATACTCAAATGAGGGAATGCATGAGCAAGATTTTCACGAACAACACGAACGCGATACTTAAATAATCGGTACAGAATAAAATAAATAGCGTAACTGATTACGTTTAATATCCATAAAGGCAGAATAGATATCCCCCAAAACCAAGGATAAACCAACCATTTAAATTGGGCTTTATTTTGGGGAATAAAAGGCTGATACAATGTAGCTAAATTATAAATTACAATGGGATATCAACAAGGGGTTAATATTCTTGAAATTAATCCAAATAATTAAAACTTTCTGAGGGATCAATAGATTGTAATGTTTTTAAAATCAATTGAATACAACCTTCAATATCATTTTTATGCGTCATTTCAACGGTTGTGTGCATGTATTTCAATGGTAAAGAAATCAAACAAGATGCAACACCTGTAGTGGAATAGGCAAAGCTATCTGTATCGGTACCGGTTGAACGACTTACTGCATTCCGTTGAAAAGAAATTTCATGTTTTTTAGCAACTGAGATCACTTTTTGAAGCAATTTATTTTGAACTGCTGGACCATAAGCTAAAACTGGACCATTTCCGCACTTGCATTCACCTTGTTGTTTTTTATTATACAGCGGGGAAAATGTATCATGAGTAACATCAGTAACTATGGCAATGTCGGGATTAATCCTTCTGGATATCATTTCCGCGCCTCGCAAACCAATTTCTTCTTGAACACTATTTACTACGTATAGACTAAAAGGTAAATTTAAATTCTGTTCTTTGATATGTCGCGCAACTTCGGCAATCATAAATCCACCGATTCGATTATCTAAAGCACGTCCAATCAAATATTGGTCATTCAACCATTCTGAACCTGCTTCAAATACGGCAACTGCACCTATATGGATCCCTAATTCTTCGACTTCTTGTTTGGATTTGCATCCTACATCGATAAAAATATTTTCTTGTTTAATTTCAGGATTTTTATCTACGCGAACATGTATTGCTGGCCAACCAAAGATACCTTTAACTACTTGTCCATTTTCGCAATGAATATTACAACGCATGGATGGGGCGATTTGGAAATCACTTCCACCGTTGCGAATGACATAAATGTATCCATCGTCGGTTATGTAATTAACAAACCAGCTGATTTCATCTGCATGAGCTTCAATGACAACTTTAAATTCTTTCCCTGGATTTACAACACCCACGGCTGTGCCATAAACATCCACGAATTGTTCATCAATAAATGGTTTTAAGTAATTCAACCATATTTTTTGACCACTGTGCTCAAATCCAGTAGGAGAAACATTATCTAAGTATTGATGTAAAAACTCTTTTGATTCCTTTCGCATAGTGCGAATTTACCAATTTGTACGGTTAAAACATCAATTCTTTTTTTGATAAAGTTGTTGAAATTTTTTGGGAGTTTTACCTTCAAATTGCTTGAATAACTGAATAAAATGATTGATGTTTTGATACCCTAAAAAGAATGCGACTTCACTCACAGTTAGATCTGAATTCATTAATTTCTCTTTGGCGAACTTAATTTTTTGTATCTGAATATATTCATTTGGAGTAATCCCCATACTTTCCTTGAATTTTCTGAAAAAATTCGGGCGGCTCATACACGCTTTTTCCGCCAAAGTGGATATTTCCAATTTATCATGAATATGGCTGTTGATATATGAAATTACGTGAGCAAAACGATTCTTATTAGAATCAAATACACTTTGATATTCTAACAGTGCTCTCGCTTGAGTTTGCATAAGTCTTAACAATAATTCCTTCAAAGCCAAATCAGCCAATAAATCTTTAGCCGTTGAAGTTTCATGTATGCCAATTTTCAACATGCGATTCATGGTTTCTACCAAGTCGGGATTATTTTCCAGATGAAAATATTGGGCATCAACCGTCCAAGGATTCAAATCACTTTCTTTGGGAAATTTTTCATTTATTAATTCAACCGTGTTTTTGATTTGTTCGGGGGAAATTGCCAGGGCTATGCACTGGGTTGGATCATGCAAATCAGCAACGGGAAAATCAATGGTCATTTTCTCTTTAGGTTGGATAACTACACTTTGTCCGGGAAAATAATCAAATGCTCTTTTTCCAGGCAAATGCATCACCTTTTTACCCTTTAACATACTTGTTATTACTAAATCGTCGAAAAGTAGTTCAACCTTTTCCGCTGTTTTATGCGTTTCAAATACATTCAACTGACACGAACTCATTTCAAAGGTAGTTCGATTCTCAACTAATGTTCCCAAATGCGACAGAGGGGTAGTATTCACTGGGTTTAAAGAATGGGTTTTCATAACTTAAAGGGTTGAAAATCAGGGATAGTAGGATCACAAGGTACGGAAAAAACAACAGGATTTCACCATCGTGATACGATTTTGCTATTTTTTGATACGATTCAAAGAGTTTTGACTGAATGAAAATTGGAAACTTTGAAAAATTCTATTTAACACTAAAAACAATAACTATGACAAACCAATTCAATTTTCCCAAAGTGAATTCTCATTACGACCATTTTATAGGTGGTGAATGGGTTAAACCTTCTATTGGCGAGTACTTCGACAACTTTTCTCCAATTGATGGTAGTTTATTTTCAAAAGCAGCTCGTGGAAATGCCCAAGACGTAGAAAAAGCAATTGACGCGGCTCATACTGCATTTAAAACATGGTCAAAATCCAGTCCCACTACACGATCAAATATTTTATTGGCAATTGCCGATAGAATAGAAGAAAATCTAAACTACTTAGCTCAAGTTGAAACGGTTGATAATGGTAAAGCGGTAAGAGAAACCCTTGCAGCCGATTTACCACTTTGTGTGGATCATTTCCGATACTTCGCAGGAGTTATTCGCGCAGATGAAGGTGAAATTTCTGAACATGATTCCGACACAATTTCTATAATTGTTCATGAACCCATAGGAGTAGTTGGACAAATTATACCCTGGAATTTCCCGTTGTTAATGGCTACATGGAAAATAGCACCTGCTTTAGCCGCAGGTTGTTGTGTTGTGGTTAAACCTGCCGAACAAACTCCAACCAGCATTATGGTATTGATGGATTTAATTAAAGATATTCTTCCAGCAGGAGTTCTGAATGTAGTTTCTGGGTTTGGTTTGGAAGCAGGCAAACCGTTGGCTACTTCCCCAAGAATCCAAAAAGTAGCGTTCACGGGTGAAACAACAACGGGTAGACTTATTATGCAATATGCTTCTGAAAACTTGATACCTGTAACTATGGAATTAGGAGGAAAATCACCCAATATTTTCATGCCAAGCATTGCTGATGCAGATGATGAATTTTTTGATAAATGTATTGAAGGCGCCGTAATGTTTGCATTAAACCAAGGTGAAGTTTGTACTTGTCCTTCGCGTATTTTAGTACATGAAAGTATATATGATAAGTTTATGTCGCGTGTGATTGAGCGTACAAAAGCCATCAAATTAGGACATCCATTAGATTCAAATACCATGATGGGTGCACAGGCATCCAACGATCAATATGAAAAGATATTAAATTATATTGATATCGGAAAAGCTGAAGGAGCTGAGGTATTGTGTGGAGGTGCATCTGCGAGTACTTCTATTGGTCTTGATGAAGGTTTTTATATTCAACCGACTATTTTAAAAGGACACAATAAAATGAGGGTATTTCAAGAAGAAATTTTTGGTCCTGTTACATCGGTAACTACATTCAAAACGGTAGAAGAGGCTATAGAAATTGCAAACGACACTTTATACGGTTTGGGAGCGGGAGTTTGGACACGAGACGCACATGAGTTATATCAAATTCCACGTGCAATTCAAGCCGGTAGAGTATGGGTGAATTGCTATCACGCCTACCCAGCACATGCTCCTTTTGGTGGATACAAAAAATCTGGATTTGGTCGTGAAACTCATAAAATGATGTTGGATCATTACCGTCAGTCCAAGAATATGTTAATTTCTTATAGCAAGAACAAATTAGGTTTCTTTTAATTTGATTATAGACAATTTAAGACGCAATTAATCACAAAAGTAAATTGGGCGAACCGACTTGGTTCGCCTTGTTTTTAATATAAACTATTTACACCATGAAAAAACCAGATAAAGTACTATCATCGCCATTAGCGGATGAATGGATTCAAAAGTTCTTATTGATGCACGGTCCGTTGATGTTTCATCAAAGTGGCGGATGCTGCGATGGATCGCAACCGATGTGTTTTCCAAGGGGAGAATTTAAAATTGGCGATTCAGATGTTCATTTAGGTGATGTTCTGGATCAGCCATTTTATATGTCAAAGGATCAATATGAATATTGGAAACACACTCAGTTAATTTTGGATGTTGTACCGGGAAGAGGATCCAGTTTTTCATTGGAGATTCCACACGGAATCCGATTTGTCATAAAAAGCAGAATGTTTACCGAGGAAGAACTAAAGTTATTGAAATAAATTCATTAAAAATTCATCCATTATAAATCCAGTAGTGATCAAAGAATCAAATTCAAAATGCATCAAATTCAAAAGCTGGTTGCTAGGTAATTAATTTATCCAAACTGAATTTTGCACCACCATTTTTTGATTATTGGTTTAAGCTTTGGTATATAAAAGAAAAGCCCCGCTTTCGCGAGGCTCTTTTTTTGTGGGAGCTACAGGATTCGAACCTGTGACCCTCTGCTTGTAAGGCAGATGCTCTGAACCAACTGAGCTAAGCTCCCTTTTTGTTCTTTTTTTCAGGATGTTACTCCCTCAATGCGAGTGCAAATATAGAACGAATTTTTGAGTATGCAAACTATTTTTATATTTTTTTATGTACTTATGTAATGGTATTTTAACAATTAATTCATAATTAAAGAGTTGACTACTTAAAAAAATAAAAATTATTTTAACGAAACATCCATAGTTTCATATTTGAAAACAGAAACTTCTCCTGGATTTGCCCCTTTGGATTTGAATACAAACTTCCTCTCCGTAATCATCACGGTTAACAACGACTGATTTTTTCCTTTAGAATTCATTGCAGCCAACTTTGCTGCATATTGAATGGCGCTAGCTGGAAAAGATTTTCCTTTTTTCCGAAGTATTATGTGTGAACCAGAAAAATCCGCAGTATGGAACCACAAATCGTTTTTAGATGCCAATTTCAACATCTCGTCATTTGATTTTGAACTCTTTCCTTGCCAAAGTTCAAACCCTTCAAAAAAATGCTGTTTATAAGGTAAGTTATCGGATTGTTTCGACTTTTTGGAAGTAACAGGTAATTCGAAATTCTTCAATGACTGAAGATCCGCATGAGTGTGGCAATTCTCAAGTCGATTCAGCAATAATTCAGCAGCATGAAATTTATAATTAGCTTCTTCCAATTGCTTATTCAAAACATCTAGTTCAATATTTTCCTTCTTTGACTTTTTATAAAATCGCTCAGCATTTTCTGCACAACTTAAATCCGGATTGATTTTAATACGTATTCTTTGATCGGTATAGTAATCATAGAGCAGTGGCTCTGAAACGCCCGGTTTAATTGCATGACAATTGGAAATAAGAATATCACCCAATTCCTTAAAACTGCGTCTATTTTGAATTTCCGATATACGTGTATTGATTTGTTTTAAATGTGTATTCAACGACTTAACCGTCGATTTGCATTGTCCAATGCGTGATTCTTTGTTTTTAACAAAGAAAAACTCAGAAATGGAAGCTGAAGTTTCTTTCTGATAAACTTCCCATTGATCAACCATTCGATTCATACCATAAATTACCGGATACAAGATCCAATTAATTAAATAACTTAAGTGTGTTTTTCCAGCGGATTCATTAGGAATATTTTTAGAACATTTTAATTTATTCGGTATTTCATCGTATTTTACCGTTTTAACGAAGTATTTCCAATTCGAATCTGATATTTCCGTATCGAGGACATCCAAATAGGGATTCGATTTGTCCTCATCAGAACTTGAAACTGATTGACTCGTCTCATTTTCGGGGGATGTCAATTCGCTTCGAAATAAATCTTGTGGTTTAACATCCTTTTGTATTCCAGCAAGAGAATCTGATGCAGCGGCGCTGTCAATTAACTTCAATAGAGAATCCCATTGTAGGTTGATTTTTGTTTGGTTTAAATTCGAAAAGGTGTAGACTATAGGCAGTTTTAAATCTTCAGTTAAGTTGAAATCCCAATCTGATTTTAAGTGTAGTCGAAAAATTGAGTCTACCATCTGAGTAGATTTCTGCCATAAAATAACATTGGAAAACCGTCCATACCCTTTAACAACAATGGAAAAATCACCTTCAAAATCCAATACCATCAACCGATCTAAAAAGTTCCATTGAACCGATATTAGTTTTTGTTTTTCAAGTTGCCGAAATTGAATTAATGCATTCCTTTTGTTCTTTGATTCGTGGGGAATGGTTTTGGATGGAAAAAGTGCAATTTGTCCATCAATAAACTTAAATTCAATCGCTGTTGTCTGATTTTGTTTGTGTGAAAAATTTAGCACCAAACTATCTCGATTGAAGCTAATTCCAAAATCAAAATACCAACCTAAAAGTTCCTTTGAAATGACTTCCGACCAAAGTCGGAAACATTGAAAATCCGTTGAAATCAAAATGCGATTACTTTTCTAATTTTAAATCAATGATAAAACTGTCTTTTTCAGAATTCAAATTTGAAAACAATATAATACGATGAAAAGCCTTTTTATTATTGTTTTGTGTGGACTTTTCCTTAGAATCATTTTGAGATATTTTATTTGAATCAATTATTAAAGTAATTAATTCATCTATGTTGATATTTAATTTTTTATGAAAAAGTTCTTTGTTTGTTCGATTGAGAATAAAATCATTCAATTCGACATAAAATGATTGACTCTTATTCACATTTGATTGTAACAGCTGAATAACATTTGAGTCCAATCTTTTATTGCTGCTGGATGGTAAAGTGTATGGATTAATTAAATCCACGTTATTGGGAACAATGTTGGTTAAATCCGAAAAATCATCGAGAAATGTGCTTTTTAATGAATGGTTGAACGCCTCTTTCAAATGGGGACGAATGGCAATTAAGGGTTGATTTTTATTGGCAATTCCCTTTTTCAAATCTGGGCCAATTATTTTATGAAGATACTCAACATTTGCATTGTTCGCCACGGAGAAATTATAACCCGGCAACTGCATTTTCAATTTATTCAATATGTGTTTTTCAAACTCCGAATGGGGTATGGAATCATTAAAATGAATCAATAGCAATTTTCCAGTTTTAGATTTTGAAAAGCTACCTTCCAGTTTATCAACGGCTGAATGCAAATCGTTAATTGTCGATAAAGCTGCTAAAGTGGCTATATTTTTAATAAATTTCTTACGATCCATGATAGTTCCAAAAATAGTCAATTTTCGTCCAAATTACCTCATGCGGAGGATGCTTTAAACATTATAATCGACTAAAAATTTATTGTTATATTCGTGGTTAAAGTTGAATTTATGGCATTTTATTACAGACAGGGTAGCATTCCCCGAAAAAGACACACTCAATTTCGCAAAGCCGATGGTAGTTTATATGCAGAAGAGTTAATCAGTACTGAAGGATTTAATAGTTTGTATTCCTTGGTGTATCATTGTCACCCACCAACATTAGTTCAAGATATCGGTGAACCTTTCAGCGTTGAGCCTAAAATTGCAGAACACCGAAACATGAAAAATCGCAGTTTTGTAACATTTAAAACAATCGGTGAGGATGATTACATCAGAAGCAGAAAGGTTTTATTGGTAAACTCCGATATATCAATTGGTGTAGCTGCCCCTCAAAAAAGTATGACGGATTACTTTTTTAAAAATGCGGATTCTGACGAAGTTCTTTTTATCCATGAAGGTACCGGAAAATTAAAAACCCTATACGGTGAAATTCCATTTGAATATGGTGATTACCTGGTTATTCCACGGGGTACCATTTACCAATTGGAATTCAACGATACAAATAACAGATTGATGGTAATTGAATCACCAACGCCCATCTATCCCCCGAAAAGATATCAAAACTCATTCGGTCAATTATTGGAACATTCACCGTATTGTGAAAGAGACATCAAACTTCCTGAAAACTTGAAGACCCACGATGAAAAGGGCGAATTCAAAGTTATGATCAAGAAGCAAAATTGGATCTATCCGTATACCTATGTAAATCATCCGTTTGATGCAGTGGGTTGGGATGGATATTGCTATCCATTTGGATTCAGCATCCATGATTTCGAACCCATAACCGGAAGATTGCACATGCCACCTCCAATTCATCAGACATTTGAAGGTAGAAATTTTGTTATTTGTTCGTTTGTACCTCGATTGTACGATTATCATCCTCAATCCGTTCCAGCACCTTATAATCACTCAAATGTAGATAGCGATGAAATTCTGTATTATGTAGATGGTGACTTTATGAGCCGCAAACATGTTGAACGCGGAATGATCACTCTCCATCCAAAAGGAATTCCTCATGGACCCCATCCCGGAACAGTTGAAAAGAGTATAGGCGCCAAAGAAACCAGAGAGTTAGCTGTAATGATAGATCCGTTTCATCCGCTCATGATCACGGAGGAAGCACTGGGTGTTGAAGATCCATCGTATTGGAAATCTTGGGTTGAATGATATTAGGGGGAATTTTTTCCCCTTTTTTATTTTCACGCTGCACATCGAAGTTAATTCTGCATAGTTTTTGCATGTAACATCTTCCATTAATTTTAATAACCAAATGAAACCATTTTTAAAATTCACGATCCCTTTTTTTTCTTATCTATTTCTTACGATAAATCCAATCCATTTAATTGCACAAGATACCTTTGTAAGTCAAAAAGAGTATTCCAAAATTTATAAAAAAGCGAATAAGCATTTGAAAAAAATTGGATCCGGAAATTCTCCGTATCAAAAGGTCAAACAAGCGCCGTTAGAATGGTGGAAGCAAGATTATTTGGCCACCATAGATCCTAAAAAGGGTAGACCCACGCCTGAAGTTTTAAGCCAGGCATTGCTCGATATCCAGTCCAAATTAGCTATAAATAAACGAGCAACCCCAGGTTCTTCCAGCAATTCTTGGCAAAGTAGAGGTCCCAATAATGTTGGAGGAAGAACCCGCGCTATTGCATGGGATCCCAACGACAGTAAAGGTAAAAAAGTGTGGGCCGGTGCTGTTACTGGGGGACTGTGGTACAATGATGATATTACCAGTTCAAGCAGTACTTGGAAATCGGTTTCGGATATTTGGTCGAACATTACGGTTACTTGCATTGCTTTTGATCCCAACAATTCTAACATCATGTATGTGGGAACCGGTGAAGGATTTGGTACTACATTTTCAACCAGTAGAGGATCGGGAATATTCAAAAGTACGGATGGAGGTAAAACCTTTAGTTTACTCAATGCATCAAGTGGCTTTTACTATGTGAATGATATTGTTGTGCGTAATGAATCGGGTAGCAGTATTTTATATGTTGCTAGTGATATATTATTTTACCAGGGACAATGGAATGGCTCCGTAAATAACATTGGTTTGATGAGAAGTACCGATGGGGGTAGTACTTTTTCCAATGTTTTACCAAAAGCATACACAGGTGCAAGTTACACCAGTGCAATTTCGGATGTTAAAATTGACAATAGTAATCGAATTTGGCTTGGAACTCGTGCTAATGCTGCATTTACGGGTTCCGATAAAGGTGGAGGTCGAATACTATATAGCGACAATGGTACAACTTTTACCGAAGCTTATAAAAACTCCAATGCATTGGCCGGTCGTGTTGAATTAGGGGTTTCACCTAACAATTCAGATACACTTTATGCTCTTTTTGAAAGCGGTGGGAAAGCAGATTTAATTATTCGTTCTTTCAATGGGGGAAATTCTTGGAGTGCAATAACAGAACCGGTTGATGCCGATTTAGGAATTCCAAGCACCGATTTTACACGTGGTCAAGGTTGGTATGATTTGGTTATATCTGTAAATCCAAAAAATCCTAAAGAACTGATTATCGGTGGAATAGATTTATTTATTTCAACTAATTCTGGAAGTAAATGGAATCAACTATCGAAATGGAGTGATAATGCCAATTTAAACACGCTTAGTTGTGTGTATGTACATGCTGATCAACATGCAATCGTATATCATTCCGATGGTAAACAATGCGTATTTGGAACCGATGGTGGTATTTTTTACGGATCTAACATCCCCAATAATTCATGGAATTCATCGGGTGCAATTGGAGCTAGAAACAACGGATATTTGGTAACTCAATTTTATGCTGGTAGTATTTCACAGCAAAAATCATCGAATTTCATGTTAGCTGGAGCACAGGATAATGGGACATTGGGATTTACGAATGCAGGAATTAATGACAAATACTCAGTGTTTGGAGGTGATGGAGGTTATTGTTTCATTGCACCGTCATCCGATCAAAAGCAAGTTATAAGCTATGTATACAACAATTTTTATGCTACTACAAATTCATGGCAGAGTTTCAAGGAAGTATTGAAGGATAACAACACAGGGAAATTCATTAATCCTGCAGCGTTAGATGATATTAATAATTTACTTTTTAGTGGAAAAGCCGCAGGAGAAATGTATCGTAACAGCATAAATAATGATTACAATTCTGCTGAAACGATAACTTTTGCGAATTCAGGTTCGGGTTCGGTAAGTGCTTTGAATTGGACAAAGTTGCGCTCAGGAAAGGGTAGATTGTATGTTGGGACGGATGTTGGAAAAGTTTTTTATACTGAAAATCCGGCTGCTTCAGCTCCAAGTTTCACAGACATTACTAACGGAATCAATGCTGGTAATGTATCCAGTATCGTAACTCTATCGCAAAGTAGCGATACAATTATTGTAACGTTAAGTAATTATGGAATCAATAATATTTATATTTCTTTTAACGGGGGAAGCAGCTGGATATCGAAAGACGGAGATTTGCCCAACCTTCCGGTTTGGTGGTCGCTTCAAAATCCCAAAAAACCTCAAAACGTATTAATAGCCACAGAATTAGGAATATTCGGAACGGATGATATTTGGGCTACAACAGTAAAATGGACGCCATATAATTCGGGTATGGGACCGGTTAAAACCATGCAATTGCAATTCAGACCATCAGACTTCACAATAATGGCTGTAACGCATGGGAGAGGAGTTTTTACCAGCGATGCTTGGAGTATTAATACACCTTCAGCTCAATTTAGTATTTCTAAAGATACCATTTGCACCGCTGATATACTCAGTATTATAAATACAACAACAAACAACCCAACAAAACATACTTGGTCAATTTCACCGAATCAGAATTTTAAATTTGAAAACGGAACGGATTCTAATTCTTTAAATCCTAAAATTTCATTCTCCGTTTCTGGAAAATACACGATTGAATTAACTGCTGAAAACACAGACGGAAATAGTAAAACTTCGAAAACAGTAACGGTTTTAGAAACCATTCCGATGAGTTTACAATTAATTTCAAGCAATAATTCACCTTGCTTAACAGATACATTATTGTTATTGTTGAATCATGGAAGTTCTAAAATGGATGGGCTAAATTTATCCTACAATTGGAGTAAAAATTCAAATCTCATTAATGGAGCCAATTCCATTGCCTTGAAAGTGATTCCTCCGTTAAAAAACAACGATGAATTTTTGGCAAGCGTTTCAACTAATTATCAATGTGCAATTCCTCAATCAGCTAACAGCAATAAATTTAGAATTGCTTTAAAGTCACCAACCTTAGAAATTGCAGTTAACTGGGATACTTTATATTCCTTGAACTATCCTGGATTTGGAACGATTAATTGGTATATGAATGGCGTTAAAGTGGGTGTTGGACAAAAAATCAGAGCTACTCAAGTGGGTCGTTATAATGCAATTTTATCGTGGCAAGGCTGTAATAGTGATTCATCAAATGCGTTGATTTTAAATTCAGTAGGCAATAATCCAATAAATAACGACTTAGTGAAGATTTATCCAAATCCGAGTAAAGGCGATGTATTTATTGAATCAAATAGAGAAATAAAGTCGATTAAATTATACAGTTCAGATGGTAGATTAATTAGATCATTAGAATCGACGGATTTGGATAATTTGGAAACAAGATCTATAAATGGATCCGGGAATTTATATGAACTTCATGTACCATCAGGAATGTATTTTTTAGAAATTGAGGCGCAGGAAGTAATGGAAATTCGTAGAGTATTTGAAAAGATACTTGTAAAATAACAAGAGGAAATTCAATGGGACATTGGGTTCCATTGAATTTTGTTTGACTTGGATTGGTTGATTTAATATTGTTGGATTTGGTTTTGATATGTTGGATTTGGTTGGATTTAGTTTTGTTTGATAATTTACATTATGTTAAATAGCAAAGTGCAAAGAAAGGGTGAGAATTACTCGCCCTTTCTTTTATTGTAAAAATCTATGGGTCAATTAAAACTGTAAGTAACCGCTTCCGGTAATTTCTTTTTCAGATACTACCTCACCATTTACTAGAATTTGCATAGTTGCTGAACCACCACCATTAATTCTAACAGATAAAGTTAACATATCAGTTTTATCAATTACATCAAAATCCTTAGTCCAATCACAATTCACATCAGAAATTGTTGAAACGGTTCCTTGCTTATTTTGGTAAGAAACATCCATTTTTTTAGCATCTCCAATCAAACGATAACTATATTTATCGCCAATTGCCAATGTAACACCTGCAGTAAGAGTTCTGATTTTGTCGCGTTGTTCATTTTCGCATGTTTTATCACTTAACTCCATACAACAGGTTTTTATTCCTTTGCAAATTTCAATTAACTCTTCTTTAGAGTATTTGGGATTTTCTGCAGCATATTCCAAATAACCGCGGGCTTCTTTCCAAAGCGCCAATAATTCTTTATCAATCTTTGCTTTAGCTTCTCCACTTGCTTTAGATTTTGCATCCATGAGTTTTTTAGATTCATGTTTAATCAATGACACACCTAAATTCCAATTTGCATCGTGATAAAACTCGTCCAATTCTCTGGATTTACGATAATCGTTGGTAGCTTCATCCATTCTTCTTGCTTTTTCGTTCAAATATCCACGAATCCAGTAATTTCTCGCAGTTGGAGCGTTTTTAATTTGCTCATCTATTTCTATCATCAAATCTGCTTCTCTATCGATTGCAATGTAATAATTCACAAGAACGTTGAATATCTCATTATTGTTATTGCTTTTAACTAACGCTTCTTTGATAACTCGCTTTGCTCCTGCTGTATCCTTATTTAACAATAATTCTTTAGAATAACTTTCGACCAAAATGGCACTAGGCATTTCAGATTTCATTAATCCATCCAGAATTTGAATGCGTTTTGCTTTATCGGAATTATTCAATGCAAAAAATGCAATTCGATCAACAAAGAAATCGCGTTCTACTTTTTGACCTTTTAAATTATTGATCATCGAAGTATCCAATTTACCATACATACTTAGTAAGTTTTGATAATAACTAACCAGAGTATCGTAAAATAATGGTTTCTGTCCTTCTGTTGCTTTATTCATCAAATCCGATACATTTTGAGATTCATTGAAAGTTGCAGCAAAAACATTACCTACTTCATACTTAGCATCTTCCAATTCTTCTGATTTCTTTTTTAATGGATTTTCAAAGAAGTTCAAAATGGATTGACTTGCAATAAAACCGGCTTGATGGCTAATAGGTGCAATCAAGGGATTCCCTCTTTTGTCAAAAATACTCCGATACACCTTAGCTTTAATCAAAAACATTCTAGGCATGTTTGCAGTTTTGGGGTGTACGGAAGCTTTATCGATTTCTTCTTTTGCAATGATAATATCATCGGGAGTACCGCTCTCCAATGCAAATTCAGCAGAATTGATTGAACGAGTTTGAGAGAATGCATCTGAACTGATTCCCAATCCAATTGCTAAAATTACATAATACAACTTTCTCATATTCTTAACTTTAAATTATTTTTTTTGCCGAATTCTTTATTCTTCAATTAAATCTTCAGATTCATTTTCATTAGAGGAATCTTCGGGTTCATTAACATCAGTAACTGCTTCTTGAGTTTCAACTGCAGTGACATCCTCAACAATCATCCCATCTACTAATTCACCTTCCAATTCTTCTTCATCGTCTTCTCGAGGCGTTTTAGCAATATTAGCAATTGCATCCTTTTCTTTAATGTTAATTAGACGAACTCCCTGTGCCGCACGACCCATGACTCTCAACTTATCGGTGGCCATGCGTATGGTCATACCGCTTTTGTTAATTATCATCAATCCATCTTCATCGGTAACTTCCAATATACCAACCAGATTTCCTGTTTTCTCAGTTACAGAAATGGTTTTAACTCCCTTTCCTCCCCTTCCTGTAACCCGGTAATCGTCGAGGTCAGTACGTTTTCCGTATCCCTTTTCACTAACAACCAAAATAGTTGTCGCTTTTTTAACTGGATTCACACAAACCATGCCAATTACTTCGTCGCTATCATCTTCAAGTGTAACACCGCGAACACCTGCTGCGGTTCTTCCCATGGGACGCACTTTAGTTTCAGAAAAACGTATGGCTTTACCTTTTCTTTTAGCAATAACTATTTCACTTTCACCGTCGGTTAAACACGCTTGCAATAATTCATCTCCATCCCGAACGGTGATTGCATTAATACCGTTTGCTCTAGGACGGCTGTAAGCCTCCAATGAAGTCTTTTTAATTACTCCATTTTTAGTTACCATAATGATAAAATTATTTTCTAAATATTCGGGATCTTTAAGATTGTTGATATTCAGGTATGCTTTAATTTTATCGTCAGAAGGGATGTTGATTACGTTTTGAATGGGTCTACCCTTGGTTGCTTTTGCACCTTCTGGAATTTCATATACTTTCAACCAGAAACATCTACCCTGTTCGGTAAACAACAATAAATAATTGTGCGTACTTGCTACAAATAAATGCTCAACAAAATCTTCATCTCTGTGCGAAACACCTCGCATTCCCCGTCCACCTCGATTTTGTTCTTTGTATTCCGACAATACCGTACGCTTAATATACCCTTTGTGAGAA
>CAMDDG010000010.1 GCA_945890895.1 Chitinophaga pinensis | reverse complement strand
TATTAGCGTAAAAAAGGGAATTTCAATTATTTGAAATTCCCTTTTTTGTTAATTATTAATAATTGTAATAATTACACTTATAAATAGTAGGATAGATGATTTTTGATATATGATATTTTGAATTATTTACAGGGGGCATTTTGCCAAGGTCCGGCATTTAAAACATCTTTGTATCCTGCAGATTTGAATATTTCTGTAGCTCTCCCAGCCCGAGCACCACTGCGGCAAACAAAGACCACCTTTTCATAGTTTCTGTACGACTCAAGCTTTGATTCTAATTGATCTAGAGGTACGTTCACCGTGCAATTGGCATGTCCATCGTTGTTCCATTCATCAACAGTTCGTACATCAATGATGATGGTTTTTCCAGTTTTAGTACTGTCGGATGTGTTGTTTTGAGCACTGTTTTGGTTGGAAATTTCATTCGTTGCAACAGACGTTTCATTGCCGTTGGATTCGGTAGATTTGGCGCCACATGATGAAAAATAAAGAGTTAGCGCAACAAGTGGGAAAATAATTGATTTCATATTGCAAAATACATGAAAAAAAGAATAAAAAACGGTAACATTTATCACAGTTACATCTGTATATTCGCACCTCATGGATAAGTTGGATGAGGTTGAGCTTACGGGTATATCGGAAAAGTTAAATCTGAGAATAACCCAAATACGACAGGTACTTTTGCTCTTGTCTGAAGGTTCTACTGTGCCATTCATAGCACGTTACCGAAAGGAGAGAACCGGTAACCTCGATGAGGTAGAGATTTTGAAAATTAAAGATGAGTACGAACGAGTTGAAACTCTACGAAAACGAAAAGAATTTGTAATTGAGCAAATTCGAGAACAAGGAAAATTAACATCGGAATTAGAACAAAAAATACTCAAGGCAACGGAAATTGCCGAGGTTGAAGATTTGTATTTGCCCTATAAAGCACGTCGTAAAACCCGTGGAGATGTTGCAAAGGAAAAAGGATTAGAGCCGTTGGCTAAAGAGATTTTTGAACAACGTAATACGAAAGTTCTGAATTCTATAAGAAATTACTTAAATGAAAAAGTAAAAACCGAAGAGGAAGCACTTCAAGGAGCTCAAGATATTATTGCCGAATGGATCAATGAAGATTCTGAATTGCGGGGTAAATTGAGAAAATTGTTTGAAAATGAATCGATAATCAGTTCCAAGCCCGCCCGCGGAAAAAAAGATGTTGAAGAAGCACAGAAATTTCGAGATTACTTTGAACATAAAGAATTGTTGAAACGCTGTCCGGGTCATCGTTTTTTGGCCATGATGCGCGGTGCAGATGCTGGATTTCTGAAAATTTCAGTTGAGCCCGACTTTGAAAGAGCCATTTACATTATGAAAAAGAGTTGCATGAAGGGGTATGGTCCTCTTTCAGATATAGTGTGTGATGCGGCAAAAGATGCATACACACGTTTGTTGCAACCCAGTTTGGAAAATGAAATGTTGTCGTTGGTGAAAGAAAAAGCCGACGAAGACGCAATTGGCGTATTTGCATTGAATGCACAACAATTATTGTTAGCCTCTCCACTTGGACAAAAGAGGGTACTGGCATTAGATCCTGGATTTAGAACCGGTTGTAAGGTAGTGTGTTTATCGGAATACGGAGATTTGCTTCACAAAACCACAATTTTTCCTCATGAACCGCAAAGAGATACATTGAAATCTCAAGAAATAATAGGCGCGTTAATCCAAAAATACGAAATTGACGCTTTGGCGGTTGGAAATGGAACAGCTGGTCGTGAAACCTATGCGTTTTTGAAGAATTTTATAAAGGATTTACCTATATATATGGTAAATGAGGCAGGGGCGAGTATATACAGTGCTTCTGAAGTAGCACGTCTTGAATTCCCCAATGAGGATGTCACGGTTCGAGGAGCAGTAAGTATCGGAAGAAGATTGATGGATCCATTGGCTGAATTGGTGAAAATCGATCCTAAAAGTATAGGTGTTGGACAATATCAGCACGATGTAAATCAATCTCTGCTCCAAAAAAGATTGGAAAGTGTTGTAATCAGTTCCGTGAATAAAGTTGGCATCAACTTAAATACGGCGAGTCAACATGTATTGAGTTATGTAAGTGGTTTGGGTCCTGCATTGGCCAAGAATATCATAGAATATCGCAGCAAAATTGGAGGATTCAGCAGTAGAGAGGAATTAAAGAAAGTACCTCGATTGGGTGATAAAGCATTTGAACAATGCGCGGGCTTTCTGCGTGTAAAAGATGCGAAGAATCCATTGGATAATTCGGGAGTTCATCCAGAACGATATTCGGTTGTTCAAAAAATGGCTCAAAAATCAGGAGTGGATGTCAAACAATTAATAGGAAATGAATCTTTATTGCGCGATATTGAATTAAATGAATTTATTAACGAAGCCGATGGATTGGGCTTACCCACACTTCAAGATATCATTCAAGAATTGAAAAAACCCGGTTCAGATCCTCGAGGAAATGCAGAGGAAATGAAGTTTGAGGATGGAGTTCGAAGCATTGGTGATTTGGAAGTTGGTATGGAACTTAATGGAATAGTAACGAATATTACCAACTTTGGAGCCTTTGTGGATGTTGGTGTTAAACAAGATGGGCTGGTTCATATTTCACATATATCACAACGGTTTATAAAACATCCATCGGAAGTAGTATCGTTAGGACAGCAGGTGCGTGTTCGCGTAATGGAAGTAGACGTCCCCCGAAAAAGAATAAATTTAACCATGAAATTTTAAATTTTTATTCCTTCAATTTCAACAATATTGACTTCATATTCTCAATATTGAACGTAATTTTGCAATCTAAATAATTATGGCAGAACATATTCAACACGGCCCTCGTGTATTAAAATCACCAACGGGGTCAAAGCTTATTTGTAAAGGATGGGTGCAGGAAGCGGCCTATAGAATGCTTCACAATAATTTGGATCCCGAAGTTGCCGAACGCCCAGAGGATTTAATCGTTTATGGAGGATTGGGAAAAGCTGCTCGAAATTGGGAAGCGTTTGATATGATTTGTAAAGCCCTAATTGATCTAAATGAAGATGAAACGTTGATGGTTCAAAGTGGAAAACCGGTAGCTATATTGCCCACCCATAAAGATGCGCCTCGTGTTTTGATATCCAACAGTCAATTGGTGCCTAATTGGGCGAACTGGGATCATTTTAGAGAATTAGAAGCTAAAGGATTGATGATGTACGGTCAGATGACCGCTGGAAGTTGGATTTACATTGGATCTCAAGGTATTGTACAAGGTACGTATGAGACTTATGCAGAAGCCGCTCGACAGCATTTTCATGGATCGCTTAAAGGAACGTTGAATGTTACTGCTGGTTTAGGTGGTATGGGTGGTGCACAGCCTTTAGCAATTACCATGAATGAAGGGGTTGCTTTGGTAGCAGAAGTAGAGGAATGGCGTATTCGCAAACGTTTAGAAACGCGATATTTAGATGTTATGGCTCGTGATGTTGATGAAGCGATAGACCAAGCATTAGCCGCAAAAAATGCTGGACAAGCATTAAGTATAGGGGTGAAATGCAATGCAGTTGAGCTGTTATCGAGATTGGTGGAACGAAATATCGTGCCCGATACCTTAACCGATCAAACCAGCGCTCACGATCCATTAATTGGATATTATCCAGAAGATTTGAATGTGGATGCCGCCGATCATTTAAGAAAAACGGATCCAGATAAGTATGTAGAGTTAAGTTATAAAACCATGGTTCATCATGTTGAATTGATGTTGCAATTGCAAAAAATGGGTTCTGTGGTATTTGATTATGGCAATAATTTACGAGGAAGAGCGTTGGAGAAAGGGTTGAAAAATGCATTTGATTTCCCCGGTTTTGTGCCTGCTTATATTCGTCCGTTGTTTTGTCAGGGGAAAGGTCCATTCCGATGGGTAGCATTGAGTGGTGATCCTGAGGATATTTACAAAACCGACCGCAAGATATTGGAGTTATTCCCAGAAGATGAAGGGTTGCACCGATGGATTCGAATGGCACAGGAAAAAATTGAATTTCAAGGTTTACCTGCTCGCATTTGTTGGTTGGGACAAGGGGCACGACAAAAAGCGGCTTTGGCTTTCAATGAGATGGTTAAAAGTGGTGAATTAAAAGCACCGATAGTTATTGGTAGAGATCATTTGGATACGGGTTCGGTTGCATCTCCAAACAGAGAAACCGAAGCCATGATGGATGGATCCGATGCGGTAGCAGATTGGCCCATTTTGAATGCATTTGTAAATACAGCGGGTGGAGCAAGTTGGGTGAGTTTACATCATGGTGGAGGAGTGGGTATGGGTTACAGCATACATTCCGGTATGGTAATCGTTGCCGATGGAACGGATGATGCTGAAATCCGATTACGCAGAGTTTTACATAACGATCCGGGTATGGGCGTTGTTCGTCATGCTGATGCAGGTTATGAAATTGCCAAAGAAACGGCAAAACAGCATGGTTTGGATCTGTATGAAAGATTACATAAGTAATAAATAGTAAGTAAATAAATACGTATTTAAACTAAAAATGCCATCCTCAGGGATGGCATTTTTAGTTTTTGTTAAATTTCCACAAATTCAAGCGGCAATTTTTATGAACTTAGCTGACGACAAGCAGCTGTAATTTGTTTTTTTTAAATTATTTCTTAGGTGCTTTAACATCCGGCAATGAAACTTCGTTCGCCGAATTGGTCTTACGTGCAGCTTGACTTTTGTTTCCGTTGAAAGAAGCAGCAGCCAATGAAATAACAACGATTAAAATTGCTCCAATCCAAGTGATTTTCTCAACTATGTCGGTTGTTTTTTCAACTCCGAAAATTTGATTTCCTTGTGAAAAATTGGAAGCCAATCCACCCCCTTTGGGGTTCTGAACCAATATGATTAACATCAATAAGATGGAAACAATGATGGCAAGTACTAAAATCCAGGTCATGATATACGTTCTTTTTTAATTTTTTCTATAAGATTTGCAAAGTACGACATTTTTTCGGGAAATTTCAACTGCAATTGTTGGTAGGCTTCAATTGCTTTGTTTAGATTTCCTTGTTTGTAGTAAATATTTGCTAGTGTTTCAGTTACAATTTGATTTGAAAGTGTGTCGCTTCGTTTACCTGCTTTTTCTGGTGAATAGAATTCTTGCTTAGGTCGGGTTGGCAGGGGTTTGTTTTTTAAGAATTTATCCAATAAATCCTCTCGGCGTTCAATGGGTTTAATTGCAGGTGCATTTTGAGGAATATCGGAGTTCAGCCAACTGTAAAAATCATAGGTGCTGTTTTTTTGTTGCGTTATTTTGGACTCGTTTTCTTTTGGAACAGCTTTAAATTGATATTGATTATACGCCTCTGGAGGCAATGAATAGTAATCTTCTATGTTGTAATATCCTTTGATTTTTTTTGTTTCGGGGGATGTTATTTCTGGTTCGAATGTAGTGGGTGTATACTCAATATCCACAGTGGAATCGAAGGAGTCGGAAGTTTCAATTACCGGCTGAAAAAAGCTATTTTCAGTAATTGCATCTATTTCTGATTCAATCGTTTTTGAATTCAAGAAGGCCGACTTTAGTTCTTCGAGTGTGGGAGTTGACTTGGTTTCATCTGCATTCGATGTGACTTGTTGATTCGAATTTTGTGGAAGGTTTATGGGTGTTATAACTTCCTCTTCAACACCATCAATGGGTATTTCTACATTTGTTGATTCGGTGATTTTAACTGCTTCATCTGCTTCAACCGGATCACTAATATGGGTATTCGTTTTGTCAACTGTATCGTTTAGCTCGATTTCAACGGAGTTATTGTAGTCAATTTCAGTTGCATCGATTGATGGGTTTAGCTCAATTTCAACGGAGTTGTTGTTGTTAATAACAGTTGCATCAATTGCTGGGTTTAGCTCAATTTCGAGAGGTTCATTGAAATCCAAATCAGCTGCGAGCGATTCGGTTGTTTCTGCAGGAGGAATAAAAGTTGATTGTAATTCAGGAGCTTCAATCAACTCATTGTAATTGGAATTATCAACAGCAGTGTTATCCAAATCCATTGTTGGATTTTCAACTGTGTCGTGAATGTAATTATACAACCATTCCCGATCTGAAACACGTAAAGCAGCCTGATGCATGAGCGATTCCGTGCGGAAATCTTCACGTTCGTTATAAATTTTTGCTAACAATGCAAACCCCCAAGAAAAATAGGGAAATTCTTTGGTTATTTCCACTAAATCTACAATGTCTGTAGTGTCGGGCGTTTTCGTAGAACGAGCAATATGTTTGAATTTCTCTCGATTCATACGATTACCAATCTAAAGCAATTGCAGCAAATATTTGTTGAACAATGATATCGGAAAGTTCGGCAGATAATGCGGATTCCACCGTTGAAAATTCTACGGAGGCATCAAAAGTAATGGATGAAGTAAAGTCGCGTGTGAAGTTCTTTTCTGGATATTTTTCACAATTAAATTCGCAACTTACGGTCATGGAGAACTGGTTTTGAGCAGAACCAGTTTGAGCGTTCAGTGCCGCTGGCGTAATTTCATATCGCTTGATAATTCCGGAAATGAGATAATCTCCTTCTTCTGATGTTAAATTAAGAGTTGTTTCTGATTGAAATTTTGTTTTAAGTTTTTCAGTAAAATCAATGCTTAATGACGGATTCACCAACTGGGCTTCATTGTTGAAAAATCCTACCGAAAAGGTTTTTACATCGTCCGGAATATTGGCACCACGAAAATTATATATTCCACAAGATTGCATTCCCAAGAGAAGCAAAAAAAATACTATGTTGATCCAGTTCTTTTTCATTTTTTGGGGATGACTATTCTAAGTTGTATTGCTTGATTTTTCTGTACAGTGTGCGTTCCGAAATGCCTAAATCTTCGGCCGCTTTTTTTCGTTTTCCTTTGTTTTTTGACAATGCCATTCGAATTAATTCAATTTCCTTGGCTTCCAAACTTAAACCGTTTTCAGAATGAGTAGTATAGGTTTCAGCATCTATAAAATCGTCCAATTCTTGGTCTTCAAAATCTGCAACAGTGCTGTATTGTACATTGTTTGATGAAAATCCACTGTCATTTGGGTAATTTGAAATTGAATTTGGATAATTCGAGTTGGGATTGATCTGAGGCAAGCCATTGCTTCCCCCAAGAGGATTCAAATGTCCGTTATTCGAATTCAATCCGGATGAATTATTGGGTGCTGCGTGAAAATTATTATTGTAATTAGCAGGAGAATTGGATTGTAGGTCGTTGGTGTTACTAACTGTTATTGCAGAACCAGGAGCTATGGGAAGTGAATTATTGAAACTGGGACTTGCCGCCGTAACATTCATTGAATTGTGCATTCCATCCTTGGCCTCTAACAGTCCAAAAACTACCTTTTTAAGATCATTAACATCGCGTCTTAAATCAACCAATACTTTGTAAAAAATGTCCCGTTCACTCATTCCATCAAAATTTCCGTCTATTTTCCCCAATAATACGGGCAGCGATGGTTCCGATTGGGGAAGGTAGTTTTGCAATGTGTAAGCATCGAGCAAGGAATCGGTTTCAAGAACGCAAATTTGTTCGGTAACATTTTTAAGTTGTCGGATATTACCTGGCCAGTTATAAGCGCTCAATAATTGTTGAGCTTCGGTGTTTAATTCCAGAATTTGTCGGTGATGTTGTTCAGCAAAATCCGATGAAAATTTGCGGAATAACATGTAAATATCCTCTTTTCGTTCAGATAATTTGGGAACACGAATAGGTACGGTAGCCAATCGATAATACAAATCTTCTCTGAATTTGCCCATTTTAGCTCGCTCAAGTAAATCGCGATTGGTAGCGGCAACTACACGAACGTCGGTTTTTTGAACTTGGCTGCTTCCCACTTTAATGAATTCTCCGTTCTCTAAAATTCTCAAAAGTCGTGCTTGGGTTCCTAAAGGTAGTTCACCGACTTCATCCAAGAAAATGGTACCACCACTTACGCTTTCAAAATACCCTTTTCGTTTGTCGGTTGCACCCGTAAATGCGCCTTTTTCATGTCCAAACAATTCACTATCAATGGTACCTTCTGGAATTGCACCGCAGTTTACAGCAATAAACGGGGCATGTTTTCTGCCGCTCAAATGGTGAATAATTTTGCTAAAACTCTCTTTTCCGACGCCACTTTCACCCAAAATCAGCACATTCATATCGGTTGGAGCTACTTTGATTGCAGTTTGTAAAGCAGTGTTCAAAAGAGGTGAATTTCCAATGATTCCGAATCGCTGTTTAACTGATTGAAGCTCCATATTTTCGAGTATTTCGAATTACAAAGATACAAAAATGCTGACAAATTGACATATATTTTGTATTGTTAAAAGATTAGAATTAGTTTTGGTAGTTCGTCAAAATTTTGACAACATTAACTTTTAAATCCATTTAATTGCAGCGCTTAAATCTATGTCAATTGATCCAGAAGAAGAATTAAATAATCCTTTAGAAGAGTCTGAAAATCAGGACTCTTTCGATTCAAGTTCTCCGGAAGGCATGAACTTTACTCCACCCATTGGAGATGGTTCGGGTACGGTTAAACCCGTTTCTGGCTTGTTTAAAGAATGGTTTATAGATTATGCAAGTTACGTAATTCTTGAACGAGCTATTCCAGCTATTGAGGATGGGTTAAAGCCGGTTCAGCGTCGCATACTACATGCGATGAATGAGATGGATGACGGACGCTTTAATAAGGTAGCAAATATTATTGGAGCAACCATGGCATATCATCCACACGGAGATGCTGCTATTGGGGATGCTTTGGTGAATTTGGGACAGAAAGATTTGCTGATTGATACCCAGGGAAACTGGGGAGATGTTCGAACTGGAGATTCCGCTGCGGCACCGCGTTATATTGAGGCGCGTTTATCACATTTTGCCCGGGAAGTTGCATTTTACGATAAAACTACGGAATGGCAACTGAGTTACGATGGGCGTAAGCGGGAACCCATAAATTTGCCCATGAAGTTTCCTCTGCTCCTAGCACAAGGGGTTGAGGGGATTGCTGTTGGATTAAGTACCAAGATTATGCCACACAATTTTATTGAGTTGTGTGAAGCGAGTATCGATATTTTAAAAGGTAAAAAGGTTGAAATTTATCCCGACTTTCCTACGGGTGGATTGGCCGATTTTTCGGGATACAACGACGGAAAGAAAGGAGCTAAAGTCCGCGTTCGAGCAAAAATAGAAGAACGCGATAAATCCACATTGCTGGTAAAAGAAATTCCTTTTGGAACCACTACAGGTAGCTTAATTGAAAGCATAATTAAAGCGAGCGATAACGGCAAAATCAAAGTTAAAAAAGTAATTGATAATACTGCGAGGGATGTGGAAATTGAAATTCAATTAGCACCTGGCATTAGTACCGACATGGCGATTAATGCTTTATATGCATTTACGGATTGTGAAATTTCTATATCGCCTTTGGCTTGCGTTATTGTTGAAGATAAACCTCAATTTATCGGTGTTTCTGAGATATTGAAATATTCCACCTACAATACACTCGGTTTGTTGAAGCAGGAGTTGGAAATTCAATTGAGTGAATTGGAAAACAAATGGCATTTTTCATCCCTCGAAAAAATATTCATTGAAGAAAGAATATACAGGGATATTGAAGAATGTGAAACTTGGGAGGAGGTTTTAGAGGCCATCGATAAAGGATTGGAACCGTTCAAGAAGTTGTTTAAACGCGAAATTGTTACTGATGATATTGTTCGATTAACGGAAATTAGAATCAAACGTATCTCGAAATTTGATAGTTTCAAAGCCGATGAATTGATTCGTTCGATTGAAAATGAAATCGATGAAGTGAAGCATCATTTGGACAATCTAACGGATTACGCGGTAGCCTATTTTAAACAACTCTTAAAAAAGTACGCTAAAGGCAAAGAAAGAAAGACCGAAATCCGAGCATTTGACAACATTGAAGCCAATGTTGTTGCTGTTGCCAACGTGAAATTATATGCCAATTTCGAAGAGGGGTTTGTGGGAACATCGTTGAAAAAGGATGCCTTTATTATGGATTGTAGCGACATTGATGATATCATTGCATTCCGCAAAGACGGATCCTATTCCATAGCGAAAGTGAGCGATAAGTTCTTTTACGGGAAGGATTTAATCCATGTAGATGTTTGGCGGAAGAACGATGAACGCACTACCTATAATTTAGTTTATTGGGATGGTGCAGCCAAGAAGGCAATGGCTAAACGATTCAATGCCACCGGTTTGATTCGCGAAAAAATTTATAATATGGCCAATGAAAATGCGAAAACTCAAGTTTTGTATTTTTCGGCGAATGCAAATGGTGAAGCAGAAAAAGTTACCATTCATTTAAGTGCTTCAGCCAATGCCCGAATTAAAAGTTTTGAATACGATTTTGCTAAATTAGCTATAAAAGGTAAAACAGCTTCAGGAAATCAAATTACCAAGTATCCAGTGAAACGTGTTGATTTAAAGGAAAAAGGAGGATCAACATTGGGCGGTGTAAATATTTGGTGGGATGATATGACAGGCAGGCTAAACGGTGATGAAAAAGGTCAATATTTAGGAGATTTTAACGGTGAAGATCGAATTTTAGTAATCTATAACGAGGGTAGTTATGAAATTACAAATTACGAATTGATCAATCGTTATGAGCCCAATGATGTTTATTTAATTCAAAAATTTTACGATCAACTGCCTTTGCAGGTGGTGTATTTCGATGGTAAATCGAAGCAATATTATGTAAAGCGTTTCTTAGTAGAAACCAGTACATTAGAAAAGAAATTCTTATTTATTAGTGAGGAAAAAGGTTCAAAATTGATTGAATGTTCCTTGGCTGATCCCATGTTAATTTCATTGACAACAACCAATAAAAAAGGAGAATCTCTGTCTCAAGAAATTAATATATCAGAATTTATGGATGTTAAAGGTTGGAAAGCAGTGGGCAATCGTTTGACAACCGACACGGTGAAAAAAATAACATTGGTTTCTGAAAAATATGGGAAAATTGAGGTAGTTGTAGACGTGTCGGAAACAGATATAGATTCAGATTCCGAAGATGATTCCAATTCGAATGGTGGTAACTCATCATCAGGGGGGAACAACGCTTCATCCGATGATAATTCAAATCAATCGAGCAAACGCATTGAACCTATAGTGCCACCCGAAAATAACGGACCTCAACTGAATTTATTGTAAGGTACCTCTTTGGTATGTAGGGCGTTACTCTGCTATATCGTTCAATGAATGAATTCTTTGTAACTGAATGAATGCTAGAAAACTGAATGCAATGTAACTGAATGAATGCTAGAAAACTGAGCTTAAATTCTGATGCTTAATGTTAACTTAAATTCAGAATTCTAATGCAAATTGTTTGACTTAAATTGTCAACTAGAAGATGTTTCTATAAATCCATTCCCATACTCCAGTTAATACAAACCCAGTTAACAACATCATGATTAAAAATTGGAATAAAGCAATTGAAAATACCGGAGTTTTTGATTTGTAAATGTAGGTAGAAGTCAGGATAATGGTTATAACGGTTCTAAGTGCCAAAGAAACATTATGGGCGGTTTCAGAACTTAGTTTTAGATAATCCAATATGATGATTCCGAGGAAATACAGCAGTGAAAAAATGAAGCCTGTTTTTAGTGCTTTAATAATCATAAAGTCATTGAGTTAGCCGATTTTGTGGGCACAATTTACTTCACAAAGCACACGAAACAAATAAATTCTATATTATTTATTAACAATGATTTACGACTGTCTTATCCATTTGACGAAATCCTTCCAACTTGGTTTTTTTCCATACATTAAAATACCTACACGGTAAATTTTTGCGGAGAGCCAAACCATGAAAATAAACGTTAATACCAGCAGACCGAAACTGGCAAGCACTTCGATTAGAGGAACATCGAATGGAGCGCGAACCGCCATTACAATGGGACTAGTTAGTGGTATCATGGAAAATATCTGTGCCAATTTACCATGCGGTGCTTGAAACACTACCGTTTGAGCAATGATAAATCCGAATATCAATGGTAAAGATACCGGCATCATAAATTGTTGAACGTCGGTTTCTTGATTTACTGCAGCTCCAATTGCGGCAAAAATAGAACTATAGAGCAAATATCCCCCGAGAAAGAACAATACAAAAATAACGAGGATTTCACCCATCGGAATGGTGTTAAACCCTTCAATGATAGCGAGTTTCTGCGAAATGGCATCGGTGGCTGCTGAATTCATTGGGTCTGCGGTACCGTTTAAGGGTGATGCCGCACCCGAAATGGCAGTAGGATTAACAGGTGAGTTCGTTTTAGGGATTTCGCTCAATTGCGATTTAAATGCAAAAGACAACGAGAAAATCAGACCAATTCCCAATCCAATCCAAGCCAAAAATTGAGTGAGTCCAACCAAAGCAACTCCCAAAATTTTACCCATCATTAATTCAAAGGGTTTGACAGAACTTACAATGACTTCTACAATTCGGTTGGTTTTTTCTTCCATAGCTGAACGCATAACCATGGATCCATAAACAAAGATAAATATGTAAATAATCATTGCTAAGCCAAACCCGATTCCGGAGCGTAAACCGGTTCCAGAACTATTGGTTTCGCCTGCATCATTGATTTCTAACGATTTAATTCCTCCCTTTACATCCGTTGCAGCCAATTGCGATGCATTTATTCCCAAGCTAATCAGTGCTTTTTCATGGATGGCATTTTTGAACAAACGTTCCAAATTGGACAATTCAGCTAAAGAAAAGGATTTTTTAGATATCAATTCCGTGCTATCCAAAGAAATTAAGTCCACGTCTTGGATGTTTAAATAACCATCGATTTTTTCGTTTTCAATATCTTCCGTGATTTGATTTTCATATTTCGGTGGATCTAAAAGTATGAAATTGCTTTCTAACGCGGTTTCAGCCGAAATTTTTACATCTCCTTGGTAATAGATTTTCTTCAATGAGGAATCTTCTGACCCCTGAATGGCTACCCAAATTGCTCCTCCATAAAATAAAGCAATGAGCAACGGGCCTAAAAATGTCATAACGATAAAGGTTTTATTCTTTATCCGTGTTAAATACTCTTTTTTTAATACAACCCAAATATTCTTCATGATTCTTTTTCAGTTACTTGGTTAACAAAAATTTGATGGATACTTGGTACATATTCCTGAAAACCAATTAATTTACCTGTTTTAAATGCATCGTTTAATAATGTTTGAAATGTTTGATTTTGGTTGGTTTGAACTCGCAACCAAAAACGGTTGTCATAATCACTATGCATGGATTGGATTTTGTATTGATTAAATAATAATTGATCCGGCTGTGAAGATAAAGTTGATGTATGAATGTCGTTTTCTTGGTTTTTGGGGATGTTATTGCTGTCTCCACTAGTAAGGATCATCGGATTCTCTGAAAAACACAAGTCGTATTCATTTTGGAAGAAGGAACGGCGGATATCGTGAATTTTACCGTCCAGTATTTTTTCGCCTTGATGAATGATTGCTAAATTGTCGCATAGTTCTTCCACATTGTCCATTCTGTGAGTGGAGAATAAGAAGGTAGTACCTTCATTCTTCATTTCAATGATTAATTCTTTGATTAAATCGGCATTAACCGGATCAAATCCTGAAAAAGGTTCATCCAGAATTAGAAATTGAGGTTGATGTAAAATAGTAGAAATGAATTGCACCTTTTGAGCCATACCTTTGGATAGTTCTTCCATTTTTTTATCAGCCCAGTCTAAAATATCCATTTTCTTCATCCAATGTTTAACTCGATCTTTCGCTTCACTTCGTTTTAATCCTTTTAATTCAGCAAAGTATAGCAATTGGTCTACTACCGACATCTTACGGTATAATCCTCGTTCTTCTGGCATATAACCGATAAATGGAATATGCTTGGATGATAGAGGTTGTTGATTAAACCAAATTTCACCGCGATCGGGTGTAGTAACCGTAGCCAACATTCGAATCAGCGTGGTTTTACCTGCTCCATTTGGGCCAAGTAGTCCAAAAACACTGCCTTGGGGTATGGTTAGTGATATGTCGTTGTTTACACAGCGTTCATCAAAATATTTGTAAACGTTTTTTACTTCAATCATTTTCAATCGTGATGTTTATATTCAGTTTGACTAATTTCAATTTATTTGGAGTAACCCCAGTTTCGATGGTCGGATCAATTTACCTTTTTTCGTTTTGAAAAACACTTCACTTTTGGGTTCTCGGATTGGTATGATAAACGGTATTCTTGGTTTTAAAGCGCAGATGGATGCTGACCATTTTTTAAATAGGATATGAGTAAGAACAAATAGTTCTCAAAGATTTGGACATTGGCGAACATCGAACGCTTTGTATTCGCGAGTTTACAGAATAGTTCGCACATCTTGTGAGAATTTCGATAATTTAAGAAAGAATTCCGTTCTAATTGTGCTAATGAGTGAATTTAATAGCAGACTTTGTCTGCGGCATAACTTATTATCGTCAACACAGATTCCGTTCTAATTGTGCTAATGAGTGAATTTGTTAACAGACTTTGTCTGCGGCATAACTTGCACATAACGAAAATGGCTTGGTTCTGGCTTTGTAGCCCATGGATTCGACTAACCCAACTGCGGCCCGAACCACGTCATTGGATTTAAATCGAGGATCGGGATTTAAATCTAAGTCAATAAATTCAGCTCGAGGTAGTCCAACATCGAGTAGGTGATTGGCCAATTCTACTGATAATTCTACTTCATGCCACAGCCGCGACCAACGTTCCTTTACGCGTGGTATTCGTTTTTTTGCGTAAAGAACATGCCCTCCCTTTTTTTCTTTGTACAAAACCAATACAATTCCGTAAATAGTTTGGCTATCACGATTTTTTGAATCGCAACCTATGATAATTTTTGCATCGGGATGTTGAAGTAAATAATGGCTAAGGTACTCCTTCAAATCTACTCGAATGTCGGTGGTTAGTATCTTGAAATCCATATTGATCGAATATCGCTATTTTTTTTGGGAAAAGCAATGTCAAATGTATTAATTTACAATGGTTTAAGAATTTGTTCTTGGTAGTTTAATACAGTCATGTAACAAAACGAAATCATTATTTACTAATTAATCGTGGTTAATAAAATTTTATATTTTTCATTTGTTCTTTTCGGGGGATACTTTTTCTGGATAAACAATATACCTACAGGGCTGTCACAGTTGGGAATAGCTTTAATATTTGATCCGTATGATTCATCGATTGGTTGGAAGGAACGCCCTGTTTTGGTTAAAATATGGCTAATTGCTCATTTAGCCATTATGTTTATTTTGTTGATTTTGCTCCTTTGGAGTAAAGTTGGAAATTAATTATTGAATGTTTTCTTTATCAATTAACTGTGAATTTACAGTATATGGAGAATAACAGTACATCGGCACTAGAACTTATGAAATCTCATGAAGGGATGATTCGCAAGTTGCTTTTTTTACATGCAATTCATCCAGAAGATGGTTATCAAGAGATTTATTTACAAGTTCAGAAATCTCTAGGAAGTTTTAAAGGTGAGAGTAGAATAAGTACCTGGTTGTATCGGGTTTGTTTAAATACGATTTTAACGCTGAATCGAAGCGATCGAAGAATGTCCAATTTTTTAGTGGATGGTAGTTTAAGTGAGTTTGAAGGACATTCCAATTTGCAAACAGAGATTCAGGAAGGCTGGGATGCAAAGAGTACTTTAATTAATGCGTTGTCGAGGTTAAACGATTCTGATCGACAACTTATTATCATGTATTTAGAGGGTTTTACGGATGAGGAAATTGCCTCCATATTTGGATTAACATCAGTGAATGTGCGTGTAAAAGTGCACAGAATCAAATTAAAATTACAGGAATGGATAAACAGAAATTGAATATTGAAGAACTTTGGAAAAGTTTGAATGTAGAGGAACTTAAACTCGACAGAGTAATGGAGAAGGATTCGAAGTTATCTGGTATGTCAGGAACTATAAAAGAATGGTTTTCATTTGAGAGTGATGTTAGCGTACTTAAAGGGTTGAATCGTCAACTGTGGTTGGGATTAGTTTATTCTTTATTCATTACTTCAGGATATGTTGTTTTGTTGTTCGGAAACTATTTATTATTTGTTAAATCGGTACTTTCAGTTTTAATTTTCTTCAATGTTTTAATAACTTATGGTATGTTCGGAATAATGAAATTAGTAAAGAAAATTAAAATGGAAAATAGTTTGTTGGAAAACGCACATTCTTTGTTAGATGCATTAACAAAATGGAAAAAATTTCAACTACAGTTCGCATTATGGGTTTATCCTTGGGCTATATTGGGTGGAGGAGTAATGGGCTATCAAATTGGCTCCGGATTATCTGTGATTCCCGTTAAAGTAATCTTAATTTTACTTTTTTTGGCATTGCCATTATCTTTTATTTCTCATCGATTGGCATTGTGGATGTTTAACAAGAGTTTTCAAAAGTCCATTACACGTATCGAGAAATGGATAACCGATATCGAAAATTGAATGGAAATAAATTAAATCATAGTAACATTGTATTTTTATGAAAAAAATAGGCGCATTTTTATTGTTATTAATCAGTGCTTTTTCCGCAAAAGCACAACTTTTATGGGAAGTGTCTGGCAACGGTTTAAATAAACCTTCGTATTTATATGGCACCATCCACATGGTGAAGAATCAGGACTTTAAAGTATCCCCCGAAATCAACGAAAAATTGGCTTCATCGGAACAGTTGATTATGGAAATGGATATGGATTTTGGGATGGCTGAGATGATGGAAATGGCCAAACGAATGATGTTGCCCAAAGGAAAAACCATGGAAGATTATTGCACACCATCTGAATATGCCCGGTTAAAAAAATACTGCATGGATACCGTGGGAATGAAGGAAAGTAAATTTTTAGGTTACTGTAAAATGACTCCATTTTTCTTTTCAAGCATTTTGCTCAAAGAACAATTGGGAGATGTGGAAGCCTATGAAGAGTATTTTAAAAGCAAAGCCAAAAAGTCGAAAAAATCGATTGTTGGACTCGAAACTTTGGAGGAACAACTAAATACGGTAGATGCGATGTCGATTGAAGATCAGAAAAACATGTTATTCGAGGCTCTTGGTACGGAACTGGTGGAGTTTGATAAAATGTATGCCCTGTATGAAACCCAAAATATTGACAGTTTGTATTCGTATATTCAAGAAGAAAGTAAATCCACTCCTGATTTCGAGCGCGATTTTTTAGTAAAGCGAAATCTTAAATGGATTCCATTGTTAAAAGGAAATATGATGATGAAATCTTCTTTTATAGCCGTTGGTGCTGCGCATTTGGCCGGTGAACAAGGTGTTATTTCTTTGCTTCGCAAAGAAGGATTTACGGTTCTGCCGGTTAAATACTAATCAATTCAGTATTTATTTGGCATTATTTTGTTTGCAGGGCAATTAATAGAAGAGTGTACTGCAAATAAGCACAATTCTATTGTTTAAAAGTCCAGATTTGAATCTATTTTTATCTTAATAAAACGCAATTTTAACGGTTGCGTTTTATTTTTTCATTTGAATATCGTAATATTGCAATATGGGAATTTCAAAAACGGAAGGATTTACATCCGAACAGAACGAAATGAGTTCGTTGTTTAAGGTGTTAGGACATCCTGCTCGCATTGCAATCATTCAATACTTGATGAGTGTAGATGCCTGTATTTGTGGGGATATTGTGGAAGAATTGCCCTTAGCGCAACCTACGGTTTCTCAACATTTGAAAGAGTTGAAGAATGCGGGAATTATTCAAGGTACTATCGAAGGAAAGGGAATTTGTTATTGTGTTAATCCACAGAAGATACAACTCATGAGTCAGTTTTTGGAACAAGTCATTATTAAAAAATCAAATCAAAAAACGTGTTGTTAATATGAAATTTTACGAATTAAAAACAGCTTTAGAGCATTTGAACGAATTAACATTCGTATTGCCCAATGGAGAAAGTGTGCCAGCGCACTTTCATGTAACTGAAATCGGGTTAATTGCCAAGCATTATATCGATTGTGGTGGTACTATGCGAAATGAAAAAGTGGCTTCTTTCCAATTGTGGGTGGCCAATGATACCGAACACCGTTTGACTCCATCCAAGTTTTTGGGGATATTAGCTCAGTCAGAAAGTCTATTCGGGATTTCAGATCTTGACATTGAAGTAGAATACCAAGTGGATACAATCAATAAATTTCATTTAGCATTTCGCGATGGGGTTTTTAAATTGATGCCTACGTACACCGATTGTTTGGCGAAGGATCATTGCGGAATTCCCCCGGAAAAACTAAATAAAAAATTGTCGGATTTAACCCCTAACTCATCGAGTAGCTGCACGCCAGGCAGTGGGTGTTGTTAATACATACCTCAATTACAGTTTACATACCCTAAAAATTTTTAATTCCGGCTAGTATGAAATGCACCCAATTATTGAGTTGTAATTCAATGAATACCCGTTCGGATTAAATAAAATCATACCATTCAAAATACATGAAAACGAAACTGAAATTCCTCGATCGATTTCTAACACTGTGGATATTTTTAGCCATGATGTTGGGCGTTGGAATTGGATATGGAGTTCCCAATGTGGAAGCACTATTAAATCAATTTTCCTACGGAACAACCAACATCCCTTTGGCAATTGGATTGATTTTAATGATGTATCCGCCGTTGGTAAAGGTGGATTTTGGGAAAATTCCCACTGTGTTTAAAAACGTAAAATTGCTTACAGCTTCGTTCTTTATTACGTGGATTGTAGGGCCATTTTTAATGTTTTTATTGGCTATTTTTTTCTTAAAAGATTATCCCGAGTACATGACGGGTTTGATCATTATTGGTCTGGCTCCCTGTATTGCGATGGTAATTGTTTGGAATGAGTTGGCTGGTGGAAACCGGGAACTGGTGGCAGGTTTAGTAGGTGTAAATAGTCTATTGCAAGTATTTTTCTTCAGCGCTTATGCATATTTTTACTTGCAGATCGTTGCTCCATTTTTTGGAATAGAAGGACTTTCTCTGCAGGTGTCTATGTCGGAAATTGCCAAAACTGTGGGCGTTTATTTAGGGATTCCGTTCGCAGCTGCCGTTATTAGCAGATGGCTAATTATTCAAATCAAAGGACTGGACTGGTTAAATCGTTCATTCATTCCTCGAATATCCCCCATAACACTCATCGCTTTATTGTTTACGATTGTCGTAATGTTCAGTTTAAAAGGGGCTCAAATTGTTGAAATTCCTATGGATGTGGTGCGCGTTGCCATTCCGCTGGTGGTGTTTTTTATAATTATGTTCTTTTTGATGTTTTTCGTGGGAAAAAAGGTCGGAGCCAATTATGCTGAAAATGCTGCTGTTTCATTTACAGCTACCGGGAATAATTTTGAATTAGCAATTGCCGTTTCTATTGGTGTTTTTGGACTTAATTCGGGACAGGCATTTGCGGGTGTGATTGGTCCACTGGTTGAAGTTCCGGCCTTAATTTTATTGGTTAAAGCGGCCCAATGGTTGAAGAAAAAATATTATAAATAATTATGAAAAATATATTGGTATTATGTACCGGCAACAGCTGCCGAAGTCAAATTGCAGATGGCTATTTAACATTATTTACTGAAGGTAAAGCACATGTATATAGCGCTGGAGTAGAAACGCATGGAGTAAATCCAAAGGCCATCGCCACCATGCTAGAAGATGGGATAGATATTTCCCAAAACACATCCAATAATGTTGAAGAATATTTGGATATTGACTTTGATTTTGTAATAACGGTTTGCGATAATGCAAAAGAACGTTGTCCGTATTTTCCAACTAACGCAAAAAAATTCCATCATAATTTCCCCGATCCAGCCAAAGCGGTAGGTACAGATGAAGAAGTTGCTTCAGAATTTCGTCGAGTTAGAGAAATGATAAAATCCTACTGCCGCGAATTTGTTGAGCGGGAATTGCAGGAAAATTAACTGACTAATTTCCCTTTAAAGAAGATCGTGAGTCGTTGTCCGGAATTGGTTGCTACTAACAAAGTAATATAATATACACCTTGACGTTTTTCTTCTTTATCGGAACTCAATTCAATGGTGTAGTTGTGAGCAGTTCGAGGGTTTGGTAGCGTTTTGATGTAATATCCTTTTTTGTTTTTTATAATACGTTCTTTGCTAATTTTAGTAACTGTATCGTTGGGGTCAGCTGCCGTATTGGGCAGTGCCGTAAAAATCAGAAAACTGTCTGTTATTTCCAATGTGCCCTTATAAGGTTGGGGGCGGCTACCGATGTTCATAAAACTATGAGTCAATTCATATTTTGTTTGGGAAAATGCAAAATGACTAACGGATAACAGTAAACATGTGAAAAGTATTTTGGGGTATTTCATAATTCAAATATAATTGAATCTCCTCTAGTTTTGTTAATACTGCGACTTTTAGCACAAATGCACTCGAATTTTAACTCGAAATTTGTGCAATCAATTAATAATCGAAACAAAATGCCTACAATTCAACTCACGAACCAAATGTTCATCGATCAAGTGTTTGATTATACTTCTGAAAAAGAATGGAAATTCAAAGGAGACAAACCTGCAATTATTGATTTTTACGCCGATTGGTGTGGCCCTTGTAAAGTCGTGGCGCCTATTTTGGAAGAGTTAAGTAACGAATACCCCGACATTGTGATTTACAAGGTCAATACCGAAATTGAACAGGAGTTATCATATGTGTTTCAAATAAGAAGTATACCCAGCATTCTATTTATTCCAAAAGAAAAACAACCTATGATGCAAGCGGGTGCGTTGCCTAAAATGACCTTAAAAGAGATCATCGAGAAGGAGTTGTTAGTAGATTCTGCCACCAATAACCAGAATTCTTAATAATGCGTTTCTGAGTGGAGTAATCGATATATACTATTCCAAATCGGTCACTGTATCCTTCGCTCCACTCGAAATTGTCGGTTAAGCTCCAAACAAAATATCCGTTGATAGGTACACCTTCGGATTTGGCTCGGACCAACTGATCCAAATGAGATTGAAAGAATTCAATTCTCTTGGAATCTAAAATTTGACCATCGTTTACTTCATCGCGATAACAAACTCCGTTTTCTGAAACGACGATATCTTTAAAACCATAATCCTTAAATCGCATTAAACAGTTGTACAATCCTTCGGGATAGATTTCACGTAGCATAGAATTGGTGGCCACATTTCGTTTTGATGCCGGAATTTCACGTCCCCCGAAAAAAGGGACCCAAGAAGACCTTCCTACAACCACTCTGAAGTAGTACTGAACACCTACGAAGTCAAAATTGAATTTTAAACGGTCCTCATCACCGGGTTCAAAGTAATTTTTCAGTCGTTTTAGTGCAGGCAAATCCTGGTCTGGATATCCAAGTCCTAAAAAAGGTTCAACGAACAGTCGGTTTAAAAATGCATCTACACGATTTGCGGCTTTTGAATCACTGGGTTCTTCGGCATGTACCACGGAATAGCTGTATGCAATTCCTATTTTTTTCTGGGGACATTTAATCCTCAATAATCTGCCGGCTTCTGCAATGCTTAAACAAACGTGATGCACGGATTTTAAGTAGGCGAAGGGATTCTTTTTCCCCGGGGCGTGGTATCCTGACAAGTAACCCAAAGCGGTAAAAGCTGCGGGTTCATTTACAATAAACCATCGATCCGTATATTCTCCGAAATGATTCGCACAAATTTCAACAAATCGTTTAAAATATTCAATAATTCGACGGTTTGACCAGCCGCCCTGTTTTTCAATGATTGAGGGTAAATCCCAGTGATAAATGGTAACCCAAGCGTTTAAACCAGCGGCTTTAATTTCCTTTAAAAATTGGATATAGTAATTTATTCCTAAAGGATTTTCTGTATACAGATCTTCAGAAACAACTCTAGACCAGGATATGGAAAAACGGAAATGCGAAAAACCTAATTCTTTGGTTAATTTGATGTCCTCGGCATAGCGATGATAAAAATCGGTAGCTTGTTCCGCCGTATCTCCATTTTTAATATTTCCCTTTTTCTGGCTGAAATCATCCCAAATCGAAGTTAATTTATTGTCGACTTTAGTTGCACCTTCTACTTGAAATGCTGCATTTGCTACTCCCCAAATAAACTCATTTCCTAATTGTGAAATTCGAAGTTTATCTATTTGTATTTCTAAATCGGTTGCCCAATTGTTTTGAGATCGTTTATTGATTTTAGATATTTTACTCGAGAGAAAATGGGTATGAGTAGCAAAGAGCAATGAAGCACTGCGAATTCCAGATTTGAAAATAAACTCTTTTCGATTCACTTGGAGTAGGAATTTAGTTACAATTAGGTAAAGGGTAGAAGTTGGATTTTTATGATGTAATTAAAAACAACCCGTTTTTATTACGGGTGATTGGAATTACTTGAACTCATGATTTAAACTCCTCGTTTTCTGAAAAACAGTTGAAGGAATAGAAATGTCCACACGGTTCCTAGAGGAAGAAGCCATAATAATACACCGGTGAAATAGGCCCATTGGGGGAGTGCTTTAAGTTTTTTCTGAAAATTTTCCCAACTTTTTTGTGCTTGTTTCATGGCTGATTTTTCTCTAACAAAAATAATGCCAATAAATTATGACTGTATTAAGTATTTGTCACATTCAGGTTGTTTTATTTGCATTTTGAGCTGAATTATTGCTGACTAAGAAATCTAATAAATACGAATTTTGTTTAGGTTAAATCAAATCTTTTTAACGAAAGAAATAGTGTTTTAGTATATTGCACCAATTTATGAAATGGAAAGGGTTAATTTATTCTGCTCTCTTTCTTCCAATTAGCTTGTTATCTCAGACCGAATCAGACGGTCTATTTATGGCCAAGAATAATTTCTGTGGCGGGTTTGTTGCTGGATTTTCTCAATGGAATCATTATTGGGAAGGAAACTTTTATCGAAGCAATGAGAATATTGGTACGGTTAGTTCCAATTCCATTATGTTGATGGGTAATTATGGTATCAACGGTAAAACCAATTTGATTTTTACGTTGCCCTATATCCAGAATCAAGCGTCTGCTGGAACCTTAATTGGTCAACAAGGGTTGCAAGATTTGAATGTATTTCTCAAACGAGAATTGTATGCAATTAATTTCAAAGGTTGGCTCACTAGTTTTAACGGCACTTTGGGATTGGGGTTGCCAACTACCAATTATGTTGCTGATTATTTACCTCTTTCAATTGGAATGAAATCTCAAACAGCAAGTGCTAAAATGATGATTGATGTTCAAAAGAAGCAATTTTTTATTACAGCTTCTGCTTTTGGAATGTTAAGGCGCAATATTGAAATTGATAGAGATGCATATTACACCACCAAAATGATATACAGTAATTCAGTACAGATGCCAAGTGTAACCGGATATAACATAAGAACGGGTTGGAGAAAGGATCCCGATCATTATATAGAAGTGATATTAGATGGGATGAACACAATCGGAGGATTTGATATTCGAAGAAATGATATGCCGTTTCCTAGCAACAATATGGATGCTATAAAAGTGGGCTTAAATCTAAAATGGGGTATACCGGGAATAAATGGTTTAAGTGCAATGGCTATGGCTATGCAAACCGTCGCGGGACGCAATGTTGGAATGACCCAAAGCGTTGCAGCGGGTGCTGTATATCAGTTTGAAATCTCATCCCCCAAAAAGACGAATAAAAAATAATCCCCAAAAGAGTTAGCTATGAAATTATTCAAATTTAAATTTGCCCACATTATTGGTGTTTGCTGTATTTTGGGATTGTTGATTTTTCAAGGATGTCAGAAGGAGCCGAGCAGTCGCGTGGATTTTTACCCTTCTTTATCTCCGGATAAATTAGATACCCAAGCTGGAAGTTGGTTGCCCATTTTGCTGTCTTCGCCCGATGAAGTGGAATGTGAAATTCCCCTACTCACCGTTTCGCCGGACTACAAATTGGAATTGGTTGAGATTAAAAGCTGGCAAGCTAAATTGACCGATAACGATCGTGAATTAATTAAATATTGGAGCGCAGGAACCGTTTTGAGATGGAATGAAATCATGCGGGAATTGGTAGCAAAGTATAATTTGCCACCCTATCAGAATGCAGATGGAACGTATCCCGTTCCCAATGCCAATAATCCGTTGGCTTATCCGTTTTTCCCATTTGCAAATCCACCCTATGCATCACGAGCCTATGCGTATTTAAGTGCAGCTCAATACGATGCGGCTATTTCTGCCTATTTTTATAAAAGTAAATTCAAGCGTTCTCGTCCATCGGTATCCGACCCAGATATAAAAGAATTGATACCAGTTCCCCGCGATTTTGCTTACCCATCGGAAGAAGCGGTGATTTCTGGAGCGTCTGCGGCCATACTGAAATTGATGTTCCCTGGTGAACAGGATTTTATTGAACAAAAACTTCAAGAATGTAAAAATGTACGGATAATGTGTGGAGGAAATACCCGCAGTGAGGTGAATGCCGGGGAGTTGCTTGGCGAAAAGGTGGCTCAAAAGTTCATCAATAGGGCTCGTCAAGATGGAGCCTCAAAATCAGTTGGAAATCCATCTGACTGGCAAATGTTGGAGGATCGTGCCGTTAATCGAGGCGAAACACCTTGGAAAAGCATGGAAACGCCTGCTCGGCCTCCAATGTTGCCTTTGTTTGGTAGAGTTAAAGGTTTCTTATTGGATTCATCCGAAGTGGTGCAAGGAAGACCAGCCGCACCACCATCTGTACATTCACAGGCATTTAAAAAGGAATTGGATGAAGTTTTGTATTATTCCAAAAACGCAACTCGTGAACGTACTCGAATTGTTCATTTCTGGGGAGATGGAGTAGGTACCTACACACCTCCGGGTCATTGGAATGCAATCGCTTGTGATGATTTTGTAAATCTGAATTTTAGCGAAGTGCGTTGGGCACGAAATTTAGCGCTGTTGAATATGGCTATGTTCGATGCTGCTATTTGTTGCTGGGATGTTAAGAATTTTTATTACACTCCTCGCCCCAGTCAACTGAATCCCGAAATTAAAACCCTTACCGGGTTGCCCAATTTTCCTTCTTTTACCAGCGGACATAGTACATTCAGTGGTGCAGCAGCTACCATTTTGTCGTATTTACATCCCCCGAAACAAGGAAATTACGTATCTATGGCCAATGAAGCGAGTTTAAGCCGATTGTACGGAGCGATACATTATAGAATGGACACTGAAGTTGGGATGACTATGGGCGTGAATATTGGACAAAAGGCGGTTAACCGTGGTAAAAATGATGGAGCAGATAAGTAGAAACTGGCCTAGTTCGTTTCCCGTGATTCACACTCAACGGTATACTTTGCGAGCTTTGAATGAATTGGATTTGCCCGAGTTAGTCATTCGGTGCAATCACTACGATATATCCAAACAAACAAGCAGTTTGCCTTATCCATATACGTTGAATTTTGCCATTGGACGACTTAAGTTGATTCAAGACGGTTTCACCAATATGTCGCGATTGGTTTGGGTAATTGAGGATAATTCGACGAAGAATTTGGTAGGAGAAATCGGTTTACATTGGAGGGAAGCATCTCAATCTGTGGAAGTTGGGTATTGGATAGGGGTTGATTTTTGGGGGATGGGAATAGCGACCGAATGTTTAAGGGCGGTGTTGAATTTTGCCAGTGAATTTAAAATAGCTCGGTTTGTTTTCGGTACTCATTTTGCGGATAATCCCGCTTCTGGTCGAACCATGGAGAAAGCTGGAATGATTTCGGAGGGTGAAGTTGAACCCGTTTTAAATCAAGAAGGAGAGTTGAAGCGACTTTGCAGATTTAAGTTGGATTTATAACGGTATAAATTCTAAATGTAAGACTCTTCGTTAGATTTTGTGAAATAATGTGAATCTAGCAATGTTTCGATTATAAAATGCAGTGGCGTTTTTCTGCTGATACCAGTTTAAGTAACCAAATTCAATGTTTGCCTTTTTATTGATTTCGTAATTTAAAGCTACGTATACTCTGTTTTGATCGAAGTAAGTAGTAGATCTATGTTTGGTGGAGTGAAGATGAATTTCATCGCTTATTTTAATTTTTAATAAGTTTTGCTGATTTATTTTTACAATAGGTACACTTATTTGAGATCGAAATCTGAATCGAAAATTATCGAAGTAATAGCCATCTTCAAGCTCTGTTTTGTTTGAATTGGTGTTTCTATAAAATCGAGCCTCGGTGCGAAATCTATGCTCAAATTGAATTTTATTTAGAGCGTGTTTTTTACCCAATTCAATATGCGGTCTTCTCTCGGGGATCGTGACTGTATTTTGGACATTTGGATTGTTCGAATTTTGCAGAAAGTAACTGGCGCCGGCAGAAAGTTCCATTCCTGCTTTTGGGAAATTTCTGTGAACATGGCTACGAATAATAAATTGATGTTGAGCAATTGGTGAAATGAAATGTCTTTCTTGGAATTCATTTTGGAAATACCATTTTTTATTAAAGTCGTAGGTGGTGAAAATTCCATACCAAATCAGCGATTGATTTATATTCTGAGAATGAAGTGGATTTTTACTCAAGATTATGAATGAGTAAATCGATAAAAGTTTGAATTTACTTGCGTTTTTAAATATCATACTAAGCATCTGATGCACAAAAGTAAGTGTAACATTTAAATGCTCAATATTTATTTTACGAAAAGCCGATAGATTTAGTAGACTATTGGTTTTTTGATTCTTTTTCGAGATAAATTATCCAAATTTAACACTGGTCATGGTAAGTGATCCAGCTACAGCTTTGTCATTGAAAAATTGAATGGAATCTTTTTCTTCTTTTAATGCGATGGTATAAATTAGCGGTAAATAGTGCTCCGGTGAAGGAATGGCCAATTGAAATGCTCTGCCTTGTTTGTGATAATGAATTAAGGAGTTGTGGTCATTATTTAATATGAAAGATTTCATTTTTTCACTGGATTCGATGGCCCAGTCATATCCAAAAGTTTCATTTAATTTACGCCATTCAACCATACCGAGATTATGTACCATATTTCCACTTCCAACAATGAGTACCCCTTTTTCGCGAAGTGATTTTATTTCTTTTGCTAAATCATAATGATATTGTGGACCTTGTTGGTAATCCAAACTCATTTGTATTATGGGGACATCCGCATTGGGGTACAAGTGCTTAATTACACTCCAGGCACCGTGATCTAAACCCCATTTATCGTCGAGTTGAACCGGTGTACTTGTAATTAGAGTCTGAGTGATTTTAGCCAGTTCAGGACTTCCGGGTGCTGGATATTGAACGTTAAATAATTCTTGAGGAAATCCACCAAAATCATGGATAGTTCTGGGTTGGTCCATAGCTGTTACAAAGGTGCCTCGGGTTTCCCAATGTGCTGATATAATGAGAATAGCAGTAGGTTTTTGTATTTCTTTTTCAATTCTTCGAAACCCTTGAACAAATTCGTTTTCTTCAATAGCATTCATTGGGCTTCCATGTCCCAAGAATAATACGGGCATTTTGGGTGTATTACTCTGGTGATTGACTATTTTATTGAGTGATTTTAGATTCATAATACTTGCAGTTATTGGGGCGAATGCCAAAAGTGGAACTACGGTTTGTATGAATTGTTTGCGTTTCATATTGGGATAAATTCAACTCGGTCATTCTATTTTACGTGTATTGTAAAATATTTGTTTAAACAAATATAATAATTTAGATAGAATATTCAATATGAAATTAAAATAGGGTTAAGAAAAATGATTAAACTTTACCTAGTATTTAAATTGTGCGCCTAATACTATTTAGACTTGGATTTTCTGACTAATAATTGCAAAAACAACAAATTAACTATTACTCCAATCAGCCCGGGAATAATCGATGCATCACCTTGGTATAAACTGTTACCTAAAAATGAGTCAGAGGTACGGAAATCCAAAAATGTATAGAAGCAAGTTGCTACAAAAAGGAAAAGAGACATACGAAACTGATATTTTTCTTCCGTTATTGCACTTCCCATAAAAAATACTAACATTCCAATTACGAACATATGTACATAGACCCAAAAAATTGCATCAATGTAATGTAAAGAGGATAGTGTTTCTTCGGGGACTTTGAATTGTCTCATACTTGTAATTAAACCTCTTGCAAACAAGCTCAGGGATAAAAAAGCGAAACTCCCACCGATAATTCGATAGGTTGTTTTAAAATTGGGAAGTAAGTTTTTCATTTTGGATCGAGTAATTAATATAATCGATAATTCTACACTCCGAATTGGGTTAGGTGATGATCTAAATGTTTGTAAAACATGTTGTTCCATTCACTGCTTGAGAGCTTCCCAAAAGAAAAATTCTCTAATCCTTCAAAATGAGTAGCACCCAGTTGTTGCGTTCTACGGATATTCTCAATTAATTTGGATTTCTCGCGTTCAAAGTCTTTTTCACCAACCATTTTAAATTCAGCGGCTGTTCTCCCGTTTTTGGGATAGGCTTTTTCACTTACCACCATGGGTTTTACAAATGCTTTTAATAACATTCGTTTTACCGCATTTGGAGGTGTGAACTTTTCGGAATGGTAGGTATAATCATAGGTCACATTGCAATGAGCTAGCATTTGATCTACCGACATCGTACCCCAATTAGGAGTCGATTTAGGATTCAGTTTTTCAATTCTAAGGATAACCTCTTCTGAAATTTCTTGGCTAAAAATATTTTTTATCATAAAATGGGGTAGTGGTGAGTAGGTTTTTTTAGTCGAATCTGTGACTACTTGATCAAGAACTCTATTCGAATTTTTGAATGGTACAGATTTTAAAATTTCACTATTTAATTTATTGCATACAATTTTGCACTTAGTCAAAGATGGACAAATTGTGTCAATCTTTGATATGTGATTTTTTTAAAACTTAGTATACTCGACCGTTTTTAGTTAAAAGTTCAAATGCTTCTGTCCATTTGGGAATTGATTCTGATTCAAAACCATACGTTTTACCTGTTGCAATTTTGTGAAAGGATTTCATTGCAGTTAAGTGAACTCCGCTTCTCATAAATCTTAACATATGTTCCCTGCTTTCCCAAGCTGTAAGGGTACATTGGTTTCCTTGAATTCGTTTCACTTCACAAAACAAAATACCATCTGAAGATCTTGCTTGATTGAATGATGGAATTGCCAATCTCCAAAATCGTAAGAATCCCCAAAAATTTTTGGGTTTTAACCCTGTAATTGAAATATACATAATTCAAAAATAACAATAATAGTATTTGAAAATTTAGAATTATTTTCCTCCTTCGGGTAGTCCTAATAAAGGAGTCTTGCCATCGGTGATAATAACTTTAGAATTACTGCTATTGGATAGCGCTTTAAAGGCTTCTATTTGATTGTTTTTGAGGATATCAGGAGTCAACGATTTGGATAGCATTTCATTTCCCTTTGCTCTAGCTTCTGCTTCAATTTTAATTGCATTTGCTTGTCCTTCCGCTTTAATTTTTGCCACTTCGGCATGACCTTGAGCCGCAATAATGGCCGATTGTTTGTCGCCTTCAGCTGCAATAGCTTTTCTCTCCGCTTCTAATTTTTCCTTTTGTTTCGTGAACTCCATTCGTTGGGCCTCTTGCTCTGCGCGCAGTTTTTCTTCAATTGCAGCTGATAAACCTGTAGGAAGTGAAATGGATTTTAATAATACATTTTCCACCACAAATCCTTTATCCCCCAAAACAGCCATCATGGTATCTCGTATGTTGCGCTCAATTCGAGCTCGTTCACCAGAATGCATATCCTTTGCATAAAATTTTGAAGTAACATCGGCGGCTGCAGATCTAAACACGGGTAAAATAACTACATCTTCATAATCCATCCCAATGTTTTTAATTACTTCCGGGCCGGAATTTTTCTCAATGCGATAAAGAATGGATATTTCTGATTGAATGGTTAATCCCTCGCGACTTGGTAAAGGGAGTTTGACTTCTAAATTGACGGTTCTAATGGGAAGACGCAGGATCGTTGAAATAAATGGATTGTAAAGCTGAATTCCGGGATCGTATGCCTTTTCGTTTAACTTTCCCAATTTGCGTTTTACTCCTGTTTCTCCGGGATGTACAATGGCACAAGAAGTAAAAAGAATTGAAAGAATTAATAGTTGGCTAAATAATTTTTTCATAAAATGACGTTTTCTTTAAAATTATACACCAATTCACGAATGGTAAATACCAATTCGTTAAAATATCAAAAGTATCAGACCGAATGTAATTGACTATTTCAACTGCAATAGTTTTTTAATGGCTGAGGGACCCATTCCATGAAGTTGTGCTAATTCAGATTTGGAAAAAGAGATAACCTGTTGTTTTTGGTATAATCCCGCATTTATTAAAGCTCTTAGAGCAGGTTTGGCTAATTTAAGCTCTAAAATGGCAGGGTCTAATTTTAAGTATTCTTCCTCATATTTAGATTTGAGATCCCTATTGGACTGTATTTCGCAATTGTTCATAATTAAAATACTTCCCATAAAATTAAAGAAATATTTTCAAATTCGACATCGAATAGTTTTGGATACTTATTTTTTCCGATAAAAAGTCATGACTAATTGAATTAGAAAAGTATAGTCTTAATAGCTGAATATTTAAATTAATGAATAGTCAGAGCAGTTTAATTGCCCAAAAATATAAACGTATTTACGCTTAAACTTTTGGGTGTAGTATCTAGTGATTGTTGAGTAACTCCGCCATTAAGTTGTACTTCAACAATACTGGATGTGTTGGTGTATCGATCGGGATTATCAACTGTCCAATTGCTGTTGGCTTCCTTCATGGATTTAATATTTCCTGCTGACACCCAAGTGATACTGCCATCGGATACCCCAATTCTTCCATACAATGTTACGTTGGGCAAATTATTTTGAGCAATTGTTTTGCTATTACTCCCAGAAACGCTTCCCAAAGTAGTACCATTTTGAACTAAAAAAGAATTGGTGGCATCCGGTAGGTTAGTGCCAATGCCCAATGCCGTAGCTTGGGATTGTTGGGAAGAAGTTAGGGTGTTTTTTGCTCTTCCATTTAACTTAATCCAACCGTTGTGATCTGTGGTTTGAATTCCTGTTTTTATATCTCCAATTGTAAAGTTGGACAGTCCTGAATTCATGGAATTCCAGCTTGATCCGTTGAAATAATAGTAACCAACTTGAGTAACATTGTTGGTTACCGCATTTATCGTCCCCGACAAATCTGAAACATATACTATAGCACCGACTTGGTCGGAGGAATATGCTGTTTTTGCAATTAATTGAGATCGTGTAATTCTCGGAGCTATTACTCCATCTGCAGTTGACGAAACATTGGGTTGGCCTGTAATTTCAATGGTTGCTTTGGGCGTATTGGTGCCAATTCCAACTTGTGAATGTAATTGGGAAAAAGTATAAAAGAATAGTAAGAAAACAAGATTTTTCATTTTGCAAATTTAGGGTTTAGAAAACCAACAAACAACGGAGTTTTAAGCTCATTCCACTTGAGGATTTGAATAAATTAATTTTATAATTGATTAAAAAATAGCACCTTGGAAATTTATAGAAGTGAGTAAATCAAATCAGATTACTTAAATCTATACATTTGTAATATGATACGCCGTGGAGACATTCATGATGCTGAATTGCTAGAGTCTATTGGACGGAAAACGTTTGATGATACCTTTGGTGGCACCTGTACAAAAGAAGATATGAAGGGTGTTTTAGAACACTATTTTAATCGAGAGCAATGTTGCATGGAACTTTTAGATCCGGAGGATTATTTCTTTTTTTTGGAGGATGAAGGTGTGGTTAAAGGTTACATGAGAATCAATAGCAAACATCCATGTCCCATAGATTCATTGTCCAGTTACAAATCGGTGGAACTGGTTCGATTTTACTTTTTGAAAGAGTTTCACGGGAAGGGGGATTCAGATCGATTAATGAATTTTGCTATTGAATTTGCAAAGGAACGGGGATTTGAACGTATGTATTTATCCGTTTGGGAATACAATTTTCGAGCACGTGGGTTTTATGAAAAACACGGTTTCGTAAACTCTGGCGTTGAAAATGATTTTCCATTAGGCTCTACACCTCAAACAGATTTGTGGTTTGTAAAGGAATTGTGAGTACACCCATAGTTTCTGAAATCAGTTGATTCTCAAGAATATTGGGTACTGCGAATTTCGTTTTTGAATCTAATTCACTTGAAAATCACTCCACTTCATCAAAAAACTCCTGCAAAAACTGCTGCATAAAAGTGGATAATTGAAATTGAGATAGTCAATAAAAACATACGACTATCAGATGTTTGTTGCCTTAATATGTTTGGAAGGCTGTTAATAAATGTTACTTAATTGTAAATATTAATAAAAATTTGCCTAGGGAATATGGGGAGTTGACGTAAATGTATTTTAATTTAATTAATATTGCTAATTAACTCAATTAGAATAACTTAATAAATGTCTTTGTTGTTGAAGTGCCGATATTATTTAGTTCTTATAATACTTTTTTCCAATGCAGTTTGGTCTCAGTCGTTTGTTTCGCGTGATCCTTTTAATGATCACAGTTTTATTGAGAACAACGGTCAGTTGAAGGAGTATAACGGGTCTCCTATTCTTTTTGAATTATCTGAAAAATCGGATAAGATTTTTATATTACAAGATGGTTTCGTGTGGTTGAAATTCATGCATTCTACTGAAACGGGTGACTCCGTTTTCAAAATATCCACAATTAGGAATCAATTTTACAAGTGCAATATACGTGCTAAATTAATGGCCTCTGGAAAAACGAAGCACTATTTTACTTTTGGGAATTCTACGTATAAATCCTACGGATACAATCGATTGGAGTTATTGAATTTCTATCCAAATATAGATTTGATTTACCAACTTGGACGCCGGGGAGAAGGCTTTAAATATTCATTCAAAATACGACCAGGTGGAGATCCGCAAGCGATAAAATTTAACTATTTGTCGAATGAAAATGTTTCAATATTTAATGGGGTAAAATCATTGAATATTTCAAATTCTGAATTTGAGATACGGGAAAGCGGATTGAAAGTAACAAATGTAAGGGGTGAAAAAATAGAAGCTTCATATCTCAGTGAAAGCGGATTTATTTCATTTCACATACCGCAATTTCAAAAAGGCAAATCTATTTTGATCGACCCTTGGGTAAAGGCGTTTAATAACTTGAATCGTTCAAATTTGTATTCAGTCAGTTTGGGCGAAAACATTGGATTTGATGTTGATTATGATTCAAAAGGCAGTGTTTTTGTTTATGGAGGATGTACGTTCGATGGAAATCAATCAAAATTGGCTAAATACGATGTCAATGGAAATTTAAAATGGGTATTTCAAGGAATGGCATTCATTCCAAATCACATGATTACGTGGTATTCAAATCCGGTTGGGGGTGCCAATGCAATGGGTAGTTTCGTTGTAGATAGAAGTAATAATAAAATTTATCTAAGTGATGCTTGGGGAATGCCCAAAGTGGGGAATTTAATCATTCGTTTGGATTCGAATGGCTATTCAGACAGTTTTTTGATTCACCATCCTGGATTAACTACTGCAAATAAGTTTATTTTTCGATGTGACCCGCATCGGGTGGTTGTTTTTGGGGGATTTAATCATATCGGACATTGGTCGAATGTGTTCGAATTGTTGGATACGAATGTATACAGACCAAAAGCATTTACTCCGAAAAAATTGAATCAGTATGAAATGATTATGGATGCAGTAACGGACGATTCTAATCGTGTGTTTGTGCTATTAAAAGCCTACTCTCCACCTTATTCAGTAACAAATAACTCCAATAATGTGGATGTTCTTGCCAAACTAGGTGATTCATTGAATTCTTCTGTTTGGTACGATACTCTTTCAACAAAAATTAATCAATTTTCAATAAAGCCCTATATACCCACGTTTTCCACGAATTATGTTAAAATTGGTAATTCTACCAATAGCATTGCTGCAAACAAGAACTATATATTTTACTATGATGGAAAGTTTATTGCATGTTACAATAAAAACAATGGTGCACTGGTTCAATTAGATAGTATTCCCTATAAAAAACAGTCGTTCCAACAGGGAATAGTGGCCGATAATTGTGGGAATATAGTGGTTGGTGCAGATTCTGGTCGATTAAAAGTGTTTGAGTTTAACGGGAGTAGTTTTAAATGGGTAAAGGACATTGTTGTTTTTCCGAATTCTCCACGCTGTGTTTTGGATTTATCTTTCGATAAAGACAGAAATGTTTTGGTGTTTTCCGGGGACAGTATGGTGGGCACGGTGATTAGTCCCGTAAATTGTAATGCAAGCAAGACCACTGAATTTTATGTTTATCCCCAAAAAAGATGTAGCAAGTTTGCTTATGCCGAAGTGGAATTTCCTGACACAACAAAATCGTATACGTTTACTTGGTTTGATAGTACTGATAATAAAGTAGTTCGCAAGGTAACGAATTTTAAAAAGTATCGAGATACGTTAACTGTTAGAAACCCATCACACAGTTACTTGGTTACTATTAAGCAAGAAGACGGTTGTTACTCCTTGGTTTCAAATTTCTGGTTAATTCCCATTCCCAAGTACGATACACTTATTAAGTTAGTTTTATGTGAAGGTGATAGTTATACGTATAAGAGTAATTATATCAAAAGAGATACTCAGTTTGTTGATACTTTAGAAACTGCTTTTGGATGTGATTCATTCGTTAGATATTCTTTGGTTTTCAATAAATTATCTTTTGTAAATCAAAATAAATTCATCTGTGCTGGCGATACTTGCTGGGTTGGAAGTAAATTTTACACTAAGCCGGGCAATTATTCAGATACTTTGCTTAATTTTAAGGGTTGTGATTCTATAATTAACACAGAATTAAGGGTTTTGAAGGATTCGATTTTTCAATTCAAACGTATTTGTGATGGAACAAACTTTGTGGTTGGTGAGAAAACCTATACGGTTTCAGGTATCTACATTGATACGTTCTTAAATTTTTGGGGATGTGATTCTGTTGTAACTACGCAATTAATTGTTAGTCGCGATACGGTTATTAAAAATTCCCTTCAAATTTGTCAAGGAGATTCTATTCAAATAGGGTTTAATGTGTATAGAAAATCAGGGTTATATACAGACTCCTTCAAAAGGGTTTCGGGTTGTGATTCCATAATAATAACCTCACTTCGGGTTAATACAGATACGATTATTAATTCACAATTGTCTATATGTGAAGGAGATACTGTGAGAGTGGGTGGGAAATTATATACGCAATCGGATATTTATTATGATACGCTTCAACGATTTACAGGTTGCGATTCTATAATCATTACAAAATTGAAAGTGTTAAAAACCCATGACACCATAAGTAGGATATTGTTGTGCACACGTGATAGTATAGAAATAAATGGTAAGTTTTATAATAGCAGTACTCAATTTGAAACCACATTTCGAAATGTTAATGGCTGCGATTCAATAGTCACATATGTAATTAATAAGCGAAATTTAATTGCTGATTTTGAAGTTGATACCGCTAATAATCCGGCATTTGAATTTAAAAATTTATCTCAAGAGGATTTGAAATTCTATTGGAGTTTTGGGGATTTTACCATTGATTCGGTCAATAGAAACACATCGCATCGATACAATAATGATAAGACCTATTGGGTGAATACTTGTTTAACTGTGGTGGATAGTTTTGGTTGCAGGGATACCATGTGCAAGCAGGTTCGAATTTCAAAACTCCTGTATTATCTGTTCAATACTTTTACCCCAGGTAACGATGGTAAAAATGATATTTTTAGAATAGGACATGAAGGAGGAACGTTTAATTATGATTTGATAATTTATAATCGCTGGGGAGCCAAAGTATTTGAGACATTAAGTGCAAATGTGGCGGATGAAAGTAAATTCTGGAATGGAAAAGTGATGAATTCTGATGTAGAATGCCCTTCAGGGAGTTATTTTGCATTCTACAATTTGTATTTAAACGGCCTCAATAACCCGCCTGTTTCAATACATGGAATAATTACATTATTGAGGAATTCCGAATAATAGAGTTATATTTTGTAGTCCAGAATGGTTTGTATTTGCATCTTCTCCCGTGTTGAGATTTCATGCCACGATTTTCCTTGCAAACCCATCTCGATGGAATAAAAGATATTTAAGTGAGGGGTTACCCCTGCTTTGAGTAGCTTATGTTTGATGGTGATGTAATCCGTTGCAAGCAGTTCTTCTTTTGAATATATCCCAATCAAATTCATGATTTTTACCATGTAGGGGCCAAAGTTTTTTATTTCCTTGAGGTCGGTCATCAGTTGAAAATATGGGTTTTGAAGATAATTGTTAACGAAATATGATAAATAACAAATCACTCCACTTCGTCAAAAAACTCTTGCAAAAACTGCTGCATGAATTCATGTCGATGCTCTGCCATGGACCTGCCTGTTTGCGTATTCATGAGATCTTTTAGCAATAGTAGTTTTTCATAGAAATGATTGATTGATGGACCGCCTTTTTTATATTCTTCCTTAGTCATGTTTGGATTTGGAGAGATCGACGGATTGTAGATCTCACTTCCTTTGAATCCGCCATAATTGAAACACCTAGCAATACCGATAGCGCCAATAGCGTCTAATCGGTCGGCGTCTTGAACTACTCCGAGTTCTAAAGAGTAAAATTGTTGCTGTTCCTTTCCACCCTTGAATGAAATATGATTGATAATTAGAACAACATGCTCAATTCGTTCTGCGGTTAAGACTTGTTTTTTTAAAAAATCAGCAGCTATTTCAGCGCCTAGCGTTTCGTTTCCGCCGTTGAATTTAGAATCGGAAATATCATGTAGCAATGCTGCTAATTCTACCACTAGTTGATCTACGTTTTCATTAGCAGCTATACGCTTCGCATTTAGATGCACCCGTTGAATATGCCACCAATCGTGTCCGCCTTCGGCATTTTTCAGAGTTTGTTTTACAAATGCAATGGTATTTTCTATCAGTGTTGATTCGTGTGCATCCATAGGAACAAAGATCTAAAAATTAAGCAATTGGATTGGTTAATTTTCATTTGCTTTCTTCTGTTGATTTCTTTGAATTTTATAATGTAAAAGTATTGTCGATGAATTTAGTGCTAAAATCAATACCCAAATAAATAAACCGGGCATTGGATATACGATTAGGTCTGCGCAATCGCTATTGTTTTTTACTCCACCAACATAAATATCTAGCCAAATTGGAAATAAAATCAAAAGCAACAAGCTAATCATGAGTGCTATTGATTTTTGATGTCGTTTAAAATTATATATGAGTGCGATATAAACAAGAATGGCGATAAGTTGAAATTTAAAGGCGAAATTGATTCCCCACCAAGAAGTATCCTTCCCTAAAATATAGCCGCCTAAAATGTAAATGTTAGGCACGTTTTTCCCATAATGTTCGATGCACTTTGGTCCCATTTTAATGAAAATAAATGGAGTGAAAATTGCGATAATTGATAGGGCAATCATCCAATTAATTATTTTGTTCGTTTTGGGGATGTTCATGGTTGATTCATAAACGAAAAACTGTGACAAGAAATTTGCAAACTCTTATAAAATATCAGAGATAAAACGTTTTGCTATTTGCCATTATTTATTCTTCGTCTGAGTGTTGTTTGATTGTAATAGTTATCTAAAAAACCTTCTGCAATTTGAGAAACAGTTCCATGGTTTGAATTCCATGAATGATATACTTCATCTGCCCATTTTATAATAAGTTTAGCACATTCTTCTGCTGTTATTCCCTTGGTCAAATCTTTTGCAGTAATTTTTCCTCTATTCAATGATTCTGGGGATATAAGAAACTCATTTGGTTTGTTAGATTTATATCTATTTAAGTGGTCACTGAGAAGATGTGATTTGTTGTAATCCCATGTTTGTTTTTTTTCAAGTATTAAGTGCAACCTTGTCAAATGAAAATGATTGCTCCATCGACCGTGAATTTCTGGGTGTTGCAAGGCATGAGCATCAACACTTAAAAATCTAAACAAGTGATTTTTCGAATCATTAAAATCTAAATGTTCAAGTCCTTTATTAAAATTCTCCATACATTCAAAAATGCCTTTTTGATAGTCTGCACCACAAAATTGACACTTGCCGTTATCTTTAAGTAATACGCCATTTTTTTCGGCTTGGTCGATGAAGTATTGCATGAATCTTAATACTTTATTGAGATTTGTAGAATTCGTCCCAAAATAACAACCTACAACCGATGGTTGAATATTTAATTAACCGAAAGGTTAATTCTAGTTTTTAGGGGGTACTATCATTTCAAATCAATTAGATACTGGTTTAGTTTTTTAATTTTCGAGCTAATTATATCCCAAACAATATCATAGTCAATGCCATAATAATCATGTATCAATTTGTCCCTCGTGCCAGCAATCTTTTTCCATTCAATGCTTGGGTGATGGTTTTTGAATTCGTCTGTTAGTTTTTTAGTTGCTTCACCAATAATTTCAAGACTTCTTATAGATGCTCTGCAGAGAACTTCATCAGCCAAGTAGTCTTCACGACTTAATTCAGCCGTATGATTTAAAATGAATGAGGTTTCCTCAAGAATATGTTTGATTAACTCAATATCAGGATTGATAGACATTTTCTACCTCCTTCAATATATGTGGACCTATGTGTTTACTGAGAGATTGTGGAGTAACCAATTCTACCTTTCGCCCAAATAACTCTTCTAGGTAAAATGCTAAATCCATGAAATTGTCGAATGACTTTTTTTCTTGAATGAAATCTACTAATAAATCTACATCACTGCTGTCATTTACTGAATCTTTTACAAAGGAACCGAAGAGACCTATTGATTTTACCCCATATTGTGCAATGATATCCTTTGATTCCGCTAAGGATTCAAAAATATCTTTTTTGCAATAAACTTTTGAATGGGGCATGATGTAGTAAATACAAATATAAACAAAAAATCCATCATTTCTGATTGCTTTTCTTGCTCCCCTTTTCGATGAATGATGCAACTTAAATGGGATGATTAAGTATGTAACAATTAGGAAATTTAAGGGTTTAACTTCGTGTCAATTTGCAGGGTGAAATAAGTTTAAACATATATTTGTAATTTCAAAAAGAATAAAACGACACAAAGTATCGCATAACACTAAATTATTGTAAAGCTTTGCGAAAGTTTGCTTCCCAGACATACAAATAATGCGAAATAAAGTGGAAACGAATTTAACATCATATATAAAGAGTATTAACCCACTTCCAGATGACATTTTGGAAGATGTCATCTCTCATTTTCAACACTTAGAATTTCCTAAAAACTACTTTCTATTGAAACAAGGTAATACCTGCAAATATCTTTGGTTTTTGGTAAAAGGTGCGGTGCGTTATTTTTATACAAATGAAGATGGCAAAGAAAGCAATGTTTGGTTTTCTATCGATAAAGATATTGTATGCGATGCGCCAAGTTTTGCAAGTCAGAATCCATCAAATGAAAACATTCAGTTATTGGAAGATAGCGAGCTATATGCCATTGAATACAATGACCTAAAAAATTTGTTACAAAAGCATCATGCCTTTGCATTATGGCATATTTCACTTATCGAAAAATATTACATCACTCAAATTGAAGATAGAATAAGTGACCTTCAGTTTCTTACTTCCAAACAACGCTACGAAAAACTTTTAGCACAATTTCCTACAATTAGCAATAGAGTAAGTTTAGGGCATATTTCCTCTTATCTTAATATTACCCAAGAAACTCTAAGCCGCATTAGATCGGGTAAGAAGTAAAGTTTTTTGACCTACATCAAATCGCTTTTTGATTTGCCTCAAAAAAATAGTCTTTTATCATTCAGAATTTTGTAGTGTAAATAATTCAAGTCATTTAACTGCAAAAAAATATGAATTTTCAAGACTTTCTCCTCAAGCTATGGGAGTCATTTATAGGTAATATCATTGAGTACACGCTATTTGTTGCTCCATTTTTTGTAATTTTTTGGTGGCTATTCAAAAAGAAATTTCAAGCCATACGCATACAGGAAATGCCTCGTGCTACAACCCATCATTTTCAGCACGATTTAAAACATACGGTTCAAACGCTGTTGATATTTGCTGTAATGGACGTTACGCTACTGTATTTACAATCAAAAGGTTATACTTTTTTGTATAATAACATCGAGCAATATGGATGGACGTATTTGGTGATAAGTTTTACTGTAGTATTATTCTTGCATGATGCCTTTTTTTATTGGACGCACAGAGCAATGCACCACTCTAAATTGTATAGTTTCTTCCACAGAGTACATCACGAAAGTACTGACCCTTCTCCGCTTACCTCTGGTTCCTTTCATCCTTCGGAAGCTGTAGTTGAAAATGCTTTGCAATTTATTCTACCTTTTGTTATGCCTTTGCACATCAGTGTTATTTTGGCTTGGCAACTTTTTGATATTCTGAATAATATTTTGGCTCATTTGGGTTATGAACTCTACCCAAAGGGTTGGGTAAAAATGCCCATTTTGAAGTATAAAACAGCCTCAACACACCACAATATGCACCATCAATTATTCAATGGCAATTATGCCTTGTATTTTACGTGGTGGGATAAATGGATGGGAACAGAATTTAAAGACTATGAAACTCGACACGAACAAATTTTTGAACGCAAAAACATCAAAAAGTCAAGCGAAGGTTTATATTCATTAACTGTTGTGGATATTAACCAAGAAGCAAATGATGCTTTTTCGATTCAATTTGGTAATGTTCCTACTGTTTTCAGAGATTTCTCAGCAGGGCAACACCTCACGATTAAAGTCAATATCAAAGACGAAATACTTTATCGAACATTCTCCATTTCATCTATCCCTAATACTGATAATTTTTTGACTTTGACCATTAAAAGAATCAAGGGAGGTAAGGTTACAAACTTTATTGCCGAAAATCTAAAAGTGGGCGGTTCCTTGGAAGTTACTGCCCCTTCTGGACAGTTTTTCCTTAATCCAGAACCCGCCAATCAAAAACACTATGTGATGATAGCTGGCGGAAGCGGTATCACACCTATTTATAGTATGATTGGTACAGTTTTGAAGTTTGAACCCAAAAGCAAAATCACTTTGCTATATGCCAATAGAAATGCTAATAGTATCATTTTCAAAGAAAAATTTGAAAAATGGACAAAAGATTTTCCTGATCAATTGGAAGTAAAACACTTTTTGAGCGAAGATGAAAACCCGAAAAATGCTATCAAGGGCTATATTACAAAGGTTTCCTTAGAAGAAATAATCAATCAACACAGTAAAACAAAATTAGATTTTTATCTCTGCGGTCCTGAAATGATGACGAATAAATTAATTGAAGATTTGATGTATTTAGGTATTCCGACAGAAAAAATTCACCGAGAATTATTTTTAATTACTACTCAAAATCAAACAAGTAATACTCAAAAAGCCCAAGTTTCCGCAAAAGTATTTGGTAAAATTTACCAATTTGAAACGCAAGAAGGCAAAACCATTTTGCAAAGTGGTTTAAACCAAAACATTCCCTTACCTTTTTCTTGTCAAAGTGGATTGTGTGGCACTTGCAAAATGAAATGTACTGAAGGCAAGGTTACGTTGCAAAACAACCAAGTACTTAATGAGAAAGATATAAAAGAAGGGTATATTCTTACCTGTCAATCGTTCTCTCAATCCAATAAAATTTCAATACAAAATTAAACTTTTAATAAATGAGAAATTACTTTTTCGTATTCATTTTTACAATGGCTAAGCAATACACCTTTGCTCAAATTCCTTTTGAGGTAATGGTAGGAAATAAACAAACCCAATATTTTGGATATATTCAAAAAGATTTGGACAGTATTGGAAGGTGGAGTGCATTCTCACAAAGTATTTTTGCTATCAACCATAAGGACAGCACGCTCAATAGCATTTCTGTGGATGGTCAATTGACCTATATGCTCAACAACTGGTTAGGCGTTGCGGCAGGTGGGGCTTTTGACGGAAATCGTTTTACTCCTACTTTGGGCTTATCTTTTACTTACATAAACAAAAAAAGAGATTTTGTCATTACGGCCTTTCCTACTGTGCAGTTAGTAAAACCAATCGCCTTGGATTTATTTGCTTTGATTAACTACTCGCCACAATTCAATACAAATTGGGGCTTGTTTTCTCAGTTTATCTTAGGAACAAATTTGGGCTTGCAGAAAGATTACCCAAATCAAAAAAGAGAAGTTTTGAATTTCTTTACAAGACACAATAGCAGCACTCAACTTTTACGTATAGGATTGAATTATACGCAAAAATTTCAGTTTGGTGTGGGGGCAGATTTGGCTCAATTCGGAATGAACGAAGGCACGTTTGAGAATTTTGGGATATTTTTAAGGTATCAATTAGAATAAATTTTTTCTTTAATATACATTATACCATAAGCGGGAATTAAGCGCTAAATCAAACAGTTGTGCATATTAGATATTCATTTATGGTCTTTTCTTTAATTCCATTTAATTTTGATTACAAATTTCATAAGGTATATGAATAAAAAAATTTTCAAGGAAAGTTTGATTGGGATGGTAATGGGGGTAGGGATAATGCTTAGTGCATATTATCTGATCCCAAAAGATATTATTTATAAGTTATTCCCGACCACTAACTCAGAATCCGTTATCTTTTTTATATCCGTAATTATTTGCCCCTTTCTTGCCATTTTCTTACACGAACTAGGGCATTTGGCTGCAGGTTTAATTCAAGGTTTTAAACTTCAACTTTTTGTAGTTGCCTTCTTAGGTATTAAACGACAAGATGATAAGATAAAATTTTACCTAAATAAAGAATTACAATATTTTGGTGGGGTTGCTGCATCTTCTCCTATACAAATTACGAATAAACTAAAAGAGCAGTTTGCATTGATTTTAATTGCAGGACCTATTTTTTCTTTAATGTTCGGCCTATTGTTTATCACCCTATTTATTTATTCTAATACCTTATTTAATTCAAGTTTTGGCATCATAGGAATTATTTCAACTGGGTTATTTTTTGCTACCACTATTCCTGAAAAATCGGGCAATTTTTTCACTGATAGGAAAAGGATGCAACGTTTATATGACAAAGGTAAAACTGGTGAAATTGAACAATCTTATATTGAAACCACTAGCCAGTTATTGATCGATAATCATTATAAGAATCTTTCTATTGAAAAGCTATTTTTAATTCAATCTGATACTGAACCTATTGTCCAGTTTTGGGGATATTATTTTGAGTTCAAGCACTATGAAGAACTAGGAAACTCAGAGAAAGCTGCCTTGATAAAAGAAAAATTACAAACCTATAAGGAAATCGTACCCGTCAATATATGGAATAGCCTATCGATAAATTAGATAACTTATTAAACTATGAACACTGTCATAAATTTTGCAAATTCATCAGATAATACATTCGAGATTGCCCGACTTATATTTGAAACAGACAATATAATCCCTTTTATTTTTGGAGAAAGAACAGTTGCCATTCCAAAAATTAAAGACCTTGTTGAGAGAACAGATAATGTGTTTTCATATCAAAATGTCCTGGTTTACAAAAGTAGCGAAGACGAAATCAAAGGATTGCTTCTGTTTTATGCTCCCAAAAATTTAGATAAAAAATTAGAAAATCAAGCGTTCACTAAGGTGTTCTCCACTAGAGAGCTTATCTTACTTCGGTTTAAATCTCTTTTTTTAAAATCAATCAATGATAAATCAGCAATTGATGGCATTTATATACAAAACATTTCTGTTGATTCATCTTCACGAGGTGAAGGTATTGGAACTAAGTTGATGAATTATGTAGAGGAATATTCAATTAAGCAATCCATTCATTCATTATGGTTAGATGTTGCTTTTGATAACCCTAAAGCTAAAAAATTATATGAAAGACAAGGGTTTATCGAAATGTCACGTCATAAAATTATGTTTTCAAACAATGGATTCTATCGAATGAAGAAAACTATATAGAATTTAAAAAGATGCAACTAGCCTAACTCTCTGACAGGCAACAAAAAAGCCATCATTTCTGATGGCTTTTTTTTGCTCCCCGAGCTGGGCTCGAACCAGCGACCTATTGATTAACAGTCAATTGCTCTAACCAGCTGAGCTATCGAGGAGTCTGTTATCCCACTTTTTTGAGTGATTGTTATCTCTCAATGGGACTGCAAATTTATAACAACTATTTCCAATTTTCAATACCTTTGTAAAAAAAATCTTAAAAAAATTTAAAAAAAATTATTCATGAGTTTGTTAGTTATTGGTTCTGTGGCATTTGACGCAATTGAAACACCCTTCGGGTCAACTGGAAAAATTATTGGAGGAGCGGCTTCCTACATCTCTTTAGCAACTTCTTTGCTTCATAACCGAGTAGGTTTGGTTGCTGTGGTGGGTGAAGATTTTGATTTCGACTTCATTCAAACCCTAAATAATCGCCATGTGGATACCCAGGGCCTGCAAGTGAAAGAAGGACAAAAATCCTTCTTCTGGCACGGTAAATATCACATGGATATGAATTCACGCGACACCATCACTACCGAACTCAACGTGTTAGGCGACTTCGATCCCATCATCCCCCAAGATTGGAAAAATCCAGAATATGTGCTTTTAGGCAATTTGAGTCCGCAAGTGCAATTAACTACCTTGGAGCGCTTAGAAACGCGTCCAAAGTTGGTTGTGATGGATACAATGAACTTTTGGATGGATATTGCGTTAGATGATCTAAAAAAGGTGATTGCGAAAGTGGATGTGCTTACTATTAACGATGAAGAAGCTCGTCAATTGTCGGGAGAGTATTCATTGGTAAAAGCAGCGCGAGTAATACGCGAAATGGGTCCCAAATATTTGATCATTAAAAAAGGCGAACACGGTGCGTTGTTGTTCGGAGAGGAAAATCAAATTTTCTTCTGTCCAGCATTGCCTTTGGAGGAAGTGTTCGACCCCACCGGGGCAGGAGATACCTTTGCGGGCGGATTTGTGGGATATTTGGCAAGTTTAGGTAGAACGGACTTCGACGCTATGAAATCTGCCGTTGTTTACGGAAGTGCAATGGCGAGTTTCTGTGTTGAAAAGTTCGGTACTGAACGAGTGGCATCCTTGACTATGGATGAACTTAAAGAGCGTTTGGCTCTTTTCGAAGGAATGATGAAATTGTAAAATTGAAGAATTAAGTTGCACCTGAAAGTTGGAAGTGAACGAGTGAAACTCGAATTAAAATAAGACAATCAAAGTGCTAATAAGATTTTGGGATATCTGGAGCTTCTTACTTAATTAATTCAAATAAGTAAGAAGCTTCTGGAGCTAAATCCAAACTGTATTTGGGAATTTCAATTACTTCCCCCGTTAATACATTTTTCATTTTGGAAAATCCCTGAGTGCGTTCCTTGAAACGACGCATATCCACCCGGTTTGCTTCTTTCTTCTGATTGTAAACGCAGAAAATGGTGGATTTGTCGTTGTATCTGAAATAACAATACGTATCATCTTTACCGGCAAATTGTGTGGTTTTCCCGTTTAAAAATACCGAATTGCTGTTTCGGTACCGCGCCAGTGTTCGAATGTAGTTGAACGCTTCATTTTCTTGGGATGTACGTCCGGTTGATTTGAATTTGTTTACTGGGTCGTTCTTCCATCCCCCAGGAAAATCAAATCGAACGTACGCATCGCTTTTCTCAGTAGTTCCCGACATCAGAATTTCGGTTCCATAATAAATACAAGGCATTCCACGCAAAGTAAATAAAAGCATTTGGCTTCGTTTCCAAGCGTTAAAGTCCTGATTTAAAACCGAATAAATACGTGAAAGGTCGTGGTTATCTAGGAAGGTTAAGTTTTTATTTGGGTCTTCATACAGATAATCTTCCCCCAAAATTTGATATACTTTATTTAAGCCTTCCAGCCATCCATAATTCTTATTTCCAGCCGACTGCATCGCCCAACACAATACAAAATCGGTTACTCCAGGCAATTTATTTTTCTCAAAACCCTTGATATTATTTTTGGTAAACGCCACTTGAGTAGCCGTGTTTTCAACCCATGTTTCACCGTAAATAACGAATCCTGGATAGTATTTTTCAAGTATTTCACACAAATGATTCATGTAATCAGCATCCACATACGGGTATGTGTCAACTCGATAGCCCGATAAACGTGCGTATTCAACCCACCACAAATACATTTGATCCAAATATTTGGCCATTTGAGGATTTTTTTGATTTAAATCCGGCATGGTCATTACAAAAGCACCGTCTGTATTAATTAATTTTTCAGAAGAAGATGCATAAGGATCCATGGTTGTGTTGGCTCTGAAATTGGTTTGAAGAAATGTATCGCGGAAATTGAACCACCCGGTATCGTAAAATTGATACATCCAATGGTTGTTTCCAACGTGGTTAGGCACGATATCCATCACCAATTTCATTTTTCGTTTTTGAAGTTCGGTAGAAAGATTCAAATAAGCAGAATTTCCTCCCAAACGGGGATCAATTTCGTAGTGATCCGTCATGGCGTACCCATGGAAACTCTCCTTGTCTTGGTCGTTAGTTTGAACCGGATTTAACCACAATGTTGTAGCACCCAAATCTTGCAAATAGTCCAGTTTTTCAATGATGCCTTGAATGTCGCCACCATGTCGATATTTAAGTTCTTTCCTGTTGACTTTTTCGTGAAATTGCACGTCAGCGTTGTCGTTAGACTCATCGCCATTGGCAAATCGATCGGGGAATATCAAATAGGTAATGTCTTGTGAAGTTATTTTCGGGGGAAGTGCGTTCGCTCGGGGTTTGAGTTCGTATTTGAATGAAAATGGTTTGGCATATCGCTGAGTTGATGATATGGGAGTAGCGGTGAAAATGAGCGTTCCCGGTTGGGTACTTTTATTGAGTTTAAGGTTGATGTAGCATACGTGGCGGTTGGCAGAATTGACTTTCGACACAAATTCTACATTGGGGTAATCCTGCATTTGAATCTCGAACAGATCGGCGTTTTCGGCATGCAAGATTATTTGAAGTTCGGGTTCATCGAATCCAATATACCAATGCGGTGGGGCTACATGGTAAATGTCCATTCGGGGAGCAGGAGTTCCCTTGGGTTTAAACCAGTTTAGGAAAAATTGACCTTCTAAGTTGAGATAAACTTGTGATGATAAAATAATTAGCGCTAAGCGCAAACCTGTTGATTTTAAGCCCAAGAAACGATTCACAATACAAAGAAAGTTAATTTTTTTGTAAGTATGTTATTGTCATGTTGACACTTTTTAGGTATTATTGTACCGAATTAACTTAAACTCAATACATCATGAAAAAACTATTACTATTAGCTGTGGCTGCTATGACGGCGGTTGGAGCGATGGCTCAAAAAAGAGTGGTAAAGTTTTCTGTTGACATGAATGGCCAAACAGTTTCATCTAATGGCGTGCATGTTGCGGGTAACTTCCAGGGCTGGAGTCCATCAACTTCTGCGTTGACTCAAGAAGGGTCAACCGACATTTATTCAGCGTACTTTGAGTGCGACGAGAATTCTGTGGTTGAATACAAATTCATTAACGGAAACGATTGGGGTTCTGCAGAAGGAGTTCCTGCAATTTCTCAAAAAGGTCACAAAAACAATGGTGAAACCAATGATAACCGTTGGTTTTGGGCTGGTGCTGGAAGCGACACATTAATGTTGCCTGCATTCCAATTCAGCAAAGCTGCACCTGCAGGACAATATGCAGTGCGTTTTGCAGTAGATTTAGCTAAGGAAGCTTCAGTAAGTTCAAACGGTGTTCACATCGCGGGAAATTTACAAGGATGGGATCCGTCTAAATCACAAATGGCTAATTTGTATTCATCCAACAAAGTACATGAAATCATTTTCTGCTTAGCAGACGGTTCATATGCTTTCAAATATGTAAATGGTAATGCTTGGGGTTCTGACGAATCAGTTCCTTCATCTTGTGCTACTGATAATAACCGTTCGGTAAGCGTTAGTGGTGCAGACGTTGAAGTTTCTAAAGTTTGTTACGGTTCTTGCGACGCTTGTCCTTCGGCTCCAATTCCACAGTTCAATGTAACTTTCCAAGTAGATATGGCTTCTGAATGTGATTTTGACGAAGTGGATATCGCTGGTGGTAAAATCAACGGATGGGCTGGTGGAGACAAATTGACCAAAGGTGCTGGTTCAGTTTGGTCAATTACTGTAAAATTAGACTCTGGCGTTGAAATCGCTCACAAATTCCGTAAATTAAAGCAAGGTATTGTTAACTGGGAAGGTGGATCGGATCGTAAGATCTTTGCACATTCTGACACTACTTTAGCTGCTCGTTGTTTTGGTAAAGATGTTCCATGTTCAGGTGCACCTGTTGCTCCATCGGATATTACTTTCAAAGTAGATTTGACAAACGAAATCGCTGCTGATACCGTGTGGGTAATGGGTAACTTCACTACTCCAGCTTGGCAGTCTGGCGCAATTGCTTTAACTCAAACTTCAGGAAGCACAAATTTCTACGAAACTACCGTTAAAGGTGTTTGTCCAGAAACATTCGAATACAAATTTGCAAACGAAAAAATGACTCCTCAAACCAACGGTGAAACATTTACTTTGGATACCAATGATCGCAGTTGTTTGGTTTCTAATGGTATTGGAAGTTGGAACAGAACATACACTCGTACGAGCGGTAATGCCGTTACCTTGTTTTTCGGTTACAACTTGTGTCAAACAGGCGGAACATTGGAAGTTGCTGATTTGAATACAGAAGTTCGTTTGGCTCCAGTTCCTGCTTCAGGAATGTTTAACGTAACTCTTTCGGGTAGCAAAGTTTCTAAAGTAAATGTATTAAGTCTTGATGGCCGTGTTGTTCGCAGCTTAAGCGCGAACGAAGCTTCTGTAAATGTAGAAGTGGCTGGTTTGACTGGTGTTTACTTTGTATCGATCCAAGACAACTTGGGAAGAACTGCAATCAAGAAAATTGTATTGCAATAATTTGATTTGATTTTTTGGGGATGTAATACTGCATTCCAAATAATACAAAAGGCCGCGAAAGCGGCCTTTTGTATTGAATGTTAGTATAGAATATTCGTATTGAATGATTGTATTGAATATTCGTATTGAATATTAATATTCAATATTAGTAATCAGTTTGATTTTGGATGTTTGGTTTTGTTGTGAGATGGGTAAGAGAGGTGTTTGGGAATACGTGTATGAATTAATGGTTCTGTGGTCGTATGAGGAATTCTTGTGTTCTCGAACTTCAATCACATTACCTTGAAATCGAACATCTTTTCATTTTCGATAAACCCTACCAAATGATCACCCGATGCCACAGGACCCACCCCTTTTGGGGTGCCCGTGAAAATGTAATCTCCAATCTTTAAAGTAAAATATTCGGAGGTATGGGATATAATATGCGCAAAATCATTGATCATTTGCTTCGTATTGCCTTCCTGAACCACCTTTCCGTTCTTTTCTAATCGGAAGTTCAAATTGTTCAAATCAAAGCGATCTATGGGTAAGAACGAACTGATTACAGCCGAATGGTCGAACCCCTTAGCTTTTTCCCAAGGTAACCCCTTGGCTTTTAAGTACGATTGAACATCCCTCGCAGTAAAATCAATGCCCAAAGCAATTTCTTCAAAATAATCAGGTGCAAATTGTAAGGGAACGTGCTTGCCAATTTTCTTGATTTTTATAACCAATTCTACTTCATAATGAACGTCTTTTGAAAAATCAGGAATGAAAAAGGGAGCATTGTTTCTCAATAATGCACTGTCTGGCTTTATGAAAATTACGGGTTCTTCAGGAACTTCATTGTTCAGTTCATGAATGTGTTCCACGTAGTTTCTTCCGATGCAAACGATTTTCATGATTGTCTATTCGTTAGGGATTACAGAAAATTTTAGTTAATGACTTCCTCCATGTGAGTACAAAAAGCAATTATGAGTACAAAAAGCCATTAAATGTGTTTGTTAACTTAAAATTCAACAAATTCGGCAGGAACTCAACGAGACAAAGTCTCATCGCGACCTGGGCCCATGGAAATGACTGAAATTTTTGAACCGATATACTTCTCAATAAATTCCACGTAATTTTTGAATGAATCATCCATAGCATCAAATCCAGCAGAAAGATTCATATCTGAACTCCATCCTGGAAAGGATTGATACACCGGTTCCACGTCGGTGCTGCAAAGATTTGCAGGCACTTGAGATGTTTTTTCACCGTTGATTGAGTATTCTGTGGCCACATTGAGTTCATCGAATCCATTCAAAACATCCCCTTTCATCATGATTAAATCATCAACACCATTGAGCATACACGTGTATTTCAAAGCCACTAGATCCAACCAACCTGTGCGGCGTTTTCTACCCGTTGTTGCACCAAATTCATTGCCGATTTGACGCATTTTTTCGCCGATTTCATCGTCTAATTCAGTGGGGAATGGGCCTGAACCCACGCGGGTGCAATAAGCTTTGAAAATACCGTATACTTTATTAATGTGCTTAGGAGCAACACCCAAACCGGTACAAACACCACCTGTTAACGTATTCGATGATGTTACATAGGGATACGTTCCAAATTCCACATCCAACATACTGCCTTGAGCGCCTTCAGCCAAGATTTTTTTCCCTTGGGATATCATGTCGTGGATGAGGTATTCGGAATTGACTAACTGATGTGTTTTTAGGAATTCAATGGCTTCAAAGAACGATTTTTGTTCTGCTTCTAAGTCGAATTGAGTGTAACCTAAAAATTCAATTTGTTTTAAATGTTCACTAACGGTTGAGTCGTAACGTTTTTGAAAATCTGCTTCTAAAATATCGCCAACGCGCAAACCACTTCTGCCAATTTTGTCGCGGTAAGTTGGCCCGATTCCACGTAAGGTACTTCCAATTTTGGCTTCACCTTTGGATGCTTCTGAAGCTGCGTCTAAAATGCGATGCGTTGGAAGAATTAAATGTGCTTTTTTGGAAATGAGCAAACGCGATGAATAATCGGGACATTCGTTTACGATTCTACCAATTTCTTCTTTTAAACGAACGGGGTCGATAACAACACCGTTGCCAATTAAATTTAGGGTGTTTTTGCGGAATATTCCAGAGGGAATGGTGTTTAAAACGAATTTTTTACCTTCAAATTCAAGCGAATGTCCTGCATTCGGTCCGCCTTGGAAACGAGCCACTAAATCATAATTTGGAGTAAGATAATCGGCTATTTTACCTTTACCTTCATCGCCCCATTGGAGGCCTAATATCACGTCAATCATTTCAGTTTATTTTTTTGTTGCATTGGAGGCAATCTCCAGATTCGTTTGTAATTGGATTTCCGTAAAGATGCAAAGAGTGGTGAGAAACTTCAAATTTGAGCAATTTGCCCATGGTGGAAGAAATTTGTTGCACACGAGGATCGCAAAATTCCATAACATTTTTGCAATGATTGCAAATCATGTGGTCGTGTTGTTTGTAACCGTAAGCTTGTTCGTAGTGACTGGTGTTTTGTCCGAATTGGTGTTTTTTTACCAAACCCGATTCTACCAATAAATCTAATGTATTGTAAACTGTAGCTCTACTTACGTGGTAATTTCTCGATTTCATTTTGATGTACAATTGGTCAACATCAAAATGGTCTTTATACGAGTAAATTTCATCGAGTATAGCGTATCGTTCAGGAGTTTTTCTCTGTTTGTTTGTTTCTAAGAAATGAGTGAATATTTCTCGAACTTCTTCTTTTATTTTTTGAATTTTGGGATCCGCTTTCATGAAATTTTCGCTTCGGATTCGTTGAAAATAAGTTTCAAAGATAGTTTATTGATTCTTTTTTACCTTGATAGCCATTCGAATCTTTTTGGCATTGTGGAACAGCTTTTTAACATCGGCATAAGCCGCATCTGCTTCGGTTGTTGACGCATATTGTCCAACATATACTTTGAAGTTGGGTTCGTCGTAAACCACTTGAGATTCGTAATCGGGGAGCAGTTTTTCGTCGGCTTGGACTTTAAACTCCAAGGCTTGACTTCGGGTTGAAAACATCCCAATAAATATCCGATAACCCAGTACTTCGTGATCATCGGCGCTGCGTTTTTGCTGTCTGTGATTTTCGGCTTGCAATACAGCATCTTCGGCAATGATAGTTACCTTGCCTTGGCCGTATAAACATCCCCCGAAAAGAGATAAACCGCAAAAAATGCAAATCTTTAAACTCATATTATGGTGCAAATATCGTTAAAAACATCGGATAACGTTTTACCTTGCTTATTTTTGTAAAAATGTCGAAAAAAGCTGCTTTAATTATTTTGGATGGATGGGGGATAGGTGATAAATCTCATTCCGATGCTGTTTTCAATGCGAACACTCCGATTACCGATTCGTTGTCGCAAACGTATCCACATGCAACATTGCGTACCGACGGCGAAAATGTAGGTTTACCTGAAGGGCAAATGGGAAATAGCGAGGTGGGACACATGAATATTGGTGCTGGTAGAGTGGTATGGCAGATGTTGGCAAAGATCAACAAAGATTTTAAAGAAGGTGCCGTGTCAAGTAACGCTGTATTGCAACGGGCTTTAAACGAAGCTAAAGAGCAAGGTGGTAGATTGCATTTGATGGGTTTGGTTTCGGATGGAGGGGTGCATGCACACGTTGATCATGCTGCTGGACTGTGTAAAATTGCCAGCGATATGGGTTTAGAAAATATTTACGTTCATACTTTCTTGGATGGACGCGACACCGATCCTAAAAGCGGAGCAGGCTTCATAAAGCATCTGGAAGAATCTATAAAAGGAACTCCGGGTAAAATTGCTACCATTATTGGAAGGTACTTTGCTATGGATCGTGATTTGCGTTGGGAACGGGTAAAAAAATCGTATGATTTATTGGTAAATGGAGAAGGTTTGGCGGTGAATAACGCGGTGGAAGCCATTGAAAAAAGTTATGCGAATGGTGTAACCGATGAATTTATGGAACCGATGTTGTTGGATTCTGAAGGATTAATCAAAGAAGGTGATACCGTGTTGTTTTTTAACTTCAGAACCGATAGGGGAAGGGAAATTACTCGTGCATTAACCCAAGAAGATTTTCACGAATACAACATGCATCGATTGAATTTGAATTTTTACACCATGACACAATACGATGAGAAATTCAACGTGAGCGGCATTCTTTACGATAATGACAACTTAGTAATGACCTTGGGAGAAGTAGTAGCACAAGCGGGCAAAACCCAGTTAAGGGCAGCTGAAACCGAGAAATATCCCCATGTTACATTTTTCTTTTCCGGTGGCAGAGAAGAGCCATTTGTAGGAGAAAAACGATTAATGGCAGCGTCTCCGAAAGTGGCCACCTATGATTTACAACCCCAAATGAGTGCTATTGAACTTACAGATCGTGCCATAGAGATGATTCGTTCAGAAGCTCCCGATTTCGTGTGTTTGAATTATGCAAACGCCGATATGGTAGGTCATACCGGTGTATATGAAGCCATTGTAACGGCCGTTGAAACTGTGGATGCTTGCTTGGGAAGATTGCTTGAAGTGCTCAATGCTCAAGGGTATGAAAGCATAGTGATTGCAGATCACGGAAATGCCGATTTTGCAGTAAATGAAGATGGAACACCCAATACCGCTCATACTACCAATCCAGTTCCGGTGTGGTGGATAAATCAACGCGGTCAGAATGGAACTTCAGATTCATCTGTTGGGGATGAAAATAGTGGAGAATTGGGATTGAATAGCTTGGAAATGAGATTGAATTCCGGTAAGTTGGCGGATGTAGCACCCACTATTTTGGAAATCTTGGAAGTTGCACAACCTTTTGAAATGACGGGAAAATCATTAATTGTACATAATTGATTTTACATCCCTAAAGATTAACTATATGAATACGAAGCAACTGGGATGGGTTAGAATGGTTTTAATGTTGGGGATGATTGGATTGTCGGCCTGTGCTAAAAATGAACAAACTCCAGCATCAAATCCAGATTCAAACGATAAATGGGCAGAATTCATGAAAGCTGAGGTTGTGAAGTTGTCGAAAATGCCGATTGTAATCACCAAAGACATAACCGAAGGTGAATTGGTGGAAAGACAAATGGATACACTGAATTCGCAATCAGAATGGGAAGAGGAATTGAAGGGATTTCTCAATTTTCCAACTGAGTCTGAACTGATTAAAAGTAAGAGCAGTCAAACCATAGACAGCAACGGCATGTACCATATTGCTCGAAATGCTGCGGCGGATACCAATGCTTATTTGCAAGAATTTACGATTTGGAAGGTTAAAAATGAAGTGCAAATTTTGACTTGGAAGTACAAAACGCGCAGTTTGTTGATGGACAGAAATGTAGAAATGAGTTACCAACCCATGAAAGGTTATCGATTGCAAATTTGGGAGAATAGTTTTTGGAGTTCCCCCAAACAAATGGAGATTTTTGCCACCTTTGAATCAAAATAAATTGGAGATGAACATTGTAAATTATATAAACGGAGAACTTGCTGAACCTGTATCGGGAAACTATTTGCCTAATTATAATCCCGCGACAGGAGCTGTATATGGACAGGTAGCCGATTCGGATGCTTCGGATGTTGAAAAGGCATTTGTGGCTGCCAAATCTGCTCAAAAAGCATGGGAAATCACTCCTGCTGAAGAAAAATTCAAAGTCCTCAATCGCATTGCAGAACTCATTGATGAACGCAGAGAACAATTTGCTTTAGCAGAATCCAACGATCAAGGTAAGCCCTTGTGGTTGGCTCGAAATGAAATGATTCGCGCCGCACAGAATTTTCGATTTTTTGCTACTGCAGCCATGCAGTTCGCTTCTGAAAGTCATTCCATGGAAGGCCGTGCCATCAATTACACGTTGCGCCAAGCTGTTGGAGTGGTTGGATGCATTAGTCCGTGGAACCTTCCGTTATATTTGTTTTCTTGGAAAATAGCACCTGCCTTGGCAGCAGGTAACGCTGTTATTGCAAAACCCAGTGAGTTCACTCCTGCAACCGCATTATTATTGTCGGAAGTATGCATTCAGGCGGGCTTGCCCAAAGGTGTTTTAAATATTGTTCATGGCTTAGGTCCTAAAGTAGGACAAGCACTAATTGAGCATCCACGCATCAAAGCCATTTCATTTACAGGTGGAACAGCAACCGGAAAAGTCATTGCTGCCACTGCTGGTCCCATGTTCAAAAAATTGAGCTTGGAATTGGGAGGTAAAAATCCCAATATCATATTTGAAGACGCGGATATTGAAAAAGCAATTAAGACTTCGGTGAATACATCGTTTATGAATCAAGGGGAGATTTGCTTGTGTGGAAGTCGCCTTTTGATCCATGAATCCATTTACGAAACGGTTAAGAACCGATTGATTGAAGAAGTAAAAAAACTGAAAGTGGGGAATCCACTGGATGAAAGTACGCGAATTGGTGCCATTGTATCCGAACAGCATTATAAAAAAGTGTTGTCTTATATTGAGATTGCCAAGAATGAAGGTGGTGTTATATTGACTGGAGGAAATGCATTGCATCCTGAAGGATTTGAAAACGGTTGGTACATTGAACCCACTATTATTGAAGGCCTGAATATGTCGTGTCGAACCAATTTGGAAGAAATTTTTGGACCGGTAATTACCATCATGCCTTTCAAAAATGATGAAGAAGCCTTGGCCATTGCCAACGGTACAGAATACGGTTTGGCGGCAACGGTTTGGACGAATAATTTAACCCGAGCACATAAATTTGCTGCTGATTTGGAATTCGGAATTGTTTGGGTGAATTGCTGGCTGTTACGCGATTTGAGAACGCCTTTTGGAGGAGTGAAGTCTTCGGGTGTGGGAAGAGAAGGCGGTTGGGACGCTATGAAGTTTTTCACCGAACCAAAGAACGTTTGTATCGCATTGTCGTAAATGAACTCGTAGAATTGAATTACCTTTGCAGTTATGTTTGAAAATAGCGAACGAACGGATTTAACTGAATTAGGCGAATTTGGTCTAATTAAGCACATTGCGGAACATTTTCCTTTGTCTGGAGCTACTTCTCTAATTGGAATTGGTGATGATGCTGCGATGATTGATGCTCAGGGTAATCCCGTGTTAGTTTCAACGGATTCACTTTTGGAAGGAGTGGATTTTGATTTGATGTATACTCCTTTGAAGCACTTGGGTTATAAAGCCGTTGTTTCAGGAATTAGCGACATCTGTGCCATGAATGGAAAACCCACTCAAATATTGGTTTCCATCGCCATGAGTAATCGCTTTTCTTTGGAAGCTATTGAGGAACTGTACTTAGGCATCAAATTGGCTTGCGAGAAGTACGGCGTGGATTTGGTTGGTGGCGACACCAGTTCTTCCCGTCAGGGTCTGGTTGTACATATTACATCCATGGGTTTGGCTGTAAATGAGCCTGTAAAACGCAGCGGTGCTAAAGCCGGCGATTTGTTGGTTGTTTCGGGGGATACTGGAGGAGCTTATATGGGATTGCAAATTCTGGAACGCGAAAAGCGCGTGTTTTTGGAAGTGAAAGATATGCAACCGGATTTAGAACCTTACGATTACATCGTTGGTCGTCAATTGAAACCGGAAGCGCGTTGGGATGTTATTCAAATGTTGAATGAAATGGGAGTGGTTCCTACCTCAATGATCGATGTCAGCGATGGTATTGCTTCTGAAATATTTCATTTGGGAAATGCTTCGGGTGTTGGATTTGAGATTTATGAAAATAAATTGCCCATAGATCCACAAACCTTGCAAGTAGCTCAAGACTTTGATCTCAATCCAACGGTGGTGGCTCTCAATGGCGGTGAAGACTATGAATTGTTGATGACCATTTCTCAAGAACATTTTGAGAAAATCAAAAACAACCCGGATTTGTCGATTATTGGATATGCCACCGAACAGGTAGGGAAGTACAACTTGATTACCAATGCCGGAAATACCTTTGGTATTCGTGCCCAAGGTTGGGATCATTTTGATGGAGGTGCAACTAAATAATGCTTGTTCAACCGATTGTAAGAAGTGTATTCATGCCAAGGAAACGCAATTCGCTTTCGGAGACCATATCAAATTAAAACGATGGGGAATGATTTTCGAGTAGAATTGACATCCCCCGAAAAAAAGAAAATAAATAAATTACGTAATTTTAATTAATAAATACATACACATGTTTCGTTCACATACTTGCGGAGAACTTAGAATAGAGCACATCGGACAACGGGTTACATTATCCGGTTGGGTGGCAAAATCACGTTTAATGGGCAGCATGGCCTTCGTGGATTTGCGCGATCGATACGGAATTACTCAGTTGGCATTCAATGAAGTGTACAACCCCGAGGTTTTGAAGCAAGCCGAATCGTTGGGACGTGAATTCGTGATTCAAGCCGAAGGTATCGTGGCTGAACGAAGCAGTAAAAATCCTCAACTTTCAACCGGTGATATCGAAATTATCGTGGATAAATTGACGGTGTTAAACGCGGCAAAAACGCCTCCGTTTACCATTGAAAACGAAACCGATGGCGGCGATGATATTCGTATGCAATACCGCTATTTGGATTTGCGTAGAGATCCCGTTCGCAAGAACTTGGAATTGCGTCACTCCTTGGCTCAAGCAATTCGAAACTATTTGAGCGATTTGCAATTTTTGGAAGTGGAAACGCCTGTTTTAATTAAAAGTACCCCCGAAGGAGCTCGCGATTTTGTGGTGCCTTCGCGTTTGAATCCAGGACAATGGTACGCTCTTCCTCAGAGTCCACAAACCTTCAAGCAATTATTGATGGTAAGCGGATTTGACCGATATTTCCAAATTGTAAAATGCTTCAGAGATGAAGATTTGCGAGCGGATCGTCAACCGGAATTTACCCAAATCGACTGCGAATTGAGTTTTATTGAGCGCGATGATATTTTGGAGATTTTTGAGGGAATGGTTAAGTACCTTTTCAAGAAAACCAAAGGATTGGAGTTTGAATCCTTCCAACGCATGCCTTACGATGATGCCATGAAATATTACGGCAGCGATAAACCCGATCTTCGATTTGGGATGTCGTTTGTAGAATTGAAATCATCGGAAGTGGATTTAGTAAGCGGTGCAGGATTTGGCATTTTCGACCAAGCTCAAGCCGTGATTGGTATTTGTGCCAAAGGCGCAGCGAGCTATACTCGCAAACAGATCGATGCGTTGGTGGAATACGTAAAACGTCCACAAATTGGTGCAACCGGAATTATTTATTGCCGTAAAGATGAAAATGGCGAATTGAAATCTTCGGTCGACAAGTTTTACGATAGCGAAAAATTAAGCAAGTGGGCAGAAGCATTTGGCGCAGAAAATGGCGATTTGATGCTCATGCTGGCTGGCGATAATATCCATAAAGTGCGTAAACAGTTGAATGAATTGAGGTTGCATTTGGGTTCGGAATTGGGATTGAGAAACCCCAACGAGTTTGCACCGTTGTGGGTGGTAGATTTTCCTCTTTTGGAGTGGGATGAAGAATCCGAGCGATACCATGCCATGCACCATCCATTCACCAGTCCATTGCCTCAAGATCG
>CAMDDG010000009.1 GCA_945890895.1 Chitinophaga pinensis | reverse complement strand
TTGCGCCGCCTAAAGCTGCTTACAAGTCTACCGTTGTAAGCGGAAGAACGGTAAAGTTTGACTTTGATGGAACGGATGCAGCGGATGTATATTGGAATTTTAGTGATGGTAACGAAAGCTACCAAAAATCAACCACATACACTTTCAGCGCAGATGGAACTTTTAAAGTTATGTTAATTGCTAATAACCCTCCATGCGTTAGCGATACCATCTATTTTGATGTGACGGTAAAACAGACTTCAGGCATTGAAAATAACGTCCTTAATCGATTACACTTTGCACCTAATCCTGCTGAAAATGGAACAACGTTGCATTTTGACGGTGTGGAAAACAACATTCAATTACAACTTTTAGATGTTACCGGCAGAACCGTTTTAAGTCAAAAACACGCGCAAATTAATGGGGCCTCTGGTGTTGAAATTAACACCAATTCACTATCAAATGGAATTTATTACATGCACATTATTTCCGAAAAAGGTCGATCTATCGTATCTTTAGAGGTTCAAAAGTAATGTGATTAAAATGCAACAAATTTCCAGTCCGAAACTTGATAAAAATACATTAAATCTTAAAAGTACAACCTTTTTTTCGGTTGTATTATTTTCCTTGTTTTTCTGGGGATGTCATAGCACGGCATCCCCAATAAAAACAGCTGCTAACCAATCCAAGAACCCAGATACCATAACCCTTATTTTTGGCGGGGATATGATGGGACACGGCCCTCAAATTCAAGCAGCATTAAACGATTCTACCCAAGAATACAACTATTTACCTTGGTTTAGATACATCAAATCGTACATTCAATCTGCAGATTTCGCCATTGCAAATTTGGAAGTCACCTTAGCTGGTCCACCTTATCAAGGATATCCACAATTTTCATCCCCCGATAAATACGCAAAAGATATTTACGACGCTGGATTTAACGTACTGGTAACCGCCAATAATCACTCACAAGACGGCGGAAAAAACGGGTTAATTCGCACTCTTAATGTGCTGGATAGCTTTAAAATCCCTCACACAGGAACATTTCGCGACACTCAAGAATTTGAACGCAACTACCCTTTAATGCTCGAGAAAAAGGGAGTAAAAATTGCCATTCTCAATTTTACCTACGGCACCAATGGTTTAATTGTAAAACACCCTACTATGGTGAATTTAATTGATACAATTTGGATTGAACGTGCAATTAATAAAGCGAAACAGAACAAAGCAGACATCATTATACCTGTGGTACATTGGGGAGTTGAATATCAACGACATGAAAACAAAGAACAGCAACTTCTGGCTTCATTTTTAGCTCGAAAAGGCTGTCATGCCATTGTAGGCATGCACCCGCATGTTATTCAACCGATTAAAACCGTAAAAAATTCATTTGGTCAAGAAATTCCCGTTGCATATTCACTCGGAAATTTTGTTTCGAATCAGCGTGAACGATTTAAAGACGGTGGAATCATGTTTAAACTAACGTTCGTTCGTGGTGCTGCAGTTAATGGATCTCAATACACATCTTCATCCGATGCATCAAAAATCCGAAACGATAAAAGTTCAAATAAAACTGCGAAATCTCCAACGGAATCCTCGATTAAACAAGCAAAAAACGAATCCTCTTCGATTGCACTTATTGAATATTCACACTTACCTTTTTGGATTCACAAAGTAAAACCATTTGAAGGCGACCCCAATTTTGGAAAAGGTTATTGGATGCTAACAGAAAAAGAGCTCCCCCTTTTGCAAGGAGAAGCTCTTATAAATGCGAAGCAATTCTTTGAAGATACTCGGGAATTGCTTTCGAATTAATTTATACTAGATTGTATTTCAATTTTAAACAGTCCTCGGCTATTGATCGATTATCTGTTTACTGCAACTCTCACTTAATGACAATGTGAGACCTGCAGTTTATTCAGGAACTACAGTTTATCGAAATTAGGTTGTTTACTGCATTCCTTCAGGAACTTGCATTTGTGGTTCTTCTTTTCCTGGAAGACCGGCTTTCACTGAAATCAATTCCACTTCAAAAACCGATATACCATACATATCTTCAAAGTTACGTGCAGATCTAGATAGTACCGGATTCAATTCATTGCTTACTTGCAATACAAATTTGCCACCCGCAGCTGTTTTAGTGAATGCTTCCTCCAATGGTGCTAAATTCAATGATTTAACTGTTCCACGGAATGGGAACTTATCTTTAGTATTATCGACCAAAACTTCACCTTTACCGGTTTTGAAAATATAGCGACATTCAATGGTATCCCAAGCACCGGGTACGCTACCGCTTCCCGCTTTTACTACTTTATAGTATCCACGACTTGGCAACATAGAAACCCCCGATTCCTTCGAGAAACTTTCCAATTTCTTTTTGGTTTCTTCTTGAAGGGATTTCATCTTTTCATTTTGCTTCTTCGTAATGTAGCTCTTACGAACATCTTCCATTTTTTCATTGCTCAAAGCATAACCAGAATCCTTAGCCATTCCATCGCGCAATCCACGTAAAAATGCTCCGGCAGCAATATTGTCTAACCCTTGTCTTTTAAGAGTATTACCAATGCTAACACCTACTGCATAGCTGAAAGAATCTTCGCTCGATTTGGGATCGGATTTAGTGTCAACCGATTCGCCACAACTTCCCAACAAGGCAACTGCCGTTAAAGGAAGTAAAAAAGTATATTTTTTCATTTTTAGTTTTTATAATTTGATGTTTGTTAAGTTAATAATGAATGTGAAGCTAATTATCGCAGATTTTCAATTAGTTAATTCTTGAATTCTGTTCTATTTATCTACACAATTCACTACTTCATTACACGTAAATTTCATCCTTACGAGATTTAATTTGAGAATCCTCAGCATATTCCTCGTAATTCATATATTTATCAATCATTCCATTAGGTGCCAATTCGATAATTCGATTTGCAATAGAATTCATTACCTCTTGGTCATGAGAATGGAATAAAATGATTCCTGCAAACTCCTTCATGCCGTTGTTCAATGCTTGAATGCTTTCCAAATCCAAGTGGTTGGTAGGTTCATCAAACAATCCAACATTGGGAGATTCCATCATCATTTTACTGAGCATACAACGCACTTTTTCACCTCCCGATAATACCGTGCACATTTTCTGCGTTTCCTCTCCACTGAACAACATTCTTCCTAAAAATCCACGAATAAACGTTTCATCTTTTTCAGTTGAATATTGGCGCAACCAATCTACTAAGTTGATCTTTTCAGTAAAGAAATGTGCGTTTTCGTTGGGCAAATAACCCATAGTTACGGTTACGCCCCATCGAATTTCACCGGCTGATGGCTGTAAATCTCCCCATAAAATCTTAAAGAACGTATTAAGTGCCAGAGTATTACGAGAAACAAAAGCAATTTTATCGCCTTTGTTTACAGTGAAATTAATATCTTTAAACAGGTATTTTCCGTCTTCTGTTTTGTACGATAAATTTTCTACCGTTAAAATTTGATCTCCTACTTCGCGATTCTGCTTGAAGAAAATACCCGGATATTTACGCGTACTTGGTTGAATTTCTTCAATATCCAATTTCTCCAACATCTTTTTACGGGCGGTTGCTTGTCGACTTTTAGCCACGTTAGCACTAAATCGCGCAATAAAATCTTGAAGTTCCTTTTTCTTTTCCTCTGCCTTTTTATTTTGATCGCTTCGTTGGCGCAACGCTAATTGCGAACTTTCATACCAGAAAGTATAATTACCCGAGAAGATCTTAATTCTGCTGAAATCAATGTCGCACACATGTGTACAAACGTTATCCAAGAAATGTCGGTCGTGACTCACAACCAAAACGGTGTTTTCAAACTGAGCCAAGAAATCCTCCAGCCATCGGATGGTTTCAACATCTAAGTCGTTGGTAGGTTCGTCCATCAACAATACGTCTGGATTACCAAAAAGAGCTTGAGCAATCAATACTCTAACCTTTTGATTACCAGAAAGTTCCTTCAATAATTTAGTATGATGTTCTTCGGTTATGCCCAAACTACTCAATAAAGTTGCTGCATCGCTTTCAGCATTCCATCCATCCATTTCAGCAAAGTCGCCTTCCAATTCGGAAGCACGAATTCCGTCTTCTTCTGTAAAATCTTCTTTTGAATACAGACGTTCCTTTTCTTCCATGATGGCCCACAACTTGGAATGTCCACGAATTACGGTTTCCAACACAGGGAATTCGTCAAATTGGAAGTGGTTCTGAGACAAAACCGCCATACGCTTCCCAGGCTCCATATCAACCGAACCGGTGTTGGGCTCAATTTCCCCAGAAAGGATTTTTAAGAATGTAGATTTACCGGCACCATTGGCACCAATGATTCCGTAGCAATTGCCACGGGTGAATTTCAGATTTACATCCTCAAAAAGAACTCTTTTACCAAAACGAAGGGATACGTTTGAAACTGTTAACATGTATTTTAAAAATTGAGGTGCAAAGGTACGAAATCAACTGAATAAAGAGAAACTCCCATCCATGCGTAAATTCATGATGGATTGTCCTCTAGATTCAACCATTTCCCGATTGAACATATAATACCTTGCGGGCTTGTTGCTCACACCTATTTGTTTCTCTGTTAGGGGGATGAGCACGCCGCTATTCAACATTTTTCTGCGAAAATTCCTTTTGTCTAAGTCGCGCTCCAATATAGTTTCATACAAGGATTGCAATTGGCTCATGGTAAATTTCTCGGGCAACAACTCAAAACCAATGGGTCTTATTTGTACTATTTCGCGCAATTGTCGTAAAGCCGATTCAAATATTTCGTTGTGGTCAAATGCCAATTCTGGAATTTCATGAATGGGAATCCAAACCGCTTCTTTGGAAAATGAACCCGGATGTAAATTAACTTTTCCAGAATCAATTAAAGCCATGTAAGCCACCGTAATTACTCGTGCATCGGGATCTTGACGAACACTTTTTAGCCAAGATCTATCCTTCTGCTTTGCAACGCGAAGTGGATCCCCAAAAGCTTGAAATTGTTCAAGATAAATCCCTTTTAATCCGGTTAATTCGGCCAACACTCGCTTTGCTGCTTCGTCTAAATTCTCGTCATCACGCACCAAATCTCCAGGAAGAGCGTAGTGGATATCATCCGTTTCCGTAATTTTGTTGGGAATACTTCTGCGTATCAACAACAATCTTAACGTCTCTTGACTGAATCCAAAAATCACACAGTCTGTGGATACGTGGGGGTTTACACTGGCCGATTGAGACATAAATCGAGGCAAAGATATTCAAGTACGCTCCTTTTTACAAATCAAATCACTACTCTAGTTAGTGTTTATTTGACACTAATTGAAAATTTACCTATATTGCACCACTTTTGTAAATTAATTAACTAAATATGTTACTCGTAGCTGATAGCGGAAGCACCAAGTGTGATTGGGTCTTCACCGATGGAAAAGATACTCGTATCACCCTGCACACCATGGGTTTCAACCCATTTTTTCATCCAACTGAGTTGATCGAGTCAGAAATTCGTAAAAATACCGAATTGGCTGATTTGGCTCCCGTTGTGGAATACGTGTACTTTTATGGAGCTGGTGCATCCAGTGCCTCTAGAAATGCCATCGTAGAAAAAGCATTAAAATCAGTATTCACAAAAGCTCAAGTAACCGTTGATCACGATTTAAACGGTGCCGTTTATGCTACTTGTGGTGATGAACCGGGTATTGCGTGCATCATGGGCACCGGTTCCAACTCATGCTATTTTGACGGATCTTCCATCCATGAAGAAGTCCCAGCTTTGGGATATGTTTTGGGGGATGAAGCCGGCGGAACATTCTATGGTAAAGAACTATTGCGCATGTTCCTGTACAAAGAACTTCCTGCTAAAATTCACCAAGGCTTAATCGACCGCTATGGTTTAACTAAAGAAAGTATCTTCGAGGCGGTTTATAATAAACCCAACCCCAATGTATATTTGGCTTCTTTTATGCGATTCTTGAGCGACAATCGCGAAGAAAAATGGGTTCGTGATTTTATCTATAATGGATTCAGCAAGTTCATTAACATTCATATTTGGAAATACGATCAACACAAAGATGTTCAAGTTCATTTCGTGGGATCTGTGGCATTTCATTTCCAGGATTTGTTGCGCGAAGCATGCAAAATTCATCGATTAAACATTGGCGTTATAACATCAGAACCCGTTATAAACTTGGTTGATTATCACTTGAACAAGATTCTAGTGAACGCATGAAAAAAGCTTTTATCCTAGACCTAGACGGAGTAATCTGCGATACCGCTGTATTTCATTACGAGGCCTGGAAGCGTTTGGCTCAAGAATATCATTACCAACTAACTGAATCCGACAACGAAGAACTCAAAGGAGTTTCACGCGTGGATTCATTAAAATTCATTCTTTCACGTGCTAACCATTCTATTTCAGAAGAACAATTTCAACTGGATTTAGAACGAAAAAACGAATGGTACTTGGAAAAAGTAGCTGAAATGAACGACTCTTATCTGTTAGAAGGTGTAAAAACATTCTTTCAACAATGCAAGTTATTAAACATTCCATTGGGTTTAGGTTCAGCAAGTAAAAATGCGCGTTTGGTACTTGAAAAAGTAGGATTATTGAATGAATTTCAGGCCATAGTAGACGCCTCAACCGTAATACAGGGCAAACCCCATCCAGAAACATTTCTTAAAGCAGCTGAATTGCTTGGATTCGAACCAGAGAATTGCATCGTTTTCGAAGATAGCAGTTCCGGAATTACAGCAGCAAAGGCAGCCAATATGTTTGCCGTGGGAATTGGAAATCAACACGATCTTCCCCTCGCCGATTATTGCATTCCCAACTTAGGAAAATTTGACTTCACCCAAGTTTAACATCCCAAAAAAAAATAAAACTACCGAGTTTATTTAACAAAACCTATAATTTATACTCGAGTCTAACATCCCCCAAAATTAAAACTCCCATTCAACATGATTCAATACTTTAAAGCACATCCCTGGAAAGTTATAGAAGAAGGATTCAATCCCGAAATGAATGAAATTGCCGAGAGTATCTTTAGCATAGGCAATGGAATGATGGGCCAGCGCGCCAATTTAGAGGAAACGTTTACCGGTAAATCGTTGCAAGGAACCTATGTTGGTGGTGTGTATTATCCAGATAAAACACGAGTAGGTTGGTGGAAAAATGGATATCCTGAATATTTCGCGAAAGTAATTAATTCCACTTATTGGAGCGGGTTGATTATTAAAGTAAATGGCGAAGAAATTGACCTAAATACGGCGGAAGTTCTGGATTTTTATCGCGAATTAGATATGCATAATGGCGTTTTGCATCGCAATGCGCACATCCGTTTAGCCAATCAAATTGGCATTTGGATTGAGTCTACCCGGTTCTATTCCCTACTTAATAAAGAATACAGCGCTCTTAAATACACCGTTAAATCGGATACCGACTGCACCCTTGAAGTGTGTAACTATTTGGATGCGGATATTTCAAATAAAGACTCCAATTACGGAGAAAAATTCTGGGATTCCATCAGTCAAGAAGCCAAGGAAAACCAACTTCACTTACTCGTAAAAACCAACAAGTTGAATTGGATTTTAGCAACATCCTGCGAATTCCAATTATTTGAAAATCAAACGGAACTAAACCTTCCTTCCGAACATGCTACTCGAAACAAATTCGCTTCGAGCACCTATACTTTAACCGCAAAATCGGGAATTCCATATTCTTTTGTAAAACACGTTATCACTTCCAGCAATTTCAATCATCCGGATGAAGGGGTGCTCATTCATGCTAAAAAATCCCTTCAAAAGATGACCGTTTCCAACTTTGAAACGCACCTGGAAATGAGTTCAAAAGCTTGGAACGAAAAATGGGAAAACAGCGATGTAGAAGTTCTCGGAGATGTTGCAGCCCAACAAGCTGTTCGATACAACATCTTTCAACTGAATCAAACCTATTGCGGCGATGATCCACGCTTGAATATTGGTCCCAAAGGATTCACCGGCGAAAAATACGGTGGAAGTACCTATTGGGATACCGAAGCTTATTGCATGCCTTTTTATTTGGTTACCAGTGAATCTTCCATTTCGAAACAACTATTACTTTACCGGTATAAACAACTCGATAAAGCCATTGAAAATGCTGCTAAATTAGGTTTTGACAAAGGAGCTGCCTTGTACCCCATGGTAACAATGAATGGTGAAGAATGTCACAATGAATGGGAAATTACCTTCGAAGAAATACATCGAAACGGTGCCATTGCTTACGCTATCCATAACTACATTGAACACACCGGCGATTGGAACTACCTTTCTGAAGGGGGATGGGAAGTACTTCTGGGAATTTCTCGCTTCTGGTCGCAACGAGTGCATTGGTCTGAACGCAAAAAACGCTACGAGATGCATGGTGTAACCGGACCCAATGAATATGAAAATAATGTAAACAACAATTGGTATACCAGTTACTTGGCACTTTGGTGTATGAAGTTTACAGAACAGGCTACAAATTGGTTAAAACAAAACAACTCGGTGTTATACAATCAATTGGTTGCTAAAACCGAATTTGATGAAACCAACGAATTGACTAAATGGAATCACATCCGCCAAAATATGTATCTTCCCTACGATGAAGAACTCAATGTGTTCGTTCAACACGATGGATTCATGGAAAAAGAACTGATTCCTGTAGCTGAATTAGCACCTCAACACCGTCCTCTAAATCAAAAATGGAGCTGGGATCGTATTTTGAGAAGCGTTTATATCAAACAAGCCGATGTACTCCAAGGATTCTATTTTTTTGAGGATGACTTTTCCCATGAACAACATCTCGCAAATTTTAATTTCTACGAACCCTTTACCGTGCATGAAAGTTCGTTGAGCCCTTGTGTGCACAGCATTCTAGCTGCTAAAAATTCCAATATGGACAAAGCGTATGAAATGTATGTTCGAACGGCGCGCTTGGATCTAGACAACTACAACAACGACACCGAAGATGGACTGCACATCACCTCCATGGCTGGCAGTTACTTAAGTATTGTTCAAGGTTTCGGGGGATTGAGGATTAAAAATCAGAAACTGTACATCCAGCCCCAATGTCCAAATCAATGGCAGGGTTATTCATTTAAAATACTTTATATGAACAATCCAGTGGACATTAGAGTAAAAAATAGACTGGAAGGAAATCCCAAAGTAACCGTAACTAACTTGGGTGAAAGTGAAATTGAATTAATCTACGGAAATACCCAAACTTCGGTAGAACCCTATAAAATAGGCGCGAAACAATCGATTGAGTTATAATTTGGATTTATCCATTTGGAGTAAAGGAATTGTCGGAGCGAATTTTGCTTTAAAATAGTAGCTATCTATTCGACAATTACTTTTCCATAATTTATTCTCAAGGCACAGCCATTTGTAGTTTTTTTTCTAATTTCACTTATTAATTTCTGCATTTTTCCGTAATTTTCTTGAAATGTACAGTTGTTTTTAAGTTAATTATATAATGAAAAGTCGGTTAATTCAAATTTTCATGATACCTCAACTAAACCAGTTATACCATATAATTATACATCGATTGAAAGGGATTTTACTTCTTTTCATTTTTGCAATTGCATCTGTTTTTACTTTAAATTATTGCTCCAAAAACGACAATAGTGAAGAGCTCTATTATCGGTTCAAAGTAAACTCAGCAGATTCCATTTGGAATTATTACTCTGAGAATAGACAATCGCTAGACGCATGGTATCTCAGTTCTCTTACTTCACGTTTGTATTTCAATCATCCCAAAGAATACGAAAAATTACATAATTATAGAACTCAATACTTAAAAGAACATCCCAATGATTCACTCAATGCGTTTTATGTTTTAGACACTACCTACACCTATTTGTGGAATTTCGATGAAAAATTAACACCCATCGCTGTAAGTAACTTAAAAAAATTCAAGGGGCCGGAAGATAATTTTTATTATCAAATGACCCTGTTCAATATTTATGGTAGCTATCACTTTTATGTGGGTGAACTCGATTCATCAGATAAGTATTTTAATATGGGATTCGAGCGCGCCTCTAAGGTGAAACTCGCCAATTATATTTACGATTACAGTTTGAATTTGGGTGCATTAGCAACCAGCAGGGGATTTTACGGAGTAGCTGCCGATTACTTTCTAATTGCTTTAAAAAATTCCGAAACGCGAGATAATGCGATGCTTTACAACAATATTGCCACTTCCTATTTACAAGACGGCAAAGTAGAAAAAGCGTATTACTACATCAATAAGAACCGCACGCTGCTTGATCCAACGAATCACACATATGAGGGACAAATTGCCAAATTAACTTACATTGGATACTTATTGGAAGTACAAAAACCCCGAGAAGCCGATAAATTATTGAGCGTATTGAGCGAAAATGAAATTCAACCTATTTATCAGGGTGAACTCTTTCATAAACGATTTGTATGTCAAATGTTGAAGGAAAAATACAAAATTAACACGGTCAATATGGAGCAATTTTTGGCGGAACATGCCAACAAATTTGTAACGTATTATTCCACAATTTTAACAAATTCAAGCATTTCCATTCTGGATTACATTGAAAAAAACTACTCCATTTTCTCCAAATTAATAAATGAAGCCGAGGCGAATATACACTTTAACGAACTCTTACCCATTGCTAAATACAATTACTTTGAATTAAGGCAATTCGGTTATAAATCGCAAGGCGATTTTGCTCAAGCTTATTCATACTCCGATCAATCAAAAGTTCATTTATCTGAGCATTATGCACTAACAGATAGTATCCGTGTAGCTGATTTACAACAAAAATTTACGGTGAGTGAATTCAATGAAAAACTAGAAGCTTCTCAAGCCGAATTAGATCGCAAAAAACAAGAACTCTCCCTTACAGTTGTTGTAATCATTTTAATGACTGTAATGTTGGTTGCGCTGGTGTTTCAAGGAAAAAAATTAAATGCCAATAAGACCCGTTTAATTGAACAGCAGCGGTTGCTTTTGGAATCTCGACAACGCGATTTAGATCATTTGGAAACCGAAAAAGAACTTCAAGCCAAAATTATGAGCATTTCTGAAATCATTGTTAGTAATGGTAGAGCCATTTTACAGATTATTAGAAATTCGACCAATTCTAATTTACCCGAAATGATTGAAATTCGTCAGACTTTGGAACAAATTTCGCTCATCGATTCTGCTGTCGACACGCATGTCCCCCCGCCAATTAAAGAGTATAGGGTAGATGAAATACTAAGCGAATTGGGAATCAAAGAAGAACTCACCGATTCACAAATGAGAATATTGGCTTTAACATTAGAAAACTACAAAGCCAAAGAAATTGCTGTATTGATGAATCTTAGTTACGCTTATGTTCGAAATGTACAAAGTAAACTAAGAAAGATTTTTAAAGATCACGGAGTAGAAGACTTCAAAGATTTAAAGTTGTAAAAAAAAGGCCACCTAACGGTGACCTTCTTTCAGAAATAATGTGTAAAATGATTTTATTATTTACCTAAACGGTAGAAAGTAACTTGGTATCCCATTTTACTATCACCGCGGAATGTCAATTGTACATCTATCTTGTTTTGACCTGCAGTTTGCTTCTTCAATTCGTTGTACATAGCTTCCGAAATAAAGAAACATCCTTCATAATCTGGCTTTTCGATAAAATCAACATCGATTTGCTTGAAGCCTCTTGGAGGATTGCAACGAACTACCGCAGTTCCTTGACCATTCGCGCCGGGAGCTGCATTCAACGCACCACCTGGTGCAGCAACTACCGCTGGCGCAACCGCACCTGAAGCCACTGCCTGATGATTCGACATATTCAATTGAATGCCTTTAACTGTTACCGGCTTACCGTTCCATTTCGCAGGATTGTTAGCGAAATCAATTCCACGGATTGTAACTTGACTGTAAGCTGCACCTACCATCATTGCAGCCATAGCGAAGAATGTTGTAATTTTTTTCATGTTATAAGTTTTTAAAGTTTATTGTTGCGTTTGGCATTCTGTTTTCAAATACCGTGCCAAAATACAAATTTGTTTTATATTATCGGTATCATATTATTTGAGTCTGCCTTTTTGCAAAAGCAAAAAAATTGAATAATCGTGTATTTTACAACTAATAAAAGGCGAACTAAAATTTTTCAATTATCTGAGGATTTGAGTAATTCAAATACTTGGATTTTTTGATTTGAGCGAATTTCAAATTGTACAATGATTGATACGGACCTTCGGCGATGAACAAATTAATCAACCAAGCAGGTACATTTCCACCGGGTTCGGTATTCAAGAAGTAATTGCACTTCAGTTTATTCTTGCCAATCGGCAAAATTTCCCACTTAATCTCACTGCGTTTTACACGAACTACTCCCTTGGTTTCGGGTTTTAATTTCGGTTCGGATTTATTGATGATGGTTACTTTTCCCGTTGCCTCATCCTGACTGATTTTCACGCGCATACACACATCGCGATCATCGGTGGGCCATGGAGTTTTAATCAATTGATACATGGTATATTCCAAATCCGATACTTTCTCCAACAAATCGGAAGCCCCCGTAGCATATATCCAGCTTTTGTAGTTGGGATAGTCGGTAATTACTCCAATGAATGTATTCAAGTTGCAATCCAATTCTAAGGTAGCTTTGATTTCTTTATACGGCGATTCCAATTGGTCGCGCGTAAAAACTTCAATTCCGTTCGAAGAAACGATGCGTTCCCAGTTTCTTTTTTTCTTCGGGGGATTTACGTGCGGTTTTCCAAGCAATGAAGTTGTTGAATAAACCAATCCCATCAAAAAGATTGCACAAATTGAAAATCTAGAAATACGCGGAAACAGCATTTTGGCAGGGCTTATAGCAAAGTATTACAATGTATTATGTATGATCATTTAAGATCATGCTTTCAAAAATCGGATATTTTTAAAACAAATCAATTTGAAAGAGAAAAATAATTCAACTATATTTGCAGTTCTAATTCGGGCCTATAGCTCATTCGGTTAGAGCACCTGACTCATAATCAGGTGGTCCCTGGTTCGAGCCCAGGTGGGCCCACTAAAAAATCCTCTCTTTACGGGAGGATTTTTTTTATATTTTTTACTTGGAAATATCTTTTAATTAGAATTTTTCGATTTATTACATCGATTCGAGCAATAATTATTTACCCAACAATTTCTCACATTACTATTTTAAAGTGAAAAATCCATTCAATCATTCAAAATTCACTTTTGCACTAAGAACGTCGAATTTGGAAATTTTGCAAATTTTTTGTTGTCATATTTTGTAATTTCATCGAAATTTCAGTAGATTGCGAAATCCAGATTTTAGGCAAATTATATTCATTCACTAAATGAATCGTCCATTCATTTGGTTTTTTGATATATTCGTTCAAACAAATTGCCCATTCATTCAATAGTAGGTTCCTCAGTAACCATCCCACGTCTACTCGGCGTTAAATTTGCATTACGATTTTGAGAATGAATCAACATTGATTTTGCACTTCATTAAATAATTGGTTTCCAAACAGTTCATTATCAAAATCTAGGAATGCTAGAATCCTTTTTTACCCAATTCACTTTAGCTCTTTGTTGAAATTCTAGTTCCGAAATTATTTATTTTTTAAACTTTTGGAATTTCGTTTGCCTTTAAAAATTGGTCATACGAAAAAATTTGAACACTTGAATTTTCTTAATGTTGCTTAATCTTTTTAACTTTTTTTGTCTTTCAACTATTGCTCAACTTAAGCCCCTTTATTATTTACTTTTCCTTGTTCATTGTATCCAAAAGTAAAAATGAAATTACTAAAGTAAAAACATTTTTTCTTTTTAGATATATGAAATTCAAAAACATTAAAATACAAATTGCGGTAGCATTTGTTAGTTTATTAGGCGGAACAGTGAATGGTCAAATTGGAATTGGCGTTTCAGGTTCAGTAAATTCTTCAGCAGCTCTCGAAGTAAACTCCAGCACCAAAGGATTTTTACCTCCAAGAATGACAACCAGTCAACGTGATGCTATTACATCACCCGAGAATGGTTTAATTATTTACAATTCCACAACTGGAAAATTAAATATCCGTGAAAACGGCAGTTGGTCTGAATTAGGAACCAACAATCGTAACCAAACAGTTTCTGGTATTAACACTTTCACAGGAAATAATACATTTTCAGGTACCAATTCATACAGCGGTAACTTGTCCGTTTCTGGCAACACCACTTTAAGTGGCAACCTTACGATGGCGGGTAACTCCACTTTCAATGGTGCTACAACCATGAACGGTGATGTAACTATGAATAGTCGTTTGGTAGTACCTATGGCACAATTAAGCTTCTACAACAATTCGGGTGTCACTACTAACACAAGCGCAACCGATTGGAATTCAACAACATCCTCTACAAATTGGGTTTCTATAAATTTTCCTGCGAGAGGCGCAACATTTGGCACCAATACTTTAATTGACTCTATTTCTACTTTAGGAGCAAGGGTTAATCATAACAATTCAGGAAGCGGAGAAGGTGTCATTGCTTACAAAGGGAGCAGTACAAAAATGTTCAATATTTCTTATTCAATAAGTTATAAAGGAGTAAATAGAGATGGAAACAGAATGGATGAGTTTGTTTTCGGGCTATTTAAAAATAATGTATTAATTCCCTCAAGCGTTTCTATTTCCTTTAATAACACGTCAGAAGAACGAGTAGTTACTGTTAACGCTATTACATCGATGAGTACAGGTGATTGGATTGATTTACGAGTAATCGGACGAGACGGAAGTGGATCACAAGCGGCTACCGTTACTGTTTATAGTGCAACCATGACTGCATTTGGATTATAATTCAATAAGCGCTGAATTTAATCTATGAAAAACAAGAATTTATTACTTATTGCAGTAACTGCTTTTAGCAGTTACTGTATAAAAGCTCAAACGCTTACATTCCACAACGGTGCTACAATTCTTATTGAAACAGGAGGAATATTAACCACCGAAAACAATTTAGAAATACCCAACGGTGGCATCGAAAACAACGGAACCATCCGTTTTGGTGGATCTTCAGCAAAGAACTTTGATGCCAATGGGCAATCACTAAAAGGGATTATTGAATTCAATGGGGGAAGCACTACTTTAACCGACAAATTAACCATAAAGGGCGGTACAGATTTCGGTACGATTAAAATAACTGGAACTGGTGCATTAATTACCAGCAACAATTTAAAACTCGAATCTGACTCCGTTGGATATGCAGGTAGAATTGATGAAATCACTTCTTCTGCTTCTACTCCAATTGTTTCAAACTCTGATTCAATTATTTTCTATACAACCAGAGGATATAATGCATTCCGTTATTTTGGAAATCCATTCAGATCAACACTTACCTTAAAGCAGTTCTGCAACGATACATTGGAATTCGATGTAACTGGAAATGGTGGTACGGCGAATGGTTTTTCTGTGAATACCATAACCAACAATCCATCCGCTTTTTGGTATAATGAAGCTACAAACAAATGGACAGGATACACCAATGCTTCTGACTCAATTAAAATAGGTTATGGAGCGGCGTTTTATGTACAGAACAGAAAAGGTCAACCCTTGTTGGATTTGGGCGCCGTTCTACCAGAAGCAGCTCGTATTTCAATAGGCGGTAAAATTGGTTTTGGAACCATTATAACCGAACTTAAGAACACGAATGAGGGATGGAATTTGATTGCCAATCCTTATCCAAGCCATATTAAACTTTCTGCTAGTAGTATTTCTAGCCAAAAGTGGAAAAATACTCGTGGTTCAATTTACATGTATGACAAGAAAAATAAATCATACATTTCATACAACCGAAACAACGGAGCAACAACAGGTAAAATGACCGATGTTATACCCATGGGCGGTGCTTTTTTGGCGCAAGCAATTGACACCAATGCCTCAATTGAATTCAATGAAGGTATTAAAGTAGATGATTTACCCTCCTCACAAACATCTAATCCCCATTTTTTCACTGTTGACACCTTCACTAACCGATTTGGTGTAACTTTAATCAACAATAGTTCTAATGATAAAGAAGAAGATCAAGTAGTTTTCTTATTCGGAAACGATAAAAAGTCTACCGATTACTACGATATTGATTTTGATTCAAAAGATTTAACTTCAGAAGTAGTAAACTTAGCGATATTCAGCAAAGACAATTACAAACTTGCCGTATCCAGCTATCCAGATTCTATCAGTCAGTATCTAACTAAAACATTCCCATTGTCGTTTTTTGCGAAGAACACAGGTTCGTTTACGTTTCGATACGATGCAATCGCTTCTCTTGAGCAAGGCACTGAAGTTTGGTTAAAAGACAAGAAACTAAAATCTGAAACTCGTATTGATATTAACTCTTATACGTTTAGCATAGATCAAGCTTCTCAACTGAAGAACGATAATCGTTTTGAAATTTATTTCAAAAATAATTCAACTGTACTGAGCAACAAATCATTAACTGCAAGCGAAGGCTTATCAGTTTATCCAAATCCAATCAATAAGAATGGGATTTTACACATAGAATCGTTCAAAAAAGAACCGATTGATTATGTTTCAATTACGGATTTGAATGGTTCTGAATTGTTCCATACTTCCAATTTATTCAAATCACAGAATTCAAATAGCATTCAAATACCTAGTTTAAATTCAGGTATATACATTTTAAATATTCATACTTTCTCCAATATCCATTCTCAAAAAATAATTGTAAATCCATGAAAAAATCACATTTAGTAGTAACTGCTTTAGGCTTACTTATCTCAACAATCTATATCAATCCATTGAAAGCTCAAGGAACATTTGAGTCTGACGGAGTATATAATGAAGAATCGGATTACGATGATCACGATGAAGCTATTTTTAATAACGATCCCGTTTTTGAAAATTATGGTTTTTTTGAAGATGGTATAGAAGATAGAGAAAACGATGAAACATTTGATACGAATGAATTCGGTGGCAATGGTTCGGTTCCTATTGATGGAGGATTAATTTGGGTTGCAGGTGGACTGTTAGGCTATGGAATAAGCAAAGTGCGTAAATCCAAGAAGCATGAAGGTCAACTTGAATCTTAATTTCTTTCAATCTCTAAAAAATTTCAAATTCTCTCAACAAGAACTTTGGTTCATGTTGAAAGCGTTTATTGCATTGATACTGTGGTTAATTTTAAATTATTTTCCCAAGATAGATGAACTCATTATGTTATCCATTAGGAGTCAAACCCTATTCCTAATGGATATCTTTGGGAATGCCGACTTTGTTGCAACCAAAATATATAAAACAGAAATTGACGCTCGATTTTTTTTGGTTTGCAAAGGAACATTAGTGAAAGTTGCGGAAGGGTGTGCAGGTAAATCCCTTCTCTTTTTATACGCTTCCTTCATTTTCATTTTTCCCAATAAGAATTTAAAAAGGAAGTTTTTATTCTTATTGATTGGCTTATTGATTCTGCATGAATACAATGTGTTAAGAATTGTTGCACTCAGTTATGTGCTTAAATTCAATCCAGATTGGTACAATTTTTTGCATATTTACTTTTTCCAAACCATCATATACGTACTTATATTTTTACTTATTAGAAAATTTATTAAAACACATGAAAACACTTCTGAACAAACAAATCTCCGATCATAGTCTTTATTTCATCGGTTATGTAATTGCCTCTTTATGCTTAGGTTTTCTTTGGTATAGGGCCTATATCCTAATCAATAGTGACTTTTTCTCTCATCCAATATTAAAATTTACGTTTCGGTTTATTTTTGGATTACTTTACTATTTTTTAGCCTATACCTATTGTATATTAACCGAACAACATCAGTTAAAAAAATATTTAACTCAATTGTATTTCTTTTTTGAATCTACCGTATTTATCTCTGGATTGATTCGTTTTACCGTATTGGATTCCCCCACGTTATTGGCCATCTATCGCACTTTTTTAAAGGCAACCGTTTCTCCATTAGGATTTATCATGGCCTATGTTTATCATGCGTATATTAGATCAGATAAAACGAGTTTATTGAATTTAAAAAACAATAATATCAGTTAAAAGCCAGTAGAAATACAACGGCAATTAAACCAATCAATTGTCCAAATCCAAAAAAATTGCTAGCTATGGAAATGGATGTTGGATTTTCTGATTTTCCCTTTGACTTTATAAACCTCCAAACAATTATAAATGCGATTGGCTTAAACGCATAAGCATAGTCCAATTTATAATCATTTAGAAATAGGATAAATAAAAGTCCTAGAAAAAACCAGATAATTTGTCCAGTTTTTATGGAACTTATAAACGAAAACCATTTAATTAATAATAAAGGGAGAACGATAAAATAAACGATAAAACCAAGGTAAGAATTAATAAAGTAGCTGTACATATTATCAGAATCTGTGTATTTGAATAGTTAATTTATTCCAAATTTATTTCCATACTTAGTTAATGCCTCAATACAAACTGCTGTAGTTAAGGCGTCAGAACCCCACCCCATGATTTTTTTTGGTCCTCCAAAATAGAAGGCCTTCTTTTTCCAGTTTCCGGTACTCTGTTGAACTTCCAACAATCGCTCTATGCATGGCGATACATACTTCTGATCCAAATCCAAATTAATCATGGACACTGCCATCAACGCTAAATCCAAATCGTGCAATTGACTCAACTCTTGAGATCGAACCATTCGTATTAACTCCTCTTTCCAGCGTAAAAACACGACTTCCAATTCTGCGTATTTTTGATGGTTCAAACGACTACCAAAATAGTAAACCACTGAAGTCGTTTTATACCACTTGTCAAATTGCAATTCGTTTCCTTCCATCAACTTCTGTCGCAAATATTTAATCACTTTGTCGCTGCCCGCAAATCTCCCTAAATAGTGGAGAACATTGATATTCACCACACCATCTACATCCCTTCTATCCGCTTCCACTATTTTCCAAAAAACTCTTGTAGATAACGGCGCTCTCAATTCCCTCAAAAACAAAATCCAACTCCTACATGAACAATTCAGACTTCCCCTGAACGTATAAAACGTAAAAAACAATCCATGTTCATTGATTTGATCCATTAGTAAATTCAAGGCTCTTTGCTTAGATTTTGGGGGAAGTTTCCCACGATCCTGTAAATAATCCAAAGCTACCACGGTAGAATCGATGTCATAGGGATTCATTTTATACAATCGATGATTCGGAACAAAATGATTCCAAACCCAAAATAACTTATGACGCTCCCGCAGGAGAAAATCATCAATTCGACTTAGCACTACTTCAGACTCATTGCCCGACTTTATATGTTTTAAAGCATTTCCTATTAATAAGGTTGGAAATACAGAATATTGATCCAAGTAGGTCCAAGCTTTCGATTCGCCATCACTGAAATCCTCTAAAAGTTCATTGGTACAATTCAAAGACTCTCCAGCAACGGAAAAAAAAATCCCGGATTCCTGTTGCTCAGATTTAATAAATTGGAGTGCTTTTTTGACAGCTAAATCTATACCCATTATCTATATCTAGTGAAACGTTCTAACTTTTTTATTCGGGTTCGGAAGGCGGTATATGTTCTTTATGTCGGTATACTGTTAAACGCAAAAACAATGTTTTTAAACAATTAAATTGCTGCTTGAAATACACGGGAAACAGAATAACTATTGCAACCAATAACCCGAATTTCCAAATCAAGGGAATACCCATCATAAAAATCAAGCCCATCAACAAGTAAGAATAGTAATAATCATACATGAAAACTATGGAACTTTCATTCATTTTACCGAAAAGAGAAAATTTCATCCAAATAATTCGCTTAAACAACCATTGTGTCCCCAAATAGAACAAAAAGAAAAATACAAACCACGGGCTAGCATACAATTTCAATGTGAAGCACAACCCTAAGAATGAGGCTATCTCAAAAACGAACATGAAAAGGCCAATACGATTCACCATTTTCTCGGAGAATCGAGTTACAAACGTATTCGTACCAGAATTCATGTCGTTCAACTTATCTTCAACTTGGTGAACCAAAATGGAACGCATTGCCAAAAAAAACAACCATAAAAACAGGATAATTTGAGTAACTAATGATATGCTTTCCGACCAATTTGGAATGGACGTAAATAAGAAACTCCCCATTGGAAAAACAACGGAACCCAACGAATCAAAAACCATCCCCCAAAATCCTCGATCTTTAAATCTCAAGGGCTTCACTGAATATAAAATATACGACGTAATGGCCGAAAAATACGTCCAAAAGGCATTTACATTTAACCGAAGTATCCATGGCATCAAGGCACATACACCCAAAGTAATGGCCATAATGAGGGCGGATTGAGTTGAACTGAACCGACTAAAATTATTGTTCTTGTTGGCCATTAAATCAACTTCTCTGTCGGTAAAATCATTCAAAATGGAAACAAACGTTGCACCAACTACCATGAGAAACAGCGCTTTAAAAACAGACCCTATACTCAAATCTGAAAATTTGGCTTCACCAACGTGCGTTATAAAAAGCACAACAACAAAAAGCGGTATTTTATAATACCACCAACTTGAAAATCGCGCAATTTTTAACAATCCATTCATTATGTTTAACTTAAAGATAATTGGGATTTCTGCTTTTTAGAATTTAACCTCTGCTTAACCATTCGCTTCCCGGATGATGCTAACATACGGGTAAACATGGGCACGAATTTATGTGGCCAATGCTTCAACCCAATCCAAACAAACTTTGTCACACCCACCGGATTTCTCCTTTGAAGATGCACAAATAACAGTGAATTCAAATATCTAAGATGTCTATGAATGAGAACATTCTTCTCCTTCTTGGTCAACTTTCCTCGATATAATCGAATGATATGAATATAATCCAACACACCAAACAAATAGAATACTTGATCCGCAGGACGCGAATCGTAAACATTATTCATGTCGATTCGCTTAAACCAAAGTTGCTTAAAATTGAAAGCTACTTTACATTCTTTGTTTAATAAAATATCTAACTGCAAATTCCAATCATCGGCAATTTTCATTTTGCTGTTCCAGGTCCCCTTCATTGACTCCTTTCTAATTACTAAACCAGAGCTTGGACATGCGCAAGCGGTTACGAACATTTTACGGGCAGCAACATTGTCTAAATGGATCCATTTGTGTGGATTATTCTCATCAAAATAGTGCATGGTAACCGAATGATGATTAAGCTGAGAAATCAAATCAGATCCTTTTTGTTCGTGCCAATAATTTACAAATGTGAAATCCAAATCATGAGCGATGAGCTCGTTAATTTGCTCGCTCAAAAATGTTGGATACCATAAATCATCAGAATCTAAAGTGGCAATGAATTCACCTCGAGCGTGCTGCAATCCCAAGTTTCTTGCTGCTCCTTGCCCTTGATTTTCCTGAAAATAATACTCAATTTTAGGATTATGAAAGGATTCAACTATCTCACGGGTATTGTCTTTAGAACCGTCATCAGCAATAATCAACTGCACGTTGTCATAGTCTTGAGCCAGCACCGAATTGATTGCCATAGGCAAAACATAAGCTCTGTTGTAAGTGGGGATGATTACCGTTATTAAAGGATTATTTTTCATTCAAGATCTGGGAGATTAATTCAAGAATATTGGAATTGGGTTGAGAAGGTAAATAATGGTCAATTGTTTGAAACGCATTTTGGGCAATTTGATGCCAATCCTTTTGACTTTTCCAACACCGTTCCATTGCTGACTCAAAATCATTTTGAAAACACTTACTGATGAATCCGTTTTTACCATCCTCGATGATTTCTTGACTTCCACCGGCTGTGGTTGCAACCACAATTCGAGAAGCCGCCATAGCTTCTTGCACCACCAATGGAAACCCTTCATTTCTCGAAGGCAGCAACAATCCGTGGAAATTATCCCAAATGGTTTCGTTATTCAAATGACCTAAGAATTCTACATTTTCAAGTTCATAATATTGCGCTAACTCTTTAAGGGCTATTTCATCTGGACCCGTTCCAACTATAAATACTTTGAAATTTCTTTCGCGCCAAATGGATTTGGATAGAATTCTCAACAACATATCTTGTCCTTTATCAAACAGATACAACCGCCCGATACAGGCAAAACGAATAACACTGAAATCAGGCAATTGTTGAATTTCGCTGTATCTTTTTATGGGATTATAGGCGCGTTGCGCGCGTGGGATGGTAAATCCAAATTGTTCCGAGGTATGTTCATGATTGATATCAGAAACAAAGAAATTAGCTCGAGATTTCTGCCAAACTTTAGAATATACTTCACGATCTCCTTCATAAGGCCATAAAATTTCTATTGCTTTATGGGAAATTATGAAATACGGATAATCCAGATCTCTACAACTATTTGCAAACTCCAAACCATCGAAATTCACCCCTTGGTTAACTATAACCAAATCGGGATCATACACTCTCAAATGAATACAAAAGTTTTTAATAGCACTATTTAGATCGTTCATTATGCGATCACCAAATTCATCTTTGCCCAAATCTGGTGACAATTCGATTATATGAATATCCAGTTTTTGAAGTTCTTGAATAAATGAATGAGACCGATTCACTTTCCGCTTCAACACAAATACTTGATACTGATTTCTCAAGTAATTTTTGGCTAAATCAAACCACAAAATTTCGGATCCACCAAAATCGTCTTCAATACTCGAAAAGATAAAAATTCTTCGTTTCACTTGTACCACTGTTCTTTTAACTAGATGATTGATTTGATTTCATTGGATGCCTTAATGTTCCACCTGTTTGAGTAATGCAAAAGAAAGGATTCTCTGGGTTATTGTATGTATAACAAAATGTAACATTTCATTTAATCGCGACGCCAAAGTTGAATGGCTACGCCAATTATTTAATCCTCGTAGAATTTAATTGCATATCAATACCATCGTTATTTGCATTTCAAATTGTACGAAATTTAATTACTTCAATAGTGTGCTTTCTGGAATATTTTTAGATCCAAAAGTGAGTTCTTCAATTTGAGTTAGGATGTTTTCAGTTGGATTATCTGGTAAGAAATTATTTATTGAGGAGTATGCATTTTGGGCAATTTCTATCCAGTTTTTTTGCGCCGCCCAACAACGTTCCATGGCAAATTCAAATTCGTCTTGGTCTATTTCACTTATAAATCCATTCTTACCATCGATAATAATTTCATCACTGCCACCTGAATACGTGGTAACCACAATACGTCCAGCCGCCATGGCCTCTTGCACCACCAAAGGAAATCCCTCGCTTCTGGAGGGCAAAAGCAGTCCATGAAAATCATCCCAAAGGGTTTGATTACTCTTATATCCCAAGAACTCAACGGAATCCAAGGCTAAATATCGAACAAATTCTTTTAATGCTACTTCATCGGAACCAGCACCAATGATGGATACCTTGAAATTCCTATTTCTCCAAACGGGTTTATTCAAAATTCGAAACAACATATCATGACCCTTGTCCATTAAAAACAATCGACCCACCAATGCAAATTTCACCCCATTGTTCAATGTTGGCATGGGTTTAATTTCCTTATGTTTTTGTACTGGATAGATAGCTCTTTGAAAATGGGGAATTTTCATTCCAAATTGCTCACACGTTAGTTGATAATTGTGATTAGAAACAAAATAATTAGCTTGAGATTTGATAAAATACTCTTTGAAATCATTTCGACTTTCGGGGTAAGGCCAAAAGAAATTTACTGCTTTGTTTGAAATCGTTATGTATTTAAAATTCTGTTCAATACAAAAACGAGCAACATCCAAACCATCAAAGTTAATTCCTTGGTTGATAATTACTAAATCCGGTTTGTACACTTCAATATGGATGCAAAAATTAGCTGCCTTATGGTTGAGTTTTGACTTGATTTTTTGACCATCCTTGTAACCTAAATTGGGTTCTAATTCCACTAATAGTACTCCCCGATTAGAGAGTTCCTTGAAAACTGAGTGCCTTCGATTGATATTGGATTTTAAAAAAAATAATTGATATTTTTCAAGTGACAACTGTTTCACTAAATCGTACCAAATCGTTTCTGAGCCTCCAAAATCTTCAAAAATTGAAGTGACAATAAAAATCCTTTTTTTGGAAGGTGGATTTTCAATTGATTCTAAATTGGGAAAATCCGTAATCATACTCTATTTGTTAACGGATGAAACTTATGAACGTAAATTTTATAACTGGGTTTATGTGTGTTGTCCATTTTAATCAATTACCGTACTACTTTAAAGGTTTTCTTTTCTTGATTAATCTCTGTACTTAAAATAAAAACTCCCGTTCTCTTAAACTCCTTCCAAGGGAAATCATATTCACCAGGACCGAGGTGAATTTTGTCGTACCAAGTTTCCGTCAAAAGACCGTTAGAACTGTAAATTTTAATAGTGACTATAGATGAGTCTACAAGCAACATTCGATTTACAAATACTTGATTTTTGGAATTTTCATCAACATAAATCAACTTACGAGTAATGTACTTTCTTTCCGGTTTTGCATTATTCGGAAACTCCGCATAGGATAGCCATAAAATTGAATCCGAATGCATATCACTGTTTTCACCAACCAAATTGGGGTACCAAATTTTACCTATTGAAGAATTGTTCTCCACCAATAAAATGGGAAAATCCCAATTCATTAAATCCATGGATGTAGTAAGATATATACCCCGCAAATTCCAATCATGGTAAACCATAATCCATTTATTCCTCTTTTTTGAGTAAATGATAGAGGGGTTTCCTCCCCTTCTAAAATCCTTTGAAAAATTTAAAGCACTTGCCATCCCTCCAATACCCGGTTCTGTAAACGATCCGTTGTAGTGTTTTTTCCATGTCCCAGCTCGAGCAAAAGAATCCTCCGAAATAGCCATACCCAATCCTTCTGGAACCACAAAATATGCAATCCAACGCTTATTCTGACTGTCTCTGACTACTGTAAAATCGGCATGGCCACCCCAAGTAGGTTTGTTGGGTTTAATTTGATCAGTTGTAATAATTTGGCCACGCTTTTCCCATGTTCGACCCCGGTCAAAACTAACGCACTGCGCTATCGATTTCCAGGCAATTTGTTCACGATTCGCAAATCCTGGAAATAAGTGGTCTTCTGCATGGTAAAAACCCAACCAATAATTGGAATCCAAGATAAATACGGAATACAACCAAGCTCCACCATTATCAAAATCGGCAGAATCCCCCCTTTTCAATCCTTGACCCCAAATTGAATCTTGGTTAAAATAGGAGTTTCCAACCGTTATGTATGAAGTTGATCCCGCCCATATTTTATAGAAACGATTCTCATCCAATTTACCATACGAAATATGACCATCCGGGAAATACGGAAATATAGATATTCCGGGATTTGAAATGTACTTCTTTTCCCCAAAGACAAAACTCTGTGAGTAAGATCCACTAGATACAAACAAAAAACACAAAATAATTAGCCGCCAAATTTTCATTTTGAAACTTTTAATTTGATTCTCTTTTTTAAAATAATTTGAAAAAATCTACGAATTAAAACATAGAATAAGTAACAAACTGCAGCTACGGAAAGCTGTGAGTAAAATTCGGGAAATCCAAATAATAGGGGTTTTCTTTTTTTAATTCTCCATATCAACCATTCCAATTTAAAGTTGACCAATTTCCTTTTCAATAGCGATTTTTCACTACCATTCAACCGTCCTCCAAACACTTTAATCACATACAAAAGATCAGAATAAACATCTCTGAAATGTTTCCCTAATCGTTTACTTTCTGATAAGTCAGACAAAGAAATATTATCCCCAAAATGACCTTTTTTCCAGTTCTTTTCAAATGTGAAACCAGCTTTAATGGGTTGAATCATCGCTATTTCCAACTGCAACATCCAATCATCTGCTATTTTAACTTGTGTGTCCCAGCCATAGGCAAGGGCTGAACGTCTTTTTAAAACACCAGAAGAAGGTATTATTACACCGGGCAAAATCAAATCGCGAAAAACTCCACCCTCAATGATATGCCATTGATTTATATTATTGGGATCCAAATACGGCTTCATTCTTTGTATTTGACTCATCCTTCCGTGCTCCGAATTATTCACATCGTAGTTCGAAAAAGTAAGTGTCAAATCATGCTTTAACATCTGCTCTAAATGGTTGGAAATAAAGTCTGGAAACCATTCGTCATCGGAATCCAATGTAGCAATAAACTCTCCCTTAGCATAGCTTAATCCTAAATTTCTGGCGGATCCTTGTCCCTGATTGGGTTGATAATAATATTCAATTCGATCCAAATAGGGCTGAATTTTTATTACAGTATCATCGGTCGAACCATCATCAACTACAATACACTGAATGTTTTTATAGCTTTGATTAAGTACCGACTCAATACTTTTGAAAACAACAAACCCTCTATTGAATGTGGGAATGATTACGGAAACTAATGGATAATTTTTGTTCGACATTTGATTCAATTACCTATCCAAATTCCCTAACTTCTCGCCACTCTTGAAAATCCAATAATAAAGCCCTTGTTTTTCCAATAAGCTGCTGTGAGTACCTTCTTCTTCTAACTCACCTTCATTCAAAACATAAATATAATCTGCATATTGCACCGCAGACATTCTATGGCTAACCAATAAAGCACCTCGCTCACCGATAGCACTCTTAAATTCTTGAAAGAACGTTTTCTCTGCAACCGCATCCATGGCGCTTGTAGGCTCATCCATTACTATAAAAGACGTATCCTTATACAAGGAACGAGCAATAGCCACTTTCTGCCATTGTCCTATACTGATATCAATCCCTTCATCGAACATTCTACCCAACAAACTTGTGTAGTTATCTGGCAACTTTTCGATAAATCCATGAGCTCCAGATTGTTGAGCATATCTTTGGATATTCTTATCGTTTTTATACTTTTCTAAATCACCAATGGCTATATTTTCTTCTATGGTTAAATGGTATTTAGCATAGTCTTGAAAGATGAAGGAAATATGTTTATGATATTTTTTTCGGGGGATATTCTTGATGGGGGTAGCTCCAATAAATATTTCACCCGAAGTGGGTTCATACATTCGAGCCAATAATTTTATTAAAGTGGTTTTTCCTGTTCCGTTTAAACCCACCAAAGCAACGATCTTACCCTTAGGAATAACCAAACTCACATTTTTTAAGGAAAAATTTGTATTTGAATTGCTGTATGCAAAAGATACGTTTTTAACCAAAATCTCTTTAGCTGAAATATCTGAATCGATACTTTGATCCTCAACAGTTGCAGGAAATAAATCAGGAAATTCCTCATCATGATCACTCTCAATTTCATCTTTTAATTCAAAAAAATCCAATACATACGCAACTTCCAAAGAACAATGGTACAAACCATTAATCGATCCACTCAATTCTTTCCCTTTTTGTATTAGTTGTAGAATCATCGTCATCATGAAGGTTAAATCCACCAAAGGAATGAGTCCCTTACTGATTAATCTAAAGATGACAATTACGGCAATAAACCAAACCACATTAGTGGTTAACAATGTAAAAATCCGCATCCTTTTCTCACGTACAACGAGTTTCATTCTTTGGCGAAACAACTGATCGCGAAGTACTTTGAATCGGTCGAGAAAATAGTGACCAATATGAAAGGTTTTTATTTCTTTTGCTATGGAAATATCCATAATTATTCCACCGAAATAATTGGCCTTTCTTTCAATTGGAGTTTGTTCCTTACGCAGCTCAAACATCTTCTTGGTGAAATGTGAATTGGTAAGTATTAATGGAATATTGAATACAATAATCAATAGAACAATTTGCCAACTGATCATGTAAATGAATGTTGAAAAAATCAGTATAGAAATTAACGAATTAATCAAAGTTACCAAAGAGAAAAATATTCCATCAATTTTAGAAGAACCCGTAAATTTAGCTCTCTCCAAAAGATTATGATATCCTGGACTTTCCAAAAAGGACATCTTAAGTTTAATTACTTTCTCGTTGATACTGTCTTGTATAAATGTAGAAAACGCAAAGCCATGAATTTCTGAAAAATATTCATAAACAAGCCTCCAAACACCAGAAAATAAAGTAACGGCACTGGCTATGGCTAGATACTTGAATGACCCACTTTCCCAGAAATTTTTAAATTGAGAAATTTCATTAAGTGAAAGTAGTGCTTTTCTAAAATAATAGGCTGACAATAACGTCAATGCTCCACCCAAAATAATGTATAGAGTGGAAGAAATTACTCGAATCCTACTGTGTTTCCAAATTAATCCAAGCGCCACTAAAACACGCTGATATAAAGGTTTCAGCGATGTAATTCTTTCTAAAAATTTCACAATACTCTAAGTTAAAAAGCAGTCTCTTACGAAAAAGTATCGCAATATTACTGCTTTTTACAAATGAAAAGTGTTGAATCTTAAAAAGTTTCACATAACAAAATCTACTTTTTTACTTGTTTTTAAATTAAATCCGATGACTCAAAATAACCAGAAAAGCCACTTTCAGTGGCTTTTCTAGCATACAATGAACCAAATAACAAAGTAAATATAGAATGCATTTTAGGACTGCACTCTTGAGATTTTGAAGTACTTTATCTTATATTCTTTCTCTTCCGCAAATTCTTTTGAATCCAAATTAAAATGTTTGGTTTGCCAAAAATCCAGAACATCCCATTCAGCAAACATCTTTAAAAATCGGTTTTTGGATTGCCACCAACTTGTCGGAAAATCACCATGAAAGCCCAATGTAACTCCTCTAAATACCAAGGATTGTATAATCTTGTGCGACTTCGGGTGCTCTAAAATACAATTGGAATTTAAAAGGAAAACTTGAGTATTATTTTTATTAAAATCCCAAATACAGTTCAGGAAATCATTCCAATCCGCATTTTTGCTTCCCCGAACGTAAATTTCTTTACAATCGATTAGCTCAGGAAATTGTTGCAACCATTTACTCGGTTTTACCGAATTGCTTAATTCCAAATAGTAAAACACCTGGGTTTCGCAAGGTATTCCACTCAGAAATGAACCAAGCCATTCGCCTGCTTCAAAGCGCTTGTTCAACACCAAATAGGGCAATCCAATTTGACACTTTGATATTCCCTCATGCTTGACGTAATTGGAATAGTTTTTTTGCACTTCGCTTCGCGCTTCTTCCGTTAGAAAATCCTCAGTTCGCAAAACAATAAAATCTTCCCGAATATATTCACTCAGTAACTCGGTTTTAGTGTTTGGCTTTTGTGAACTGATTGTCATAGTAATGTTCGAATTGAACGATGCAAATCTATGCGAGCAACATCACAACTACACCATATACTATATTAAAGTACAGTTAATTGCATGTACTATTTATATAATAATTGAATACACTTTATGTAATATTTAAACATTCATAACATTGAATTACAATTAAATATAATTCTTATTCTTGTAATTTAGCAATTCTTCAGCTGTAATGCTGTGTCCTATGTCTTCACTGAGCATTTTGAATACTTTTGACTTGGTATTTCGAACATGTTGTTCAGATACCGACATCAAAACGGCAATTTCTTTAACCTTATGACCTTCTAAGATGAATGCCAAAACAGCCAATTCTGTTTGATTCATACTCAAAATGGATTTAAAATCTTCAGCCAAATACAAAATATTATCGGAAGATTTAATTTGATTCATTTCATTAAAAATATCTGTTTCCAATTCTGAAATTGAATTCAATTCACTCCGAATTTCAATAATTTCTGGATCCTTTGCGAACTTGGTTTGTCGCAATTTCTGTGCTAAGTAATTTAACTTTTTATGCGTAGCTCGATTCACACTCAAAACACGATCTGCTATTTGCTGTTTGCTGTAATTACCTTGATTCAATGTGCGAATATTCTCCAACTCCAAATTCAATTTCTGAAACTGAATTTTTCGATTCTTTTGCGCCATAAAAAACAATACAGTAATTAACATAACGCCAATCCAAGCGAATACAGAAAACGCTAAATAATAATTATTCTCTGCATTCCTTAAATCCAATTTTAGATTGATCTGCTCGTTTTCACTAATTAAAGTATGTATCTGAATTTGTTGTCGCAGGTCATTTTGGAAACTTAAACTCGACTGCTTTTTCAACTGAAGTTCAGTTGTCAACGATTTTATTTTCCATTGCGCTGACTCATCTCCTACAGTAAACACGGTTAACAATTCCTCTAAAGAGGCTTTATACGTTATGGGATCGCTAGGCTTTAACTTAGAGTACATTTCTCGCACCTCGCTTAGTCGTATAGATTCAATTCCTTTAGACTTCGCATACAGAATCAACTCGGTCCATTGGGGAATATGTCCAACCGGATACTCCAAAATACTGGGCCTATGTTTTAAAAATAAGTTTAAAAATTGAACTCTGTTTCCAGTTGCCGCATAATAAAAACAATAATGAAAGTCTTTCATGTATTCGATACTTGAGACCAATCCTTTTTCTAATTTTATTTGATCTAAGTAATATTTAAATGAATCCAATTCATTTTTCTTCCAAAAAATATGGGCTCGATTAATTTGGAATATGGCAAGTTCGTAAGGATTTTGCGACACAAAATCATTCCTGTGTTTTTCGTACAATTCCATAGCCTCTTTCCCATCACTATCCACCAAAGCACAAGTAATGATATTATTAAGTAATAAGGGAGGAATTTTTGCTTTACGTTGTTGTATGATATTCAACGCCTCTTTAAAATAACTCGAAGCGATTTCAAAATTCCGCAAATCAAAATAAACAGTACCTAAGTTATTAGCGAAATTAAGCATCCACGGACGATTGTCTTCTTCACGTGCTAATCCATAACCCAAACCATAATATCGCAACGCAGAATCCAATCGTCCAATTTGATAATTGTATTGTGCCAATTGCTGTATTTTAGATAATTGTATTTCCAAGTTTTGAGTTTGAATCTTATTCAAATATTTAAGACCCAATGAATCTCTGCCTCGGGAAAAATGATACCAGCTTTTGAATAAGTTGAAAGAAGCTAAAAAATCCGAATCATGTTGAACCATGTTGGAATTATTCAATCGCGCAATAAACCATTCTACTTCTTTGTCTGATTTATTAACACCGTTCCAATATAACTTTATTATTTGCTTGTAACCCAATGTATCCACTTTTCTTGCCTCGTCGATCTTCTGAATTAATGTATCCATGCCCCGAAATTCCGGCTCTACATTTTTTGCTTTTTGACAAGAATAGAATTGAAGAAGAAAGATTCCGAAAAGACACAATATAGAACCTAGGAGCGTTTTATTTGGATTCATTATTATGGTTTATTGAATAGGTTGGCAATTTACAACACAAAATTAAAAAGGCCGTCATTCTTGACGGCCCTTTTATCATATCGAATACGAAATCTGTAATTTAACTCATTTATCTACCTAAACGATAAGACATAACATTGTAACCAGTTCGATTATCGCCTCTAAATGTTAATTGTACATCTACTTTACCCTGTCCAAGAGTTTCTTTCTTAAGTTGATTGTACATAGATTCCGCGATAAAAAAACAACTTTCAAACTCGGGTTTTTCAATAAATTCTACATCCAACATTTTAAAACCTCTTGGTGGATTGCATCGCTGGATGTTTGAACCAACTCCTCCTATCGGGGTATTATTCGCATTTCCACCTGGCGGATTTACTGGAGGAACTGTGCCAGGAACGGAATTATGCGAATTTAAATTCAAGCGAATATTTTTTACTGTAATCATTCTACCATTAAATCGAGTAGGATTTTCAGCGAATATTCCGCCTGAAATAGCCATTTGACCCTTGCTACTTCCTATAAATCCAATGGTAATTAACATTACCCATATTGCTTTTTTCATTCTTTTTGCACCTGATAACCATCCGTTAACAAATACCGTGCCATTCATAGAATTTTCATTCAAAAAAAAGCGACTCCATTTCCGGAACCGCTATACATATTATAAACTTACATTTACTCTTAAATAAAAACCTAGATTTACTCTATGTCATAAACCTAACATTTAACCTATGCGTATTTATTCTACTTTATATATTTATCCTACTTTATATGCTTACTCTAATTTACATGTTTACTCTATTTTTCATGCTTACTCAACTTTCAGCTTACTTATCCAACTACCTGAATCAGAATCCAAACGGATAAAATAAAATCCTGCAACCAACTCCACTGAAATTTCCTTTTTCAATAACTGTTGCCAATTTTCTTCCCATACCAACTTCCCATTAACATCGAAAATCTGTGCATGAACGTCACTTATTGGTTGATCTAATTCCAATTGAAAACGACCCGAATTGGGATTCGGCATCAATTTAACGCTTGCCTTCAAAGGCTTAATAACATCTGTCCATGCAAAAGTTACACAAGTTGATGTATCCATACATCCACTTTGAGTAACCTCCACCGCAAATTGTCCTGAAGCGGTTGGCGTAAATTCCTTATTTGTTTCACCCGTTATAAACGAAAGTGAATTCTTACAATCTAACCAACGATACGAAGCAGCGGTGGCCGAAGAGATTAGCGTATTCCAATCTCGAGTTACTTGAACATTTACGTTTACAATACTTACATTCAAGGTATATTTTATACTGTCGCAACCTAAACTTGATTTTAATGTTTCGTTATAGGTACCAGAGGTATAGATTTTCTTTCCTAAAGGTGAAACATACACTCCACAACCAATGGGATTTAAATTCTCATTTACGGGTTTAATAATGGTTAAATCAATTCTAATAAAGCTATCACATCCCGCTTTATTCCCTCCAACTAAAGTATCCCCGTATGTACCAGACGATTTCCAAGTATAGTTTCCTGAAGGGCTTTTATATTGAGTACAAGCTACTATTTTGGCAGAACCTGATGTGGAACTCGATTTAACGTTATATTCAATAATCGAATCACATCCTATACGGTTTTTAATTGTATCGTAGTAGATTCCTTCCTTTTTAAATACTTTGTCTTTGTTTGTGGGACATACCACAAAACGGCATATACCTAAATTCTGCTTCGCATAGGTTTGTTCTTTCACGTTAACTTTATGAACTATTACGCTATCACATCCCCCGAAACCCACAAAAGAATCAATATAAGTTCCTGATTTCGTAACTGTTTTACCGTTTTTCAAAGCAACACTGTAGCAATTGGAATACGAATACTCAGTATAAGATGGCTTGGTGATCAATACATTTACTGTTATTACACTATCACAACCTGCCGCATTTTTTATTCGCTCCATGAATTTACCGCTTTTCTTGTAATACATATTCGGATTTGATGGAGATTTCACCGAGTCACATTGTGCAAAATACAAAATAGAACCCGTTGACTTCTTAATATTTACTTCAATGGTGATTACTGAATCACAGCCGCGATACGACATAATTGTATCATTAAATTTCCCCGAAACGGTAGTGGACCATTTCTTCGATGGAGCCGTATATTTATCGCATACCCATAGTTTCATGGAAGCATAAACTGTTGTGTCGCAATAGGATCTACCCAGTACAAAATTAGAAGCAGAGTCCTTAAGTGCAAAATTATTCAATAACCCATCATTCGCATTTAATGAATGATCGACTACACCCGTAACGGCTGAATTATTTTTATAGGGTGTTCCATCTTCATAGCTTAATTGCAGCACTAAACCCGTTTCGCTATCTGGATATTTACGGTACATTCCATCGTTAATTTGGGAAGTACTTCGGGCATAATCCCAAATTCGAGTTTCTTCTAAAATTCCACCATAACCCGTTACAGGATCGCCGATCCAAACCGCCGTATTACTTGATTTGTAATTAATGGAAGAGAACGAAGTTGTGGTAGAATCTTTGACTACACCATCTACATAAACTTTCATTTTACTGCCGTCGAAAGTTCCAGCAATATGGTGCCAAGTATTTGCTTTTAGTGCACTTGAAATATTCAGAGATTGCGAACCTGAACTTCCGGTTAATGTAAAGTGAATTCCTTGAGCATTTCCTGTTCCAAAACGATATGCGTTGTCTTGTTGCCAAACCACAGGTGCACAATCCCCGCAGGGTGAACTGTTGAAGTTATCTACGTATACCCACGATTCAATGGTGATTTTTGAAGGTCCATTTAAGCTACTCTTATTTGAGATGCTTACAAAATCATTAACACCATCTAAATGTAAGGCCGTACTTTGTGCAAAGCCTTGGATTCCAGCAATTAGGAAACTTAAAATTGGTAAAATTCTTTTCATAGGATAAATAATTAACTAATATCAAATATTAATTATTTATTTATTAAATCCTAATATTAAAATGATTTATTACATTGAGCAGCAGCGCAGTACCAAGATTTAGCCATTTGGGCTAAATAAAACTTGAATAGAGATTATTCAAACTGCATCACAAAACGAGTAAAGCCATCCAAGTACATTTCATACACATGGGTCACTTTTTTACTCGATGATAATCCTTCAGCGGCTTCGCCTAAAGCTGGATACGCCTTCATTGCCGCTATAATCATGGATAATGTTCCTGATGTTTTTAAGTCGCAAACATACGCTTCACCTTCTTCAATGGGTAGTATGTAACAGCCTGGATTACTTTTACAAATTGCAGTACCGGTCTCCATGTTGGGAACTGTAAAACCCGCAAAACTCTTTAATGAATCTTCGGCTACAGTTTTAGGGTCATCGAAATAAACGCCTACGAAAATGGCTGAATCCAATTTAGTAGTTTCTTTGATTTTAGTCATTTTATCAAATGCCCCGCCAATGTTTTTATACGCGCCTTTGTGGTCGATGCCCACAATTAACATTTCATTTTGATGTTGCATGCGAACATCTGCTTTACTAAATCCACCGTTAAATGCATAAACTGCAACAAAAATTAATAGGATTGCTCCAATTACAATGAGTACTTTTTTCATATTTCGATCTGTATAAATTTTGTTTTTTACGCTTTCCTAATTGAATATTACGCATTTTCAAAACCCGCTTTACAATTCCGATTTATAGAATCAATTTTGGGGAGGTTTTTCGCTTAATAATTCAGTTTTAATAACTAATTATCAATACATTAAAAACCTAATAAACTCAGTGAATATCAATTAAAAAAGTATAACAAAGGTATACTTTATAAATTTGACGTTTACCATTTATAACGTTCATTCACAAAAAAAACAAGTGCGTTTGCAAACAACTTGACTAATCATTTGTTTTGCAGATTAGAATGCAAAACATAATAGAAGCTTTAAACTGGCGTTATGCCGTAAAACGATACAAAATCACATCCATTCCCGAAGTTGAGTTGGAGCAAATCATGGAAACCATACGCTTAACTCCCACTTCTTTGGGATTACAGCCGTTTAAGGTTATTCGTATCGAATCCCCAGAAAAAAGAGAAGAAATCAAATCCATATTCAACAATCAACCCCAAAGTGTTGAAGCCAGTCACATCCTCGTGTTTGCTGCTTTCACCGAATTAACGGATTCACAAATCGACGAATACATAAACCGTATTTCTCAAACTCGAAACAAGCCCATTCAGGAACTGGAAGGTTTCAAAAGAAATATCCATAATTTCACCAAAAGCATGTCGGCAACAGAATTTATCGATTGGGCAAAAAAACAAACCTATATCGCTCTGGGAATGGCCATGTCATCAGCGGCCATGTTGCGCGTGGATAGCACCCCTATGGAAGGATTCAAACACGACCTATTGGATGATTACCTCAATTTATCAGCCCAAAAACTTACATCTTCGGTTGTATTGGCCATTGGTAAACGGGATTCAGCCATTGATATACTTGCATCTGCACCAAAAGTCCGAAAAACCGCCGACGAAATGTTCGAGGTAATTTAGACTTGTGTATATTTGAAAAATGTCAAGTTCTGGTTCCCCAAAAAAATCGGTTATATCCGGATTTTTATTCCTACTTTTCTTTAGTTTTCAAACTTTTACCTTTGCCCAATTTAGCGATTCTGTTCAAGTTACTACACATAATAAAGTACTGATTCAAACAGATCCTTCAAGGGGTGTAACCGATTATTACGGCTGGGGACAATTTCCATCCACAGGAAATTACCAAAAAGTCATTGCCGAATTAACATTTCAATGTCCTCCTGGTATGACTTGCGGCGAATGGGATTACAATAATCATATTCGAATTGGTAAACGACGTGGCAAATTCAATGACAGCCTGGGTTGGGAAATTATGAGATTAATTACCCCATATGGCTTGGGCTTCAATTCGTCTTGGAAACACACTTGGAAATTTGACATTACTGATTTTCAATCATTATTGAGGGATTCCGTTGAAATTTGGTACCAACATTCTGGTTATGAAGCGCGCAACGGAAGAGGTTGGTTAATTACGTTAAACTTTACCCTATTTGAAGGTCCCTCCATTCAAGAAGTACTCGATTTAAATAGAATGTACTTTGTTTCTGCACCTTATGGTAATGATTCTTTATTCGACGCTCGAGTGCCTAAATTTCGTTGGAAATCCAATCCCAAAGCAAAAACTACCCGAATTAAAATTATACAAACGGGACACGGAATGGACCAACCCGATAATTGCGCGGAATTCTGTCCCCGTAAAAGATACTTAAATATTGATGGAACCGTCGTAGATACTTCGTGGGTATGGCGCGATGATTGTGGATTGAATCCGGTTTATCCTCAAAATGGCACTTGGTTGTACGACCGATCCGGTTGGTGTCCAGGGCAATCCGTTATAGAATACAATTTTGACATTCAAAATTTAGACACGGGATGGCATGAATTTGATTTAGACATGGATTCTTATGTGAGAACTGGGGGTAGCTCGAATTATGTCATCGGCGCCTACATTTTAGAATTAGCGGATCCCACGTATCAAACGGATGCCCAATTGGAAGAAATATTAAAACCCAATAATCATCCCCAATACGCACGCTTAAATCCATCGTGTGGAGATCCGTTAATCCGGGTCAAAAACACCGGTTCAAAAACCATTAACTATTTGGAATTCGAATACGGTATTGTTGGAGGAAAACAGAGCAAACACACGTGGAGCGGGGTGATTCCTTTTGGCGAAACCAAAGAAATTCGTTTGCCTTGGGGGATGGATTGGACGCCGGTTTCAAATAAATTTCAAGCGGTTGTAACTAAGGTAAACAAGCAAATAGACCAAGATTTAACCAACAATGGCATGCAAGTAACAATGCCTGCCCGCACGCCTTTAGGATCGGATAAAATCATTGTAGTATTTAAGACCAATAATGCTCCTACCGAGAATAGTTATCGATTCTTAGATGCCGAAGGCAAAGTGTTTTATGAAAAAAATGGATTTACCAAAGCTCAAACCATTTACAGAGATACCGTATCTCTTCCCACAGGTTGTTACACCTTCCATTTATCCGATACGGGTGCTGCTCCATCTAGTTATCCGCTTAATAAAGATGGTTTGGGTTGGTGGGCCAATACCCAGGATGGAACTGGATCTATTCAATTGAGAAATGGTTATTCCGGTACGCTCTTCAAGTCGTTTCCCGTTGATTTTGGGACGGAATTGCGGTTCGATTTTACCGTTGGATACTACTTAAACTCCGATGAAATTACTCAGGGCGAAGGAAAGTTACACGCATATCCCAACCCTACATCCGAAGGATTTGCTATAGAGATTCCAGAAAGATTTGCAAAAATTGCAAAAGATGGACAGATAGAAATCCGAAGTACTACGGGTCAATTAATTCACCAACAAACACTTAATAGTGGATTTAGCGTATTTCAGTGGATTCAAACCGAAAACTGGCCCAAGGGAGTGTATATCGTTAATTTCAAACAAAACAACGAACTTTGCACAACGAAAGTAGTGTTGTATTAAACGGTTATGGCTTTTATCTCTTTGTGAGGATAATGAAACTGTAATCAAGAATTGCAAAATTGCTTTTTATTAAACTATCTAAAATTGAACAAATTACTGATTTTTTCTGCCCCTTCAGGATCCGGTAAAACCACAGTGGTTAAATATCTGATGGAAACATTGGGTGATAAATTGGGTTTTTCCGTGAGTGCCACCACTCGCGCTCCTCGTCCAGGCGAGGTTCATGGTAGAGAATACTACTTCCTAACTGAATCAGATTTTCGTGCCAAAGTTGAGAATAACGAGTTTTTAGAATCGGAAGAAGTGTACGCTGGAATACTATACGGTACGCTATGGAGTGAAGTACATCGTATTTGGGCTGAAAACAAAATGGTAGTATTCGATGTTGATGTAAAGGGGGGATTAAATTTGAAACGAAAATTCCCGGAACAAGCCTTAGCCGTATTCTTGCGACCTCCAAGCGTCGAAGTATTAATGGAACGATTAACCAAAAGAAGCACCGAAGTGGAACATCAACTGAAAGAACGAATTGCGAAAGCCAATTACGAATTGAGTTTTGAAAATCAATACGACGTAGTAGTGGTTAACGATATTTTGGAGGATACCCTTCAAACTTGTGAAAAGTTGGTCTTGGATTTTTATAATAAATAATGAAAATTGGATTGTACTTCGGCTCATTTAACCCCATACATGTGGGGCATATTCAAGTTGCTGAATATATTCGTGAACACGGGCAGTTTGACGAAGTATGGTTTGTTCCATCACCGCTCAATCCGCACAAGAATGAAGAAACACTTATTCCTGCAGAATTAAGACTTAAATGGGTTAAAATGGCTATTCAGAATCTGCCATTTATGCAATGTAGCGACGAAGAATTTCAATTGGGACTACCCAGTTTTACCTATCGATCCGTTCAACATTTTTACCGTATTTACCCAGAACACCAGTTCCATTTGATTATGGGTGCAGATAACTTAATATCGTTTCACACATGGCAAAATGCAGAAAAATTAGCCCAATTGTGTCCATTGCATGTTTATGCACGCCCACGATATACCAAACCCAGTGAACCTATGCCTTTTGGAGCTATTTGGTATGATGCACCATTGATTGATATATCCGCAACTCAAATTCGAGATATGCTTGAACGCAATGAACCCATTTACGATCTCGTTCCCGAAGTTATTGTTGATGAGCTTTCGGATTTCTTTAATGTTTTGGAGCCAACCGAAAATTAATAGGTTGTAGATTTTCCAAGTATGCCCTAAAATTAAATTGTTTTTAGCAGGTGCAATTTTGCAGGTTCAAACGAAGCTCTTTTAGTTCAAATCGAGTACATTCAAATAATTCAGTCACAATCGGACAACTTAAATTAGTACTACCTCCGTTTGTTTAACCATCTAATTCAAGCCAAAGTACTCTTTTCCAATCAATTGCTACTAAATAATACTACCTCCGATTGTTTAACCATCTAATTCCTGTCCAAGTAACTATTTTCAATCAAGTAATGCGAATTAAGCTACCTCCGTTTATTCTTTAAAAATTGGTATCTGCCTCGTACCAATAAATAACTAATTAGGTACGTAACAAAAAATGAGTACATGGCATATACCAATGCGGGTTTTTCCATTTCTGTCGAACGCAATTTTTCACCTGCTACCAATAAAGCCAAGGCTGTATTGTGTAATCCCACTTCTACCGCAATGGTGATTCGATTCTTAAACGACAATTTAAAAGGAGTACCCGCAAGAAAGCCCAAAATCATAGATCCGACATTTAATCCTACAGCCATAGGCGTTAAAAGTCCTATTTCGGTTGAAAAATCATTGCTTTCACCGGTATTACCTAAGAATTTAAATCCAAAAACCAATACCAGTAAAACAGGTAAAACAATATTGATGTATTTCTGAATTTTAATCACCCGTTTTTGCCCCAATTGAACTCGTAACAACATTCCAATGGCCGCTGGAAGTACAGTTACCATAAAAATACTGATCATGGTACCCAGTACCGGCAATTTAATCCCATTAAATTGTTGACTCCCTTGGAAAAAATATCCCAAGAAAATATTAACTAAAATAGGAATCGTGAATAGTGTTAAAAGTGCGTTAAGAACGGTTAACGACACAGAAAGTGCCACATTTCCTTTCACAAAATAACTGACCAAATTCGATGTTACTCCTCCTGGACAAATGGATAAAATCATTATACCCACTTTAAATTCAGGCGATAAATTAGCGTCGTAAACCAAAATAAAAGCAAACAGAGGTAAGATAACCATCTGAGCAAACAATCCTATAGCCAAGGATTTAGGTTGATCAAATAGGTGTTGAAAATCCTGCTTTTTTAAGCCGATACCCAAGCCCAACATAATTAAAGCCAGAACAATATTGAGCAGTGTATTTATATTTTGTGCTAAAAAATCCAATGAATCAACAGTTTTATAAAATGGTATAAGTAATACACTCCAATTGAAATCAAGACATAGCCCACATAACGATTGAAGAAATAATATATTCGGTAATTTAGTTTTTTACCGATATAATCACTTAAATAAACCTTCCCTAAGTCCAAACTAAAAACCGTAAGTAAAATAGAGAGCATTTGCACTAAAATGGTGTATTTATCGTCGGATTTAATATTGTGACCAACGGATATAGATGCTAAAATACCCACCCACAACAATATTACAAATGGGTTCATTAAATTGAACACAAATCCACGAATCATATTTGTATTCGAAGCCATGGGTTTTTGAATATTCTCAATAAAGTGTTTGTATCTAACTACAACACCCTTGATTCCTATAAACATGATTCCGAAAGCGGCAAACGCTGAAAATCCTAATTGAAAAACTTCTGTTGTAAACAAATCCGAAAGCCCGAAAAAGCAAGCTAACGCCACCATCAAATCGCTGAAAAATATACCCAGCGCCATTTTTAGTCCAGCGGATTTACCTCCTTGCATACCGACTTTAATTAGAGCAAAAAAAGCAGGACCAAAGCTAAGCAGACCCAACATGAGACCGTATCCGATTCCTTTTAATATGGCTAGGGCCCAGACCATGTCTGCAAATTAAGCCCAACAATTCAAATGGGCAAAAAAACACGTGAATTAGTGCAAATATTTTGAAACCATACCGCTAAAATCTCGGTGTAATACTTCAGAACTTGCTAAGATTTGATTGTTAAAAAGTACATTGTCAGTGCCATGAAAATCGGTTACTTTCCCTCCTGCTTCGCGCACGAGTAAAATGCCCGCAGCAACATCCCACGGACTCAAATTCATCTCAAAAAATGCATCAAACCTTCCGCAAGCCACATAGGCCAAATCAATGGCCGCAGAACCCATTCTACGAAGTCCGCGTGTGGATTGCATGCACTCCTTTAACAATTCGAGATACTCATTCAATTGATTGAATTTATAATAAGGAAATCCAGTGGCTAACAAAGTATCTGCCAATTGAGAGTTCTGTGCCACAGTGATTCTCTCTCCATTTAAGGTTGCTCCGGCACCAACACTTGCGCTGAAAGTTTCTTTCAGGGCAGGACAATGTATTACTGCAACTACAGGCTCATTCCGATAAAAAAGCGCTACACTAATGCTAAAAACGGGCAAGCCATGTAAAAAATTGGTTGTGCCGTCAAGAGGATCGATAACCCAAGTAAGTTCATCTAATTTCCTGTTTTCGGGGGATGATTCCTCTCCGATTATTGTTGATTCCGGAATAAGTTGCAAAAATGCCTCTATAAGTTTCTGTTCGGATTGTTGATCCACAAAACTTACTAATTGGTTGGCTGATTTTATTTCAACATCACTGGATTTTACTTGATTCCAGTGTATTAACTGAAACGCACCTACCTCACGGCAGATGCGTTCTACATTAGTTGCTATATCAACCCAATCGAAATTTTTATTTGTCATAGGGACTTAACGAAATTGCAAGCGGTTGCCATTAATTTTAGCAATGCTCTTCGTAAGCCGCCAATAAGTTGTCTGCCAACATATCAGCAGTTCTACCTTCAATCATGTGACGTTCAACCATGTGAACCACTTCACCGTTTTTCAATAAAGCAACTGCTGGAGATGAAGGAGGAAATGGAATCATGTATTCGCGTGCTTTAGTAGTTGCATCTAGGTCTTGTCCGGCAAAAACCGTCAATAATTTTGCTGGCTTCTTAGATCCAACAAGACTCTTCAATACACCAGGACGAGCGGAACCAGCTGCACAACCACAAACGGAATTTACAACTAAAAGTGTTGTATCATTATTACCATTCATGGCATTCTCTACTTCTTCGGCTGTTTTAAGCTCTGTAAAACCGTTATTTGTCAACTCAGCTCTCATTGGAGCCACCATCATTTCGGGATAAGGCATAATTAAAAAAATTTATTATTACAAAAATACAACGGTTTGAGGAATTCTCACTTCCGTTTATCGAATCATTTAAGAGTTTGGTGCAGAAGTTGCAGCAAGGTCATACTTAAATGCATTCCGGTTGTCGCACAATAATTGCACAAAATCTTCACAACCATCGGTTTCAACTAAGTTTCGAAATACAGTTACCTTTACAATAAGTTACCTCTGCAAAAAGTTTGCTGAACTTGATTTTGTCCTAAGTAGTAGGGAATGGTCTTTACCGCATCTCTGCTTTTCATTACTAAGAAATCTGCCGACATTCCAACCGCCAAACAGCCTACCTCATTCTCCAATCGCAATGCTCTTGCTGCGTTGCATGTTACTGCATGGAAAACCTCTTGAGGCATCAGTTTCATTTGAGTACAGGCCAAGGCACAAACAGTTTGCAGGGAAGCCACAGGACTGGAACCAGGATTAAAATCAGTGGCCAATGCCACAGGCAAACCGTAATCTATCATTTTACGAGTGGGTGCGTAAGGTATCCCCAAAAAGTAAGACGTACCCGGTAGCGCAACAGGAATCGTATTTCCGTTGGATTGTTTAAAAAGCTCCATCTCTACTTCCGAACAATGTTCCAAATGATCCACACTCCAAGCATTCAACTTCACACCTACTTGTACACCGCCAGTTAACCCCAATTCATTACCATGGATTTTAGCAGGAAGTCCGTATTGCTGAGCCTTCAATAGGATTTTCTCCGTTTGCTCTGGAGTAAAAAATCCCTCATCGCAAAAAACATCAATATGATCGGCTAAATCATCTGCAACAACCGCAGGAAGCATATCGCGAAGAATCAAATCTATATAGTCATCGCGACGTTGTTTAAATTCAATGGGAAAAGCATGCGCCCCTAAAAACGTAGCCCGAATGCGAATCGGAAATGTTTGTTTTAGTCGCTTGATAACACGAAGCATTTTCAACTCTGACTCAACCGAAAGGCCGTATCCGCTTTTAATTTCCAAAGTCGTAGTGCCCCATTCCATCATCAATTGAACGCGCTTGGAGGCATCTTCAAACAACTGATCTTCGGAAGTTTCTCGAAGTTTCTGAGCAGAATTCAAAATTCCACCACCTGCCGCAGCAATTTCTTCGTAAGAAGCACCTTGAATTCGCAATGCAAATTCCTCATGACGAGGAGCCGCAAACACGATATGCGTGTGTGAATCCACCAAACCCGGCATCACTTCCGCCCCGTTGAGGTCAATCCATTCAATTTCTGAAGATGAATCGTTGGGTGTAAATTTCTCAGAATTTCGTTTTTCGGGGGATGTTTTTTCTGTAGACGTTCCTTCGGGGGATGTTTTATCCTCGAATGAATTGGAAATTCCATGATAATTTGCAAAACTGTCAGTTAAATTTGGCCAATTCGATTGATTTTCCAGTTGAGCGCGTGTTCCAGTGCCGATTTCTATGATTATACCATCCTTAACAAGCATATACGCATTCTCCATTGTGTCAATTTGCATCATATCCTTACCCGATTTATATGTGCCCCTAGTGGATGTACCGTATAAAACTGAAATGTTGTGAAACGCCTTTATCATATTGATTGCGAATTTAGTTATTTTTGGGGGGACGTGTGGTGTGATTGCACACAACAAATCTGAAAACAATGAGTAATTCCTTCAGCGAAACCGATTTTCAACAACTGTTGAATCGTATACAAACTCCGGTGCGTATTCCAGAATCCGTATTTGTGGCACCCAATGCAACGGTAATTGGCAATATCGAATTGAACGATGATTGCAACATCTGGTTTGGTGCAGTACTTCGTGGAGACACCGATAAAATTAAGGTTGGTAAACGCTCCAACATTCAAGATAATGCCGTGTTGCACGCCGATCCAGGCGATCCGTGTATAATTGGAAATGATTGTGTAATCGGACATTCTGCTATAGTTCATGGAGCCAAACTGTCGCACCACGTATTAATTGGAATGAATTCTACGGTATTGAATAATGCAGAAATCGGAGAATTCAGCATCATTGGTGCGAATGCGCTTGTTCCCGCTGGTATGATTATCCCTCCTTATTCTTTGGTGATGGGAATTCCCGCAAAAGTGGTAAAATTACTTCTGCCCGAAAACGTAGAACCCATGATTCAAAATAACATCGATGAATACGTTAATCGATCCAAGGTATTCAAAAAAGCACTTTCAAAATAAAATAATCATTACTGATTCTTCGTTTTGAGCAGTTGAATGATTTTATATTTCAACTAAAAAAGCGCCTTTTTGTCGGGTAAATTAAGACGAATTGACCCTAATTTGGTATAATTGTAATTCTCGTAGAATCCCTCCAAAAGACTTAGTCCATACACCATGCCAAGAACCAAGTACTTCTTCAATCCTAAGAGTTTGAGCTTTGAGAAAGTTTCAGACAATAGGCGGTATGTGGTTTGGCGTACAATTGGTTTAAGTTCTTTAATTATTGTATCGGTCATAACATTGTCTTTGATTTTTAGTCAGTTATTTACAGAACCGTATGAAAAAGCGCTGGCAAATGATCAGAAAAAAGTGCAAAACCAACTCCGACAAATGCAGCGTGAAGTTGAAGACTTGAACGCCATCATGGAAGATCTTAGAGAGAAAGATGTTCAGATTTATCGAGCTATTTACGGTGTAGCCCCGCCCAAACCCATCAATCTAAAAGAAGACAGTTATCACGAATTGATGAAACTCAACCACGGCAGCGCCTTGGTGTTACTGCGAAGAAAGTTGGATGAAATCAAGTTACTCAGCGAGCAACAAGATAAATCGTATGCAACGTTAGAAAAACTGATAACCAAACGCGAACAAATGGTGAATTCCATTCCCGCAATTATGCCCGTTGCCAACAAAGATTTAAAGCGCATGGCGAGTGGTTTCGGATATCGGTTGGATCCATTTTATCACACGTTTTCTTTTCACGGGGGAATGGATTTCACCGCAGAAGTGGGCACCGAGGTATATGCAACCGGCGATGGAGTTGTATCAAAAGTATTAAGCGAACGCTGGAGTTATGGAAATCATATTATTATCAATCACGGCTATGGATACACTACCGTGTATGCCCATTTAAGTCGTTTTGCTGTTAAACCAGGCACCAAAGTAAAACGCGGTCAATTAATTGGTTATGTAGGAAGTACAGGTCGCTCCACAGGGCCACATTTGCATTACGAAGTTCGTAAAAACGACAATCCGCTGAATCCGGCGTTCTTCTACCGAAACGATCTAAGCGATGAGGAATATGCTCGTATGCTTGAATTATCACAAAGAGAAGCCAATCGATTTGACTAAATCATTATTTTTGTAATTCAGTTTTTGAGAATTTCAAATCCAATGAATCTACTTTTGGGTTTTAAATCACACTCCAATACTGAAAAATTAAAATCCATTTCCATTTGATCCCACCCAAAATACGGAACTTTCTAAATTAACATCATCATGAGCAATCCAGAAAACACGGAACTTTCGAGCAACAACACCACACCCACCAAAAAGTACTTTAAAATTGGTGAAGTTTCAGAAATGTTAAATGTGAATGCTTCTACCTTGCGTTTTTGGGAGAAAAACTTCCCACAAATTAAACCCATGAAAAACAAAAAGGGGGATCGTATCTACTCCTTGAGGGATATTGAAATGCTAAAAGAAATTCAGTATCTTTCTCATAACAAGGGCGTGAGATTGGCGCATGTGTCGAAAAAAGTGGGCCGAAGCCCGCTTCAACAGGACGCTCGCACCGAATTGATCGAACAGCTCAGAAACTTCAAAGACAAACTTTTAAAACTTAAAGATCAACTGGAATGACCCGTTTAGCAGTATTCATATTCGCGATAAGTCAAAATTGTTTTGCACAAATCGCAAATATCAATACCTGCTTAGAAACGTCGCTGCATCGGGTTAATATTCCTATAAACCCGTACTCGTATCATTCTAATTATCCATCCAACGCTACGGGTATTCCCCAATCAGCCAAACAAACACAGTACAAATCTCCAGGAACTGTATCTACACCCTTCCGATTGTACTTAGCATCGCCAATTACGGGCACCGATTTGTTTGAATCCAGCTTCTCCTACATCCCCCGAAAATACACGCGCTTGCATACTGAGTTCAACGGCAGTACTGACTATGCAACGGTTTCGCTCTCAGCCGATCAGAGTTTACAAATTAATTCTCAATGGAAATTAGCTATTGCTTTGGGTGGTTTTTCCCAATGGGGAAATTCACAAGGAGCATCTACTCAAAGTGGCAAAAATCCGGACGTTTCCCTCCCCTTTTTCGGGGGATTTCAGGGGCAAATTTTCAGCGATTACAAACTGAATTCCCAATTGCATTTGTCGGTTTCTTTGGAATTTGATCGCATTTTTTTGGAAAATTCAAAATTGAGTGCCGGTTCCAGTCGGAATTCGGGCAACACGGGATCTGGCGGGTCTGTTTGGGGAAACTCAATCGATTCCAACAGCAAGAGAAACGTTTGGTTGCCAGGACAAACCATTTCTATTACTAAAAATTGGAGTTCTGGAGTTACAATGCAAGTGCTTTGGAAAAATCATTCGGACTTCCAGTTTTTCGAAATTTTAGGCTTCCTACCCATTAACGAGGTTTGGCTGGGTTCTTTTAGTTTCCGCAATGACTACAATCGCTGGGGATTCGGGATTTATCGTCGTTTACAAAATCAGTCGATTTGGGGCCTAACCATTAGATACCATCGAGAATTACAAACTTTTAATGCTGGGATCCATGGTAGTTTTTAGTAATGGTATGTTGCCTTGGGGCGTGACGCTGCTTAGAGGTATGCTGGCGCAGGGGATTTGTTCTCGAAAAATATTGTTTCAAAAGGGCCATTTTGGAGAGATTCTTTTCCGTAGGATGATATATCCGTGTTTGCTTTTGTTGGGTAGGCTTTATAGGAGAATAATTTTGCAAGTGACAATCATGCTCGCATTTTTATCTGTCCCAACTCTGTTTGCGCAAATCGACGAATCGGTCATATTCAATGAAAATACTTCTGCCGAGCAGCTGGAATTCTGGTCGGAATTGGAATCACAAAATTTGGTTGTTGCTTCAAACTTGATGGGCATAAACAATTCAGAGGAGTCCTCAAAAATTGAAAGCCGATTTCTTAATCGACTTCTTCCTTTTAATCATTGTTCAAATGCCCAACTCATGCGATTGGGGAATTTAAGCATTCAACAAATCGATACCATTCGCGCTCATAAAACTCGATATGGCAACTTTATATCTGCTGTAGAATTATTGCAATGTGGCATACCTCATGCGAAAATAGTGTTGATTTCCAAACACTTTCATTTTGAATCACAGGTACAAATACATGAAATGTTTCTAAAAGAGAACAACCCATCTGCATCAACTAAAATACAACTAATTGCAGGGAGCGCCTTGGATAAAGGTAGGTACCTCATCCCCAATACCGTGATTCCTCCATCTAGAAATTCAATTAATCCCTCTGATTCAACTGTTGGGTTTGGGGTAGATTCAATTAATCAAAATACCCTTCCTCAAACCCAGTATTTGAAATTAAAAGTTACTTTAAATCCCCGTCTCACCTTGGGTTTGGCCATTCAAAATGATCCGAACGAGAAGTGGGGCGATTTATTCAATTCATACCTTCGCTATCAGGCAAAAAACGGAAGCCATCAATCGTTAAAAACATTCATTTTGGGAAAATATGTTTTGATGCAAAACCAAGGACATGTGAGCACAGCCCCTTTTCCAGTGGGAAGATTGTTCGCCATGGAAAGTTGGCAATATTCTCTGCAGAGCATCCAAGGAGTGGGTGGATTCAATGAAGATGTTGGGTTTTGGGGGATGGCCATGCAATACGAAATTTTTCGAACTCAGCACTTTCAATTGAACGGCATTACTCATGCTGGATTTCGAAAATTGGATGCGGTTATTCGAGATTCTATGAGCTATTTCGAACGACAACAATGGGGAGGAATCCATGTATCAGCTACCGAAATTTCTCGTCAAAACGCCGTTTTTCAATCCGTTGCATTTCAAAGCTTGGGTTTCAACTCCAAACGATTCTCCTCGAATGTATCTATAGGTTTGTACCGACATTCCATCCCCCGAAAAGTTCAAAATCAACTTAAAAATCACGAAATCAACGTTGAATGGGCTGCGACGGCCCAACTTCTAGGCGGAAAATGGAATGGTTCATTGGCTTGGGATGGTTCTTATTTTTCAAAATATTTGGCTGCCTATTTTTTGTGGAATTCCGATATTCAGTGGGGCTGGAAATGGGAGCATTTGCCGGAGAATTTTTACTCCATAGAATTATCGCCGTATACCTATTACAACCGTGGAAAGGCCATATTAACCGCAGGATTGGATTGGAAATTGAATTCCACTTGGTTGTTGAAAATCCGTCAAACTACCCAAGAATCTTCGTATTGGGGGATGGCATTAGACGGAAAAATCCAACGTAAATCCACAACTCAAATCCGTTGGGAGCCTCAAAATCATCGAATTAAATGGGGAGTGGCGCATGCTTTAAGTCGCTGGCATGAATTTCGCTACCAATTGCAATGCAGCGACTCATTCTCATCAACTCCCCGATTTTACAGCTCGTGTGTGTGGAAATTCAAAAGTCCATGGGCTGATTTTCTCCTGCAATTTTCGCAATTCCAGACTCAGGATGAATTGTACTATGCCAGCATTCCATCCATTACTCAAAACTGGACATCACGGGTGTTTTCAGGATCGGGGCGATTCATTTCGGCTCGTATAAAAGCAAAATTAGATCGACACTTCCACGTTTTGATACAGTACGATTGGATGAAAAAAAAGATCGTCGAACCCCTGAATAGCCAACAATTCCCCCGTATTTTTGTTCAACTGATTATCCAATGAAAAGACATACCAAACTCAGCGTTAATGTAAACAAATTTGCTACCATTCGAAATGCTCGCGGTGGCAACAATCCCGATTTAATTCAAGTAGCTAAAGATTGTGAACGCTGGGGTGCTGAAGGAATCACGGTGCATCCACGTCCTGATGAACGTCACATCCGATATCAAGACGTTTACGATTTGAAATCGGTAGTTACCACTGAATTCAATATTGAAGGTTACCCATCGCCTGATTTCATTAAAATGATACACGATATTAAACCGGAACAGGTTACATTAGTTCCCGATCCTCCGAATGTATTGACTTCGAATGCTGGTTGGGATACCGAAAAGCACTTGAGCTTTTTAACAGAAATTATAGCGGATTTAAAGCAGAGTGCGCAACGGGTTAGTGTATTTTTGGAAGCCGATCCACGTTTGGTAAAATTTGCAAAACAAGCGGGAGCAGACCGTATTGAACTTTATACAGAATCCTACGCTCAGGGTTATGCATCCAACCGAGATTTGGCCATTAAACCATTCATTGAAACGGCTTTAGAAGCAGAATTGCATCAAATTGGATTGAATGCGGGCCACGATTTAGACTTGAATAATTTGCATTTTTTATCGGAATCGCTCCCTAATTTATTGGAAGTATCAATTGGACATGCATTGGTATGCGATGCCTTGTATCACGGACTTCAAAACACCATTCAAATGTATTTATCCAAGTTATCGATGGATGTGTAATTATTGAATCAGAGCCTATGAAAGTTGAATTCGAATTATAACCTATAACTAAAATCCGAAACACCATTTTCACATTCTTTTCATGGTTGTTTTAAAATTGAAATGAAAAAATCAAAGACCCAATACCTATTTAGGAAATCACCCCTTATGGTGTGCATTTTACTTGTATTCACCATCTTAACACCTGAATATGGCTACAGTTGGGGATTTGAGCCGCATAAACGCATCAATCGCACAGCATGCTTGTTATTGCCCAAACCGCTGTTTGGTTTCTATAAAAAACATATTGAGTATATAACAGAACACGCTGTTGATCCCGACAAACGCAGATACACAGACACCAACGAAGCGGTGCGCCATTACATTGACTTGGAAGATTATTATGAGTTTACATTACCCATCGACACGATTCCTTGGACCTATGATTCCGCTGTTTTAAAGTACGGTAAAACCCACTTGACCACTTATGGAAACTTACCTTGGAATATATTTTTCAATATACATGCATTGAAAAATGCATTTATAAAAGGAGATGTGAATGCCATTTTAAAGATCAGTGCTGACTTGGGACATTATGTAGCAGACGCGCACGTGCCGTTGCATACAACTTCAAATTACGATGGGCAACTGACGAACCAAAAAGGCATACATGGCTTATGGGAAACATTGACCCCCACCCTGTTCATGGACACCCTGTTGGTCTTGAATTATACACCGGAATTTTTAAACCCACTCATGCCCTCTATTTGGAACATGATTCACGATAGCCATGAGTTATTGCCTTTGGTTTTATCCGGGGAAAAGGAAGCGAAACAACGAATCCCTGAATCACAAATTTTGGAGTTAAAGCTAGATAAAAATCAAATGAAGCAGCAATATAGCAGCATGTTCATTTCCACATATCACTCAACCCAACAAGGCGCTGTAGAGACCCGTTACATTCAGGCAAGCAAATCCGTTGCTAACTGCATTTACACCGCATGGATTCTTGCTGGTGAGCCGAAATTGCCGGAGTGAACTGGTTTGACGTAAATCTAAATCGACAATTTTAATTTTTTTTTGATGTAAGCTTTTTACAATGGATAGTTCTGGCCTCCATCAATTCTCTAAAATGCGCGCTTCGATGCGGCGGTTTTTAGCCCGGCCTTCCTCCGAATCGTTGCTCGCAGCCGGTTTGCTGGAACCGTATCCCTTCGAAACTATGCGATCCGACTTAATCCCAGCATTGATCAAATAGTTTTTAACTGCCAATGCTCGATTTTGAGATAATTCCTTGTTGTGAACCTCAGATCCCGTGTTATCTGTATGACCCGATATTTCTAACTTCATCTTCGGATTTGAATTCATTAACCACAACATGGTTTTCAACTCTACTTCACTCTCCACCTTCAAATCAAACTTGTCGATGTCAAAGAAAATATTGTTCAGTGTTATAATCTGATCCACTTTCAAAGGACTCAATAAAGCAGTTACTTCAAATGGATTGTTTAGTTCCGTTTGAGTCGGTTGAAAATTGCGCGAATCGAATAAATATCCCGAACGACTGGAATGCAGCGCATAGTTTTTACCCGGTATAATCGGTATCAAAAATTGCTGAATACTGTCCTCAAAAATGGTTTTTTGCGTAGTTAAATCGACCAAACGAACTCTCGCTACCAACGGTGATTTATTTTCAGCATCCAACACCATCCCCCGAAGATAACTAACCGGAGCGGGCTTGAACTTTTCGGGCAAATACATTTCATAAATATCCAAACCGCCAAATCCGCCGGGACGAGCACTCGCAAAATAGGCCTTCTCCGCCAACGCATCCACATAAAAACCTACATCGTCGGATTCGGTATTTACACCCACACCCAAATTGGTAGGTTTTGACCATTGTTCCTGATCATCCAAACGTGTGATGAACAAATCGTGACCACCATATCCTGGGTGCCCATTACTGGAGAAATACAAAGTCCTTCCGTCGTAATGGATGAATGGAGCTTCCTCATCGGAAGATGTATTAATTTTGGGTCCTAGGTTTTTTGGGGATGTCCACCGGCCTCTCACTTTTCGAGAAACCCATAAATCCTTCCCACCGAATCCACCGGGACGAGAACTGGCAAAAATCAACATTTGACCATCGCCACTCACCGAAGGCTGCGCATCCCAAGATGCTGAATTCACTGCCTCTCCTACGTTGGAACGCGGTCCCCACAATTTCAAGTTATTATTCTGTATTTCCAATGCAGCACCGGTAGCCGCGGATTGGATAATTTTGGAAACGAATAAATCGCAACTACCAAATCCACCTTGATTACAAACGGTGAAGTACAATTCTTCGTTCAAGGAAGGCCCCATATACACGGATGTTGTTCCTTCGTTTTCCCAAGTATTGATTTTTCCAGGGGCTCTTTTGGCTTTGCTCCAAGTGTATCGCGGTATTGCAGTTGTTTTAACTGATTCGGAGGATGTACTTCCTGCTCTAGATTCAGCGGAATTCATTTGGCCAGATGATCCCTTTTGGGATTCCGTTGCATTAACTTGTGTTTGTAAAGTTTGATTGGGATTCACTGTTGAATTTGCACCGTTTTGAGCTTTCACTCCTGAATCGGCTACAGGAACTTTTACCGACATGAAAAAATCTTCCTGCATACTTCCACGGTTTTCACCTTCAACCAATCGAGTAAACACAAACATATTGGCATTGATGGGCATTCCGGGCCAGTATTCATTGTACTTGGAGTTGATGGAAGGTCCCATGTTTTGTATTTTCATTACGGCTAAATCCAAAACTTCCTTGGCTGCCATTTCAACACTGGCTTTCAATCTTCCTACTTTGTCGTTTAATGCCGCACTGGCTCCATTTTGTTTGGGTTTGTATCCCACCATTTTGGGAACGTTATAAAATCCATTGATGACCTCCAACGCCTCATTAAATCGCTTCAAACGAAACAAATACGCAGCATAATAATAGTAACTTGCTTGATACAACGAATCGTACTTCAAGCAATTTTTATGCGCTTTTATTGCCGCTGCAGTATCGCCCGTGGTTTCATACAAATTGGCTTGCAGCGCATAATTGGATGCATAAGTAGGATCGCATTTAATGGCTTTTGCAATGGTTTTAATACTTTTATCAAACTCAGCCGACTCATACTCCATATAAGCCTGTTCTTGCAACTTCATACACTTGGGTTTGGATTGAGCCCAAAGTCCATTCGCGCCGATCATACCCACTAAAACTAAAATCCACTTACTCATTTTTGTTATCATCTAAACTATAATTACACCTAATTACACCTTCGTTCAATTCAACCAATTTGCTTTTAACCCCACCTAAAATCAACGTAAACTTATTCCATTCGATATTGCTCAACCACCACATTCTTTTACTTCCATTTCAAGGTTTTCAGCACATGCTGAACATCTTTTTCCAGAAATTTAAACACCGGCATTATTGAATCTGGCTCGGTTTGAACATTGAAATACAAGGCACCACGCAAAAAATGTCGAGCGCTATCTGTTACATAAAAATTCAAGTTGCTGGCTGTATTTCCTTCAATGTGAAATATCACACCGTGCAATTGGGGATTGTACATTTCCACCGGATCTTCGATGATATCTTCGGCTTTTTGCAAGTGCTTATTCACCAAAGACCGGGTATCATTCACCATCGAATCATAATCCGCCCAATTGGAAAACGGATAATACGTCATGTGCAGCGTTGCATTCAATTGGGGAAAATCTACGTTGTACCAGTGCTTTCCACGGTTCCTGGCATCCTCCGAAATCCTTGCGTATTGGGGGATTTCAAATTCGTATGGAGAACCTGAAATTTTCGCTGTTGAATACACTTTTGAAGGCAATTCAATTTTCGGAAATGCATGCGGTTTGGGAACGTAATTATCGTCGCCACCGCAAGAAACCATCCCCCACAACACGAAAATTCCCAATATCCTATTTAATCGATTCATCATAGTTGGTTATCAATAATTAGTTCTCTTCCGATGTCATTTCATCCTTATTTTCAGGCAAAATCACACGTACTTTCTTTACTTTTTTTAAATCGGCTGCTTCCACCCGAAATTTCAAACCGTTGATTTCGGCACTTTCACCTCTTTTGGGGATGCGACCAATTTCTTCGGTAATCAATCCCGCCAAGGAATCTGCACTGTAATCTTTATCTGTAAAATAATCTACAGGTAAATCCATCTCTCTCAAAAAGTCAATAACGAGCGTTTTACCATCAAAAACATAGGTATTTTCACCAAATTTTTGATATTCTGGAGAAATTTCGTCAAACTCATCGTTTAATTCGCCAAATACTTCTTCAAGTAAATCCTCCAATGTTACCAATCCGGAAGTTCCACCAAATTCATCCACCACAATAACCATGTGAAGTCGCTTTTGTTGCAACTCATTCAATAAATCATCGATGGGTTTATTTTCGGGGACGTAATACGGCGGATAAATCAATGATTGCCAATTGAATTCAGAACCTTCATCCAAAAAAGGAAGCAGTGATTTCACATTGAGGATACCCAAAATTTCATCGGGTGTCTCTTTGTACACCGGCATTCTTGAATATCCATTTTCCCGCACAAATTTCAACACCGCATGAAAATCCATCTCAGAAGAAATTGCCGACATATCCAAGCGCGAACACATAATCTGCTTTACCTGAATATTAGCCATATTCACAATCCCTTTTAAGATTTCTTTTTCTTGAGCCGCATCGTCTTCATCGGTAGTCAAATCAATGGCTTGCGAAATTTCTTCGGTTGTAATAGTGGGGCCTGTTGATTTGGCATTCTTCTCCAATAGATAACCCAGTTTCTCTAAAAGATTAGCAAATGGACCAACCAACCACACAAAGAATCGCATGGGGTGTACCAAGAACTCAGCTGTGCGGCGGTAATTGCGGGTGGCATAGACCTTGGGTACAACTTCCCCAAAAATCAATATGATCAAAGTAACGAAAATGGTATCTATCAAAAACTTAACCACCGGATACTCCGCGCTATTCAAGATCAAATCGTAAAAAAACAAGGAAGTGATTACGAATGCAATATTTGCCAACGAATTCACCAACAATATGGTTGCCAACAGCTTCTTTGGATTCGCTAACAAGGTTAAAATAGCTTTATGCACCGGTTCACCCGAATCCGATAATTCTTCCAAATCCGAATCTTTATGCGAAAAAAATGCATTCTCCGCTGATGAACATAACGCTGATACAATCAAACAGCACAGCATAATTAATCCAATAATTAAAATTTGTAATCCTTCTTGAGGACCTAAGGGAAGAAAAATCCCCAGTATAGAAGTAGAAAAACTACTCAGTTCAGATATATCCATAAATCAATTCTTATTCTTCGTCCCCCGAACGCATATCTCCCGAATGACTGGGGTGGTCGTGAGAACCCATTTTGTCATCGGAGTGACTTCGAGCTGTTAAAAAGCTATCCATCATTTGGTAGCTGATTACTCGAATCTTTCTCAACTGCCGCTCTTGTCCATCGGGATCCATGTATTTATCGGTTCGTATTTTACCTTCCACGTACAAAATATTGCCTTTTCTGAAATATTTTTCAGCATTCAAAGCTTGTTGATCCCACATTTCCAAATTGTGCCACTCCGTACTCTCCATTCGCTGCCCGTCTTTGGTGTATGATTCGCTGGTGGCAAGCGACACATTCGCCACAATTCTACCGTTATCAAGTTTCCGAATTACGGGATCTTTCCCCAAACGACCCAAAAGAATTACTTTGTTGATCATATAAAAATATTAAGATGGAATGCTCGGGTGAAACCAAGCGTACTACGAATTAACGAATTTCAACAATAACTTATGCAATGGAAATTGATTTATTTCATGAATGTTGGTAATTTTTAATTTTTCGGGGGATGTTAGTCCTGCCTCATGAATATTCAGTAAATTCAAAATCAACGTAATGCCTTCAAAAAAATCTTGGTAATTTTCTAACACACTTAATGAATCAGATACAGGCAATTTCACATGCCAAAACACAGCAGAAATAAGTCGATGACTCAATTTATGCTCAAATTCTTGACATGTCCAAGTATAATTACGATCTCGAAATAATTGTTCAAGTTTTGAATAAACCATTGCTTTATCATTAGACGAAAGACCATCTAAACCTTGTAAAACAGGAAATTCGAACAAACCTCCCCAAATGCCTTGACTTGGGCGTTGATACAATAAGCTATCTCCCTGCTTATCAAAGAAAAAATAATCCAAACGCAGGTTCTTCACTTTCGTTTTGGTTGCTGAAATGGGCAGTAAATGGGTCTTCTTTTGAAGAAACGCGGCACACTCGGATTGCAGCGGACAATTTTCACAATCCGGCTGTGTAGGTTTACACACTGTTGCTCCAAGTTCAATCATAGCTTGATTAAAATTTCCGGGTTGATCGGTGGGAATGACTTCGGACAGCAGCGCTTTTGATTGTTTTAAAAAGGCATTCGAATCGATGGGCAATTCCATCCCCCAAAAACGAGAACTCACACGCTTTACATTCCCATCAACTGCGGCATGGGGTAAATTGAATGCGAATGAAGCGATGGCCGAAGCCGTGTAATCTCCCACTCCAGGGAGTTCCAATATCGATTCAAACGCAGTAGGAAACTGTCCGTTGTGGACATCACAGACCCATTTTGCGGCTTTATGCAGGTTTCTGGCCCGGGCATAATAGCCCAAACCTTGCCAAGTTTTCAACACATCATCTTCGGGAGCCGAAGCTAAGTCGTTAATTTTAGGGTACTTATCGATAAAGTCAAAATAGTACTGCATCCCTTGATCCACGCGAGTTTGCTGTAAAATAATCTCTGAAATCCATATAAAGTACGGATTTTTTGTTTCACGCCAAGGCAATTTTCTATAATTTTCTGCATACCACGTCAATAACTTTGGGATAACTCTTTGCATATTAATAGTGCAAAAAACGGCTTTATTTACTTTTTTTGCACTTTGAATCATGACAAAGTCAGAAATCGTAAACGAAATTGCTGTGCGCACAGGTCTTGAGAAGGCTGCAATTGCGGACACTATCGACAACTTTTTTGTTGTTGTAAAAAATTCCATGGTAACTGGAAACAACATCTATCTAAGAGGTTTCGGAACTTTCGAACTTAAAGAAAGAAAGACCAAAGTAGCGCGTAATATCAAGCGTAATACTTCATTGGTTGTTCCAGCCCATTATGTTGCTCGTTTTAAACCTGCTAAAGAGTTCGCTCAACAGGTTAAAGACAGCAAAACTCTTAACGAGCGTCTTTAATAACTTCTTTTCATGAATTTCAGTACTGCCAAACAGGTTCGCATTGTTTTAGGAATTGCCGCTGTATTGGCAGTACTGATTTTTGCCAACCGGTTCAAAAGCTCAAGTGGAACATTAGGCACCGGAGAAACGCCCACCATGCCAGGAATGGCTGGTATGAACTCAGGCTCAGAAATCATTGCAGATGTGAGCCGCGTTGAATTCTTAGGAGCCGTTTTCGATAAAACAAAACCACCCGCTGCAGTAGCACGGATCATTTTATCCGATCCCAAACAAACCTCTTCCGATAGTTTGAAATTCGCCTTAAAATGGGCCGAAGAAACCAGTACATTTCCGCTGGTATCGTTGATTAAATCAGATTTATTTGAATTTCATCAACAAGGTAAAATCGAAGATGTTGCCCGCGATTATATTTTCTTAGCTGCGGGTACCACCGAAAATAACACCGTTCGAAACTTCCTTTTTCAACAAGGTAAGCGTTGGATCGATAGTGGCCTGAAGAAATCTCCCAAAAACATGGCTTTAAGAAATGCGCTGATTGTGTATCAAAGCGAATTTGCTAATCAACCCATGATGTTCTTAGCCACTTTAAAAGAATCGTATTCCATTGATAGCAATGATGTTGAACTCAACTTTATTCATCTAAATTTGCTAAAAAAATCCAATCAGTTGGAAAAAGCCATAAAAAAGTGCGAAAAATTAGTATCTTTGCAACCCCAAAATCCTTATTGGTTGTTTGAAGCAAGCGACATATTTGGACAGATGGGAGATTCCACCAATGCGAAGGTCTACTTAGATTTAGCGGTGAAAGTGCAACGTAACAGTAAACAAAATTAATATTTAGAATTATGCCAAGCGGAAAGAAAAGAAAAAGACATAAAATTGCGACTCACAAGCGTAAAAAGCGTTTGCGCAAAAACCGTCATAAGAAAAAATAAGCAATAGCCATTGTCTAACGAATTAGTAATACAAAAAAATTCGTCTGGTTTAGAAATTGCTCTGCTTTCTGATAAATCCTTAACAGAATTCCACAGAGAACAATTCGATGCACCTTTTCAGGTGGGTGATTTCTATTTGGGTAAAGTTCGAAAGATCTCTCCCTCATTGAATGCGGCCTTTGTGGATTTAAAAGCCGAAAAAGATGGGTTCTTAACCTATTTCGACCTCGGTCCTAACATCAAATCTGTTCAAAAATTCACTAAATTGGTGAGGGAAAATCATAAACTTCCCTCCGATTTAGATGACTTTACATTCGAGGAGCAAACGGTAAAAACTGGAAAAATCGGCCAAACGGTGCGATCTGGTGAACTATTGCTCGTTCAGGTTATCAAGGAACCCATTGCAAACAAAGGACCAAAAATTACCTGCGATATTTCCATTCCAGGTAGGTACTTTATTCTGGTTCCCTTTTCTAAGTCCATTTCCGTTTCACGTAAAATTGGAAATGCCAAAGAAAAATCGCGTTTAAAAGACATTGCCTCTAGCATCAAACCGAGGAATTTCGGTGTCATTATTCGTACGGTTTCTGAAGGCGTAGCCTTAGAAGAATTAGATCGCGATTTACGCGACCTTCTTAAAAAATGGGATGATTTAGTCATTGGTTTAAGAAACGCTAAAGTCGGTGAACGCATCACCGATAATGACAATCGTTTGGATGGTTTATTGAGAGATATTCTCAACGATTCGTTCTCCCAAATTTCCACCGATGATCCCGAAGTATTTGCATCCCTCAAAACCACTGTAGATCGTTACAAATTGGATTCTCAAAAAATCCTGAAATTGTATCAAGGCAAAGTTCCTATTTTCGATCAATACGGTATCAATAAACAAATTAAGAACTCATTCGGCAAGAATGTTCCGTTCAGCGGAGGTGCATACTTGGTTATTGAACACACTGAAGCCTTACATGTTATTGATGTGAACTCTGGTAACACCAGTTTCGATCCCCAAAATAGAGAAGAAAACGTTTTCAAAATAAATTCAGAGGCGGTAGCAGAGATTTCTCGACAAGTCCGTTTACGCGACATGGGTGGTATCATTGTCATTGATTTCATTGACATGAAAGATCCCAAGAAAAAAGCGGCTTTGCACCAGCTACTTCGCGACGCCATGAATAAAGATCGTGCCAAACATACCATTTTACCTATGAGTAAATTTGGGTTGGTTCAGATTACCCGTGAGCGTGTTCGTCCAGCATTGGAAATTGCAAACACCGAACTGTGCAGCAGTTGCATGGGTACAGGCAGAGCGGATAGCAGCGTTCAGTTACTCAACAAAATTGAAAATGAAATTCTGTATTTGTGGGAGCAATTGAATCAAAAAACCATTACACTCAAGGCCAATCCATTGGTTATCCAGTACTTCAAGTCTGGTTTCCCGTCCATCCGCTGGAAGTGGTACATCAAATACAAAAAATGGTTGCACCTAGAAGCCGACAAGCACAGTCCGCTTACAAGTTATATGATTGTCAACTCCGACAAGCAACCGGTTTCTCATTAATCCGGTTTCTCATTAATAAGTAGATTTCATTGCCAGTTCGCTTTTGTGACATAAATGCAATTCATTTAAAAATTTATTCATTGTAACGAACTCCCATAAGTTGAACATTATTTAGGTAAGGGACACTTTAACAAACAAAAAGGGCTGCCCATAAAATGAGCAGCCCTTTCATATTCAGAACGAAGTTGACTAGGTCAATTATTTCTCTTTTTGACTTAAAGCATAAATAACCAAACCGAATCCGATTTTGTTAACCGCATCACCTATGTTATAAACAACATCCATGAAAGCAGGATCAACACCTGGATTCCAACCGAACAATCCACCGGGAGTTCCGATTATGTATCCCACTGGATATATAGCCCATCCTACAAGTACAAACCATCCTAAGATACGTACTGCTGCTTTCACATTTTCACCAGCTGTCTCAGCCAATTTAGCTACTTCACCAGCCCAAACTAGGTAAACGATGTAGAAATAAGCTAGACCGGATATTACTCCCCATAAAACTGATTGATCTCGATCGATTGTCTCACCAAAGTAACCAGTAACCAACATGATTACTGAAGCTAAGATTAATTTCCACATCAAACCGATTTTTGCACCTGCCTTTTTGGTAATTAAATAAAATTCTACACACATCAATGGAACGGTTAATAACCAATCCACATAACGGAAGAATGTAGGAGATGATTGGTAATCCATGTAAAAACCACGCATGTAGTAATAGTGTACCGCCGCGATAAAAGTGATTAAACCAGATACCAAAATTGAAGTGCGCCAGCGCTCTGCAACGTTGCGCATTTCAAAGAAAAAGAAAACGGAAGCGGCCATCATTGCCATAGTTCCCACAAAAAAAGTGAAGGCAACATAGGAATTTAACCCCGTGCCTGTTAGCAACGCCAACGCATCGTTTGTCGTAGCTGTAGTTTGAGTAAGTAAGTTTAACATATTGTTTGAATTAGGTTGTTGTAAAACGACAAATATATGCATTATTTATATTTTTCAATTTTTATATGTTTGATTTATATGTATTTACGAACATTCATAAATAATATTGTTGTTCATACAACAACAAACAAACATACTTATTTAATAATAGTTTTAAATTTTTGTATAATATTTAATTATATAATTATTAAACATTTACACATTTATAAACGCAATATGTAAAACCGCATATAAAATATTCATTAAAATAGACCCATTTTCCCAAAATTGGAACTATGGCTCCATCATATATCCAAGAAATACACTTTGAATAAATCCCAAATTTTCTTTTCATATACCCCGTAGTAAATTTGCATTTTTCCGTAAATCGATTGTTTAACTTTACGATTTTTTCATAAAAATCCCATTTCCCCTACTAGGATTTTGAGTTACTTTTGACCCGGTTGAATTTCAACTTTACAAAGTTGCAATTCAACCCAAAACAAATTGAGGTAATCAACATTAAATTTAAAATCCAATAACCAACTTTTCCATATGAATAGAATCGTACTTTCTAAAACTTTGGGTCTAATATTGATGCTTGGCTCTTTTTTCATTGAAGTCAGTGCACAGCAACAATATCAAACCGTTACAGGAACCGTTATCGATAAAGAAACTCAAATCCCCATAGAGAACGCCCAAATTAACATTATCTGGGAATCCAACCGAGACTCATCTCGAAAAACCTTTACTAACTATAAAGGTGAGTTTACTATAAATAAAATTTGGTGGGGACGAAATGAAATTACCATCACAGCAAAAAATTTCTCTTCGAAGAACATCGGCGGCATCATTGTAACTTCGGGTAAACAGCTGGTATTGAACGTAGAATTGGATGCTAATTTGGTTCAAGAAATAGATAAAATCAGTGAAGTTAATATTACGGCTAAAAAATCCCACGAAACCAATAACGACGCTGCGCTCATCTCAGCGCGATTATTTACCGTAGAAGAGACCGACCGTTTTGCAGGCAGTCGAGGCGACCCAGCACGTATGGCATCCAATTTTGCTGGAGTGCAAGGAGCAGATGATTCCAGAAATGATATTGTGGTTCGCGGAAACTCGCCTGCGGGAATTTTATGGAGAATCGAAGGTATCGACATCCCCAACCCCAATCACTTTGCTATTCCCGGAACCACCGGGGGATCGGTTTCCATCATCAACAATAAAATACTCGCGAATTCCGACTTCTTTACCGGTGCGTTTCCCGCTGAATATGGAAACGGGATTTCCGGTGCTTTCGACCTAAAATTGAGAGCGGGTAATACCAAGCGCCATGAAGTAAGCACTCAGTTTGGTATTTTAGGATGGGATGGACTTTTCGAAGGTCCGCTGAATAAAAAGGGGGCTTCCTATCTAATTACTTACCGCTACTCCACCCTTTCCATGTTGAGTGCGTTGAAAGTTCCCATTGGAACCGATGCAGTACCCAATTACCAAGACGCTTCCTTCCATTTTAAATTTCCCTTGAAGAACAATGCCAAACTTTCCTTCTTTGGTATCGGAGGAATCTCTAAAATTGACATTTTGATTTCAGATAAACTTGTTTCTTCCCGAAATTTATACGGTGATAATGACCGCGATCAATATTTCGGTTCTAAAATGGGAATTGTTGGAGCCGCATATCAAAAGCCCATTTCATCGAAAGCCTATTTCAAAATCGTTGCCAGTTACAACCATCAAAGTGTTAACGCCAACCATGAATTGGTCTTCAGAACTGTTACCGATACATTCGAAGAAAACGGTGAAACCTTCAATCGCTTCCGCAACGACTCCATTGTGCCCAATTTGGACTATCTTTTCAGAACCCAATCCATTGGATCACATGCATTTATAAATTACGCTATCAGTCCAAAGGCAACATTGAAATACGGAATTCAGTACACCCATTACATGTACACCTTTTTCGATTCAGCGCGTAATTTAAACCCTGTTTTATCTAATTATTGGACATGGTCAGTGCGTTGGAATGCCAATGGAACCGGTGATATGTTTTTGCCTTACGTTCAGTTGAAAAATCGTTGGTCGCGCAGTTTAACCACCGTGGTTGGCGTTCAATCGCAATTGTTCCGAATTGGTTACCAACCGTTGAATGCGAGTTTCGGGGGTACTCCCGAATCGCACTGGTCATCGGCTTTGTTTTTGCCTCGTTTTTCGGCTCGATATCAATTGGATAAGCGCAACTCATTCAATTTTGGAACAGGAATTCATGCACAAACGCAATCGGCCTACATCTATTTTTATAATCGTCCCGGCTTGATTCAACCGCACAACTTGGATATGGGTTTAACCAAATCGGCTCATTACATTTTAGGTTGGGATCATCAATTGGGTAAAGCCAGTCGCATAAAATTGGAAACCTACTATCAAAATCTGTGGGATATACCCATCGAAAAATACAACCCACTTACCGGTAACGGTTCATCATTCAGTTTGGCCAATACTGGGTCGGGTTTCAGTCGTTTCTTTCCGGGGGATTTATACAATGAAGGAGTTGGTTACAATTACGGTTTAGAACTGACAATCGAGAAATTCTTCTCAAAAGGGTTTTATTATTTGTTTTCGGGAAGTGTTTTCGATGCTGAATACAAAGGCAGTGATAACATCTGGAGAAACAGTGATTTCAATACCGACTATGCCATGAACGCATTAATTGCTAAAGAATTTACCATAAAAAAGAATCACTTGATTAATATCGGGGGAAAAGCAACATTTGCAGGTGCGCGAAGATTCTCTCCCATAGATTCAGCGGCATCAGTTAATAATAGAGAATATGTGGAGTTGGATGCAGAAAAGAATACTCAACGTTTCGACAAGCCCTACATGCGTTTTGATTTGCGTATCAGTTACCGAATCAATGCGAAAAAGGTGTCGCACGAAATTGCTTTTGATTTCATCAACATCACCAACAACAAGAACATTTTGAATTATACCTACATCAATGAACCTCCGTATCGCAGGGTTTCGTATCAGTTGGGATTGTTGCCGTTGTTTTATTACAAAATGGATTTTGCTTTGTAAACATTGTCTATTCAACAATACATGTGCAAAACCCTGGTTCGGTTCGGGGTTTAGTTAAAAAAATAAGGGCTAGATGCCCTTATTTTTTACTAATTCCATTGACAATTAAATTTTAATAATCCAATTTACGAAGATTTGAGTATGGAATATCTACTAAAACATCGTCATCAGTCTTTAATGTGCACTCGGCACCCATAAGGGTTACTATCAAAGCTTGATACTGTTTGCCTATTACCCCTGAAAAATTCTTTTTTAGAGATTTCTTCAACTCTTTTGTAAATGTAAATACTACCCTATCACCTACTTTAAAACCTTTTATATTCTGAGTAGAATCCCTTAATCCCCAAACATCTCCAGTGGCGACAAAAGAATTTTTTACTGTAACTAATTTACCTTCTTTTACTTTTTCTTCAACAATATAAAATCTGGTATTCATTAAATACTCGCCTCCAACTTGTGTTTTAACCACGTTATCTACAGCTTCGTTAATTGTGTTACCTTTGTATTTTGTTATTTCCTTGTAAATGGGATTTTTCCTTTTAATTTTACCTTTTTTCGAGTTTTGAATGGCATTCTCAATTTCTGAACTACTCACACCAGCATAAGTCATCAATGGAATGTATTTTTTTGAACCATCAATATTGCGAGTAGATACTTGATTAAGTTGCCCCATTGGCGCAACTTTTAGAGTTCGAGTTGCACAAGATGAAGAAATTAAAATTAAACCGACCGCTGCGGTTTGAAGAAGATAATTTGAGATTTTCATTTTTGAATAGTTTTGTGATTCAAAACAAACAAATATGAATACCAATAACAATCCTAATTCAGGTTTTTATTACCTTATTTAGGCAATTTAATCCTTTTTTAGGACTAATTTTATGTCCCAATGAATAATTTTGGTATTATTCTGCTGTAACCTAAAAAAATCCTCATTTTTTCCTTGATAATTCAGATTTTAATTGAACTATTTCTTCTTCTAATTTGATTATGTACTTTTTCTTGTATTCATCCGACTCATAATGATTAATTGTACCACTACCAACAAAATCATAACTACTAGTAATATTAAAAACTGATTTTACATCAAAATTCAAAATTTGAGAAATTTTAACATCTAATGCAGTTGCTATTTGATATAATCGAGTTAAGCTTAATTCATTTTCCCCTCTTTCAATTTTTGAATAGCCAGATGTGCTCATATCCAGATCAGCCGCAATTTGCTCTCGTGTAATATTTTTAAGTTCTCTGAATTTTTTAATATTTTCAAGTACTTTTTGAACCTCCTTATTTGAATCCTTATAATCTTCCATAAAAATTTATCAAATCAAAAATACGAGAATCAACCTAGGAATCATATTTCGATAAAAATTATTACTTCAAATTGAAAAAATAAATCCCTGCTTTGTAAACATTGTCTATTCAACAATACATGTGCAAAACCCCGGACTTCGGTTCGGGGTTTAGTTTTTAATTTCGTAGCTATGAGAAAACTGTGGTATTTGTCGGTAGTTTCGTTTATTTTGTTTTCGTGCGTGAGCAAGAAGCAGTATCAAGCGTTGCAGGGTACATTAGATTCAACCCGCGTGGTTTGTGAAACCAACGAAACCATCTGCACACATTCCAAAGATTCGTTGATAACGTTAATCAAATTTCACGAAGTAAATCTTGAAAATCAGCGATTGAAAATTTCTGCATTGCGCGACAGCATCCAAATCTGCGGCAACGAACTCGAAGAAAACAAAAACTACATCAAAAGTTTAGGTGAGGATATTAACGACAAACAACGTCGTTTATTCAAAGAAATTGACGAGAAAAACAAAGCCATTCAAAACAAGGAATTGCAGTTAAACGACGCACTTGCTCAGGCTGAAAAAGAACGTTTGCGCCTTGAAACGCTCAGAAAACAATTGGAATCCGTTTCACAACGGGTTAAAGAACTGGAAGCGGAATTACGCAGAAAAGACAGTGCGGTTCTATTGCTTAAAGAGGCCATCATGAAAGCATTAGCCGGATTCGAAGAATTGGATGTGAAAGTGGAATACCGCAATGGTAAAGTATATGTTATTCTTCCTGAAAAATTGCTTTTCAAGAGTGGAAGCACCACGGTGGATGCAAAAGGGGTTGAAGCGTTGAACCAAATTTCTGCGGCTTTAATCAAACAAAAAGACGTGCAAGTGGGTGTTGAAGGGCACACGGATAACGTCCCCATGAACAGTGAAAAAATCAAAGAC
>CAMDDG010000008.1 GCA_945890895.1 Chitinophaga pinensis | reverse complement strand
CCCTTTGTGAGAAATTGTAATTACTACTTCTTCATTAGGAATTAAATCTTCGATATTGATTTCTTCAGCATTAAATTCTATTTCAGTTTTACGATCATCGCCAAATTTATTAGAAATTTCAATAGTTTCGTCTTTAATGATGGACATTCTCAATCCTTGATCACCCAAAATTTTCTCGTAGTACTCAATTTCTTTTAATACAGCATTGTACTCTTCACGGATTTTATCCATTTCAAGTCCGGTTAAACGTTGAAGGCGCATATCCAAGATGGCTTTGGATTGAATTTCACTCAATCCAAATTTTTGCATTAAACCATTTTTTGCCTCTTCAGGAGTTTGACTTTTTCGTATTAGTTCAATTACCGCATCCAGATTATCTAATGCAATAATTAAACCTTCCAGAATGTGAATTCTTTTTCTAGCTTCACGTAGTAAATACTCGGTTCTGCGTACCACAATTTCGTGTCGATGGTTCACATAATGCTTAATCATATCTTTAAGATTAAGCATTTCGGGTTTACCATGTACAAGTGCAATATTGTTTACTGAGAAACTACTCTGTAATGGAGTATATTTATACAATTGATTGAGGATCACATTTGGAATAGCGTCTCTTTTCAATTCAAACACAATTCTCATTCCTTGTCTACCACTTTCATCGCGAACTGCCGATATACCTTCAATTACTTTTTCATTGATTAAATCAACAGCTTTAACTATAATTTGCGGAGGAGAAACTTGATAAGGTACTTGAGTAACAACGATCATTTCCTTTCCTGTTTTTGTTGTTTCGATTTCTGCTTTACCTCGAATAACAATTCTACCTCTACCCGTTTCAAATGCATCTCGAATTCCTTCAACTCCGTAAATAATGGCACCTGTAGGAAAATCAGGACCTTTAACATGTTCCATCAAATCCGAAACTGTAACATCATTATTATCGATATAGGCACATATGGCAGCACATACTTCTCGTAGGTTATGAGGTGCCATATTGGTAGCCATACCAACTGCGATCCCGCTTGCACCATTAACTAAAAGATTGGGGATTTTTGCAGGAAGCACAGTAGGTTCTTCCAAGCTTTCATCGAAATTTGGACGGAAATCAACCGTTTCTTTATCAATATCCACCATCATTTCTTCTGCTATTTTACGCAAACGAGCTTCGGTATAACGCATTGCCGCTGGTGGATCACCATCTATGGATCCAAAGTTCCCTTGACCATCAACAAAAGGATATCTCAAACTCCAGTCCTGAGCCATTCTCACCATGGTATCATAAACAGAAGAATCACCATGTGGGTGATATTTTCCTAATACTTCACCTACGATACGAGCAGACTTTTTATATGGACGATTGGAAGCCAAGCCCAAATCTACCATTCCATACAACACCCTTCTGTGTACCGGTTTTAAACCATCGCGTACATCGGGAAGTGCACGGGAAACAATTACCGACATCGAATAATCGATGTATGCGGTTTTCATTTCATCTTCAATATTAATTGGAATAATTCTTTCTGTGAATTCTTCGGGATTAAGATTATTTTCTTCCATCTTTAAAAATCAAATATGTGCAATTTACTATAAAACAGAGGATTTACAGCTAAAAAGAAGGGGATGTTGCCCACATTTTTTAGACATATTTTAATTAAAAAAAATGGCGAATCTTAAAGATCCGCCATTTAATTCAAAGTATTAATAATTAGTTATTTACTTATAATTTTTTCTGTGGTTGGTTTGACCTTTTTTATAGTATTTAATATTACCTGAACCGTCTTTGCCAAGTAATTGAACTTTACCTAATCCTAATTGCTCCAATCTTTTCTTCAAAAGCAACATATCTCCGGCAACAACAATCACCATATTGTCGGTATCCATGTACTTTTTAGCCAAGGCATTAATTTCTTCTTTGGAGATATTTTGAAGGATTTTTAATTGCTCTTCCGTATAATTTTCAGGTAAATTTCTTGTAGCCAACTGATTGATAAACCCAGCTTTTTGACCCAAACTTTCGTAATCCAAAGCCTCTGATGCAATCAAAGCTGATTTGGTAAAGTTGAATTCCTCATCGGTTATTCCTTTATCTCTGAAGTTTTCTAAGGTCCAAATAATCTCACTCAAAGCACTATCCGTAGCATTTGCTTTAATACTAGCTGAAACTACATAATAACCAGGCAAATCTTTAAACGATGGACTGAATCCTCCATTAATACCGTATGTCCAAGCTTTATCTTCGCGAATTTTTAAGTTTAATCGAGAATTAAAATTACCTGCTAATGCGAAATTCATAATGGTATTCTTAAAGAAATCACCATTGTAATCATAAGGTAATGTTCTGAATCCAATAATAATATCACTTTGTTCCGCATCAGCATACTGAACTCCAAAAATTTGAGTTGTTTGTAAATCCGGAGTTACAACAGGCTTATTTACTACTACATTTTTATTGGGTATTTCTGATACAAATTTAAGTTTTTGAACAGCTGTTTCCTTATTCATGGGTCCAACAACAATGCATTTTGCAACATTCGCTGAAATGTAGGTTTCGTAGTACTTTTTGCAATCGTTTAAACTTACTTTAGAATAATCATCAGCCGAAGTAAAATGTCCGATTGAATTAACATCATATCTCAAACGATTGGCTGCATTCATCAATCCAGTTGAGCGACTTGATAACGAACTGCGTGCACCTTCTACAACGCGCTTCATTAACTTATCGTATTCTTTTTTATCCCAACGAGGCTCTAATAGCATTTCTCTCATTAGAGCAACCGACTCGTCTAATTTTGATTTATCGCAAACTAAAGAAACGCTTACACCTGTTGTACCAGCTGAAAACGAAATACTAGCTCCCAGACGCTCCAATGCATTCTCTAATTGTTCTGGAGTTTTATTTTTAGTACCTGCATCCATGATAGAAGCCATCATTTCGGAAGTACCCCAAGGGAAAGCAGAACCATTTTCGTTCAATTTTCCACCTTCAAAAGACAATTGAACCAATACTTTTGATGTTTCATTGAATTCAGTTCCCCAAATTTCAATACCATTAGACAATTTCTCTTTGAAGATCTTAGGTACTGAAACGGGTTTAATTTTTGATGGAGTTGGTCGTATGGAACGATCAAAATTATCGACAACTTTTCTCTCTTTCAAGTTAGCGTATTCAATTTCCATTGCATCACTTTTAAAATCTGCATTAGGATTGAAACTAACATACTTGGAATTTGTATCGTTTTCCGATTTCTGAGCTGGTTGAATTTCGATAGTAGAAGAATATTTTCCTTTGATGTATTTACGATAAACACGTAAAATATCGTCGCGAGTTACGTTTCTGTAACGAGCCATTTCGTCTTCAATTCCAAAAAGTTTGCCTTCAGCATTTTTTAAATCTAAGTACCAATATTGGCTTAAATAATTTGCTTTATTGTCAACACTTTCCAAACCACTTCCCATTGAATTAAGAATATTTTCTTTGGCGCGAATCAAATCATCGTCCGAGAAATTAACATATTCAAATGAATCCAGAATATTTTTCAATTCATCTTTCAATTTAAACATATTACTCCAAGGATAACCAACCAGTGTAAAGCTGAATTCACCAGCCAATTCGTGATTTGCGGCACTTAAAGGATTGTTAGAAGCTTGAACTTGTAATGCAGATTCTGCATCTACAAAACGTTTGTAAAGAACCGATGATTTTGTACTTCCTAACAAATAAGACAATAAATCCAATGCAGCATCATCTTCATGATACGCAGGAACGGAAGGATATGTGATGTACATTAAAGGCAAATACGCATTGTAATCTGGATAGGATTTAATAATATCTTTCTCTAATACAATGGGCTTCAAACGTTTCTTTTTAACTTCTCTACCTTTGGGGATACTTCCAAAATATTTTTCTGTCCATTTTACTACGTCAGCAGTATTTACATCCCCTGAAATGATAATACACGCGTTGTTTGGGCCGTACCATCTCAAGAAGAAATTTCTTAAATCCGAACTATCCGCGCGATTCAAATCATCAACAAATCCAATGGTAGACCAGGAATACGGATGATCCGATGGGTATAATTCTTGATCTTTTACTTCCATCAAGAAACCATAAGGAACGCCATAGCGCTGATCTTTTTCATTTTTCACGGTTGAACGTTGAATTTCAAATTTCTTTTGCGTAAAACCCTCAAGAAAGAAACCCATACGATCAGCTTCCATCCAAAGAGCTGTTTCCGTAAAATTAGATGGGAAAGTTTCGATATAAACGGTTCTATCGCGAGTAGTATTTCCATTTACTTCTCCACCATATTCTTTAATAATTTTGAAATGTTCTTCATCAGCAATGTGCTTAGATCCTTGAAATAGCATGTGCTCGAAAAAATGTGCGAAACCCGATTTTCCAGGTGTTTCACGCGCAGAACCTACATGATAGGTTACATTTAAATGAGCTACTGGATCAGAATGATCTTCTGAAACAATTAATGTAAGTCCGTTAGGAAGTAGATACATTTCATAAGGAATGTTCAACTTTCCTGGAACAGATTCTACCTTTTCAATTAGGGTTGCTTGAGCATTGACCCAACCCATTGATAGGGATGAAAATAAAACGAAAATTAATTTTTTCATAAAAAAACAAAAATACGTTTCTTACATTCTCTTTCAAAATTACTTAGACGATTGTGCATAATTGATGGACAAAATACCTAAAATCTGAACTCAAGAGGTAAAAATCCATTCATCTTTGTCGGAAAAATCGGAAGAAAAATGTCATTTTGCTTAAATAATGATTGATTTTAAATCAAAATGCATCAAATTTGTGTAAATCAATTTTTTTGAGATACGCTAACTTCTTAAATTGAATTCTCATTGAATTCTCAATTTTCTTCAGATCCGAATTGCCGATTCTGAAAATCAACACATCGAAATATATGAAAACAAAAATTATAAAATCAGCAGTTCTATTAATTGGAATTATGTCTGTTTCGATTTATCAAATCCAAAGTAGTTCCGGTGGTGCATCTACTCCAAGAACTGGAGCTCCTTCCGAAAGTACTTGTACATCTTGCCACAGCACCTATTCTGTTCAAACCAGTGGAACCAAATACGATAAAATTAAATTGAGCATCCCGTTTACTGGAGGTGGGTACATTCCAGATTCAACATATCGTTTAACAATCAGTTACCGAGAAACCAACATTACAAAATACGGATTTCAGATAACGGCTTTGAACTCTAAAAATGAAGCCGCGGGTACTTTCACAAATATTAACTCGCGAGTACAAACATTTTCAAGCACTGTTGGCTCGGGGACTCGATATTATGCGGAGCATACTGGAACAGGCACAGCCGCTGTTTCTGGAGATTCAGTAGCATGGACATTTGAATGGAAAGCTCCAAACTCAAATGTAGGCGACATCAAGTTTTATTTGGCGCTGAATGTTACGAATAGCAGCAGTGGTACAACCGGTGACTACATTTACAATAAAACATTTACGGTTACGCCATCATCATTGTTACCTAAAGCAAAAGTGATTCTCCAAAGTCAACCTTGCTCAGGCACGAATTTGAGTTTTTCAGCAGATTCTTCCGTGAATGGAAATTCTTACACTTGGAGATTTTTAGGTGGTGCAACTCCATCGTTATCAACTTCAAAAAATCCAACTGTAAGTTACAGCAGCACAGGGTCAAAATCTGCCATTTTGGAAGTTTCAAATTCGAAAGGAAAATCTAGACCCGATACATTTACGTTTACCGTGGTTACTGGGGCGACTGCACCGATTTTAAATGTGAGTAACAGTATTCCATTATGCAAAGGAGATACGGCTAAGTTATCGGTTAACCCCGCTCCAAATCATGGTTATGTTTGGTCAACCGGACAAACTGGAAATCAATTATCCGTAGATACGGCGGGTGTATTTTATGTTACAGCCATTCGATCAAATGGTTGTGAGCGTAAATCATCCGATATCAATGTGCTTGTAATTCCAAAACCGAGTTTTAACGTATTATATGGTTATTCAGGGGATACTATTTGCGCCGCTGAACCGTTATTGATGTTTACTCAAAATAAAAATGGGTTTGCAGACTCGTATTCAACCATTTCCCCGGTGGGGCCTTATTTAACCGATTCACTGTTAGTTGTCAATATCGGAAAACTGAATAATAACGTATCAGTTTGGTCTAAAAGCTCAAATGGATGTGTTCAAGGACCTATTTCAAAATCGTTTTTTGGAATTGACACCGTTTCAGGTCCTACTGTTTCTGTTAAATCAAAATACATTGACAAAGTTACGTTCCGATGGAGTAGAATTCCTTTTGCAACTGAATACAGATACAGTATTGACAGCGGAAAAACTTGGAACAATCCCATTGAAGGGAAATTAACGGATTCAACAACCATTGATTTAAAAAATGTAACTCAAAAAATAGATTTTTGGATTCAAGCTCGAACTTCCAAATTTTGCGGAATTACCCAAATCAGTAAGATTTCATCAGGTGGAACCGGTTGTAATGATATTGTTTTACAATCCCAAGTTCAAAAGGACTCGTTATGTTTTGGTGAATCAACTCAAGTTACTTTAAGTGGACTACCCTATCACTCAAAATGGGCAATCCGTTTCAATGGTAAAACGTATAATGATAGCGTATTTACAATTTCACCTTCAAAAACTCAGAATTGGATATTTTCAGCTATTGACTCAACACAATTAGCTTGTGGTTTTTATGAAAAACAAGTTCGAATCGTATCGGACTCCGTTGAGAAACCGAATTTAATGTTTAGCCCACAAAATCAAGATATCATTTGTGGAGGTTTGAATCAATTAGATATTACAATTAACAATTCTGAAATCAAAAACAATAGAATTTTAAGAATTCAATCCACGAGTTTAGATACGATCCTTAATTCATATCCCGCAAAATTAGGACTGTTTGGCTCAACCGATTCTATGATATATTGGTTTGAAAGCTCATTTATAAAAGGCTGCAAATCTGAAAATCAGTCTTATAGACTCCAATTTCGAGATAGCATTTCCACTCATTTCAAAGTAAAATGGTTGAATAACTTCAATTACAGTATTGTTAAATCCATTGTAAATCCAACGGATAGTTTGACATTTACAATCTTGAATGAGAATCAAATAGTGCATTCGAGTCATTTAGATTCATTTATATACGATTTTCAAAATGTTGCTAATGCCTCTATAAAAGTTGCATTAGTTGTTCGAAATTATCCTTGTATTAATTCCAGTATTTATGAATTTAATGCTTACAATTTGAGAACTTCTACATATAGGAATACATCACTCTCCATTTCCCCAAATCCCATTTCAAGTTTGGAACAATTAGTTATTCAAGCTTCTAAAAACCAAGATGTAACTTTTGCTCGTATTTTATCAATCGACGGCAAAGAGGTGGTTCAAAAAGTTAAAATTAATGGTGCTGGAAAATTGGACATAAATAATTCAAATTTTGAATTATTGGATGGAATATACCTAATTGAAATTTTGGATTCTAAATCCAACCGGATTAAAACTGAAAAATTACAGAAAATTGGAAGATGAGTTAATTCTCATCTTCCAATTTTTGTTTTAAATAAGGTGCTGTTATACTTTTGGGTTCTTTTAATAATCCCAATAATTCTCCTTGATAAACCAATTCTCCTCCCTTTTCACCGGGCTCTGGTCCTAAATCCAACACCCAATCTGAACATTTAATCATGTCCAAATTGTGTTCAATGCAAACCACCGTATTTCCTTTGTCGATAAGTGCATTAAACGAATTGATTAATTTTTCAATGTCAAAAAAATGCAAACCAGTTGTTGGCTCATCAAATATAAACATGGCACCACCTTCTTTAAAAGGGGAAGCTTTACTTAAATAGAATGCTAGTTTTACGCGTTGTGCTTCACCTCCACTCAATGAATTACTACCTTGACCCAACTTTACATATCCCAATCCAACTTTTTGCAAGGGAAGTAGTTTTTCAACGATATTTTTTTCATTTTGAAAAAATTCAATGGCTTGATCTACCGTCATTTCCAAAACATCGAAAATGTTCTTAGATTGGTATTCTGATTCCAACACTTCTTTTTTGAACCGTTTTCCATTACAAACTTCACAAGGCAATTTAATATCTGCCATAAATTGCATTTCAATTACAGTTTCACCTTCACCTTGACAGTTATCGCATCTCCCCCCATCTACATTAAATGAAAAATGAGATGGTTTGAATCCATTTCTTTTAGAAACTGGTGTATTGGAATACAGTTCTCGTATATCATCATACGCTTTTACATAAGTAACAGGATTACTTCTTGAGGACTTTCCTATGGGATTTTGGTCCACAAATTCAACTGCTTTAACCAAGTGTAAATCACCCGTTAATTGTTTAAACAGCCCGGGCTTGGCAGTAGTAAATTGCTTTAATTCTCTAGATAGTGCGGGATAAAATACTTGTTTTATTAAAGTTGTTTTACCTGATCCTGAAACACCGGTAATGGATGTGAAACTATTCAACGGAATTTTCGCAGTAATATTTTTTAGATTATTTGCGCTTACTCCTGAAAGTTCAAGAAAATGAACGGGTTTTCTTTTTGGGGGGATGATAATTCTTCGTTTCCCCGATAAATAATTACCGGTAATGCTATTCTCTTCATTTAAAAGTCCCTTCATTTGCCCTTTAAATATGAGTTCACCACCTAAACTGCCAGCAAAAGGTCCAATATCAATAACATAATCGGCTTGTTTCATTACATCTTCATCGTGTTCAACAACAATAACCGTATTTCCTTCAGACTGAAGATTTTTTAATACACCGATTAATCGTTCCGTATCTCTAGAATGCAATCCTATACTGGGTTCATCGAGAATATACATTGAACCTGTTAAATTGGAACCTAAGTGAGTTGCTAAATTGATGCGTTGGCTCTCACCGCCACTTAATGTATTGCTTAATCGATTTAATGTGAGATAACCCAAACCTACATTTTTCAAGAAATCCAATCGGGTGGTAATTTCTTGCAAGATTCGTTCGGAGATGGTGTGATCGGTTTTTGAAAGTTCAACATGTTTAAAAAAATGGTGGGCATCATCGACGGAACACAACAAAATATCTTGGATGCTGGTAAACTCATTTATTGCATTTTCAGGATTTACATTTTGTAGTTTTACATAGGATGCTTCTTTTCTTAATCGTGTACCTAAGCAATCTGGACAAGTGGTTTTTCCACGATAACGAGCTGCTAAAACGCGATATTGAATTTTATAAAAATTCTCTTCCAGGTGTTTAAAAAAATCATTGATGCCTAAAACAGAACCTTTTCCTTCCCACAATATATTTTTTTCAGATTTGCTTAAATCGAAGTATGAGCGGTGAATGGGAAAATCAAATTTTACGGCGCGCTTAATAAATTGTTCCTTCCACTCATTCATTACTTCTCCCCTCCAAGGTGCTACACAACCTTCATACACACTTAACTGAGGATCTGGAATAACTAAGTCTTGATCTATACCTAAAACGGATCCAAAACCTTCGCATTTGGGACAAGCACCATAAGGGTTATTAAAACTCAAAAAATCTTTGGTTGGAATTTCAAAATGTATTCCATCCCGTTCGAATCGATTGTTAAATTGATAGAGCGTTTTATTGGAATAATCTAAATAAGAGCAATTCCCTTTTCCTTCCCAAAAAGCCGTTTCTATGGCATCGAAGAGTCGAGATTCGAGATCTTCTTCCCTATTTAAAAAATTTAATCGATCAATTACGATATAGCTTTCATCTTCAAATTGAATGGTTTGATTATTTTCAAGTAGGTCTTCTAATTTTAATAAAGATTGCGAAGGATTATGCCAAATTCTACTAAATCCCTTTTGAATTAATGATTCAATGGTAATTGGAATGTTTTTGGTCCATTCAACAGGCGACAGAATTAATACTAGTTCTAATTGATTATGATTTATTACTTCATTAAATACATCTTCCGGTGTATCTCGTTTTACTTCTTTTCCAGAAATAGGCGAAATCGTTTTACCAATTCGAGAAAATAACAATTTCAAATAGTCGTATATCTCGGTAGATGTTGCAACGGTACTGCGGGGATTGTGTGTATTGACTTTCTGCTCGATAGCAATTGCGGGGCAAAGTCCATCAATACGATCCACAGCGGGCTTTTTCATTCTACCCATAAATTGGCGGGCATAAGAACTCAAGCTTTCAACATACCTACGTTGCCCTTCGGCAAACAGTGTATCAAAAACCAAACTGGATTTACCGCTACCGGAAACACCGGTTACTACCGTAAATGAGTTTTGTGGAAAATCAACATCAATTCCTTTGAGGTTATGTTGGTGTGCATTAATTATTCTAATTACAGGTTTTTGATCGCTATTCTTACTCACTTTTTTATTAAAATTTGATTTTGAAGATTATACAAGAATCGTTGGTTCTATTTTATGGTGTCTCTTTGAACACAAGCTCCTGCAGCAATTCCTACTCCATTAATTATGTTATTAAAAACAGGAATGGGATCGGAAAATGCACCACCTTGCACTTGATAATCTTCTAAAGATTCAAAATATTTATAATAATCTTGACTTAGGCTTTTGATTACTACAAGGTACTTATATTGGGATCCAGCTGATCCAAATGGAGTGGAAAATTTAAAGGATTTGCGCTCTCCGTTAAAAGAAGCATCATCGACTAACAACGCCCCGGCTTTATTAAATTTTGGATTTTGTGATAATTCAGCATCCAGTGGCAATATGGGCATTTCTAAAAAATCAGCCGCAATGTCTTCGTATCTAAACAAGCCAATTTCATAAAAATTTCTTTGAGAAGCATCATCCTGAATTTCAAATGAAAGAGTACCAATAGGAAAGCCCGATGCATCAACACCGGTATTATCTTGCCAAGTTGATTTTGCGCCAGAGATGGGTGAAGGCATGATAAATCGCGAGTAACAAGTTGGTAATCCAGTAGCTTCAACTTGGATGCTGTAACTTTTACCTGGTTTGGGTTTGAAATTGGAAACGTATTTACCTCCGCTTATAAACGAAAATGTTAACACAGAGGGTGAACCACCTTCTTCTGTAACTGTGACTTTAGCGTTTTCTATAATGGTTTCTGCAGCAGAATCAAAAATAGGAAGCGTTTTAGCAACGTGTACTGAAAGAACTTGATCGTTATTTGCCAATAAATTCATTACAATTCTATCTTTGTAGTTTACTTCATTCGCGGGCAAATCCATTTCGCAGGAAGTGCCTAACAAAATAATGGTTGAGAGTAGTGCACTCTTAATATAATTATTCAAATTAAATTTATTTTTCATTGGGCTCTTTGGTATTATTTGTTCTAATTCAATTTTAAATGTTGTACTTCTTTTAGTTGTTTTCCAAAATCTTTACATTATCCGTTTATCTATTCTGTAAATATTAAACTGTAGTTCATTAACTTCTGTAGATTTTTTACATATTTACAAACAAATCATGGATTCTTTTTCTTCACTAAAAAGTGTTTAATCAATTTGAATTGTATTATTTTCAATTGGTATTATGTTTGAACTACATTAAAATTCGATTCTATAAAATGCAGAAGGTACGAATTGAAAATAATAAACTCCTTTCAATCCCGACCCAACCGTAGGTGCAAATGTTGAGGTATATCTCGCTACTAAAGGATTTGCAAAACCCAAAGTATTATAAATATTTATCCCCCAAAAACGACGATAATCAAAGGCCATTTCGGGATGAATCTCTTTTGTAAAACCAATATCCAATCTACGATACAACGGTAATCGGTAATTGTTCTTTTCACTGTAGTCAAAAACCAATTTGCCATCTACTGTATAATATTGTCCAGTTGGCACAGTTACGGGATTTCCACTCATTAACACTCCTGTAAAATTCAACACCAAAGATTCAGAGGGTTGATAGGTTAATTGAAGTGCTGCTTTATGCGTTCGATCCCATCGGAAATAAAAGGACTCACCCCGATTAATTAAGTCGAATTTCCTATTTGTAGAACTCAAAGTGTATGAACCGATTAGATTTAATGCACCCGTTCTTTTTGAAATTAATACTTCCAAACCTTGTGAATTTCCGGTTCCTTGAAGTACCATATTTTCCCAATAATTTTTAGACAATCGCTCATCGCGCGACTCTTCCACTTCTGTAATTCCCGAAAAATATTTATAATACCCTTCAATGGTTAATTCGAAACCTTTCTTTAATGGTTGAATATAAGCAGCAGAAATTTCTGTAGTTTGTTGTGGACTTAAAACACCCGTTGTTGGAAACCAAATGTCAGATGGAAGAATACCGGTAACACTGGATAATTGATGTATACCTTGATTTGACATGGAGAATCCCACTTGTATTCTTTTTTTGCCTACCAACATTTGATTTAATGTAATTCGCGGCTCAAAACGGACATAAGATTTTGCACCTGACAAAAAGGTCCATAAACGACCACCAATATTCAAACTTAGATTCATATCTGGGTGGAATTCAAGTTCTGCATAGTTAGAAAATTCATGAACTAAAGAACTATTTTCTGTGCCGTATGTGGTGTCGGTTTGAACGGTACCGCTAATATTCTCGTAATTTTTAATTAATGAAGGTCTCATATCATGAGTAACCCAATGACTTCCGTATTTAAGGTGTGTTTTGGGACCCAATAAATAATCAAAATTCGCATTCAAATTATAATCAGTGATGCTACTAACTTCGGCATAATTTCCAGTATTGGTTTGCGTTCCAGTGTTGGTGGTTAATTTGGAAGTTAATTCAAGATAATTATTATAGGAATATCGAGACAATCCAGCTCCCAAAGTCATAAAATGCCTTTTATTGATTTCGTGGGAATAATTAAATCCAGACAGTGTGTTTTGCCATTTCCAACCAAATTCAAACGCAATTTCTCTATTTTGGCCTAATGAATCGACGAAATCATTGGCTAATTTGAAACCGTATTTATCACGTCCATTATAAATCCAAAAATCCCAATGAGTTCTAGAATCCTGTTTAAAATCTAACTTAAAATTTATATCGTGTACATTTCCGATAACAATATCATTAAAACCGGTAAAAATAGTGGAAAACAATAAATCCCAGTAACTTCTGCGAATTCCAAGTGAAGTAGTCCATCGCCCAGCTTTATCTAACGGACCATCCACGGCAATATTGGCAGTGGCAAAATCAGCATGAATAATACCTTTCCATTCTTCTGCATTTCCACCGCTGGTAATAATATCTAAAACACCTCCGCCGGCGCGATTTCCATATCTGGCTGGTGCTACACCGCGGTAAAACTCAGCGGATTTGATAATTTCAGGGTTGTAGTTGGATAATAATCCCCAAATATGCCCATTACCATAAAGTGGTAAACCGTTCATCAACAGTAAATTTTGATCGGCATTGCTTCCACGAATGAATAAAGATGATAAACCTTCAAAACCACCAGAAACGCCGGGTAAATTTTGCAGTAGTTTAACGGGATCTGCAATAGAAAACATAGTTTGATATTGCACCATTTGGCGTTTAAGCGGTTTGTAATAACTCGTTTTAGAGGTGTAAAGTGATGTAAATTCAGCGGTAGAATCGTCTTGATCAAAATCTACGGGAATTAGAAACACATTTTTATTGGTAACACCATTTACATCTACTTGAATTCTTACTGCTTTGAATCCAGCAGCTGCAATTACTAATTTCTGATTGCCATTTTTTGTTAAAAGTTGGTAATACCCTTTTGCATTGGATTCTGTGTAGAGTTTTGAACTGTCGTCGATTATAATAGCTGACGGAATTACCTCAAGAGTAGTTTTATCAAAAACCCACCCTGTAACGGCTTGATTTTGTGCATTTAACGTCTGAAAAATCAGCATTAAACTCATGCACATTTTTAGAAATTTCATCATAGCAAATCTAATTCTGGAAATTCAATATTTTTTCAATTTACAAACTTTTCGACGAAAATCTGATGATTCAAATTATTGCTATACGATTGTAAAATTTGAGGTTTAGTAATTTGAACACTAATTTTATGTAAATCAAATAGTTTAAAAGTAGTTTCTAAATCGGATATGATGTTTTCAGCGAGAGTTTCAAGAAGTTTGATTTCATGATTACCTTGATGGAGCAATAATTCATCAATTAATTGATAATCAATAACATTATTAAGATTATCTGATATTTGATTTCGATTGTAATGAATTTGAATATCTATGAAAATTTCGGTTTTAATTTTTCGTTCTTCTTCATAAAATCCAACGGGTACTTTTATTCGAAATTGATTTACCTTTACAATGATTAACATACTGTTTATTAAAATTTCTCACACAAAGAAACATAGAATATTACTTTTGTGTACATTGCAATTATGTCTTCTAACGAATTAAACGACTTATTTGAACGTAATCGAGGAAAAGATCGATACACGCAACCCGATTTTTATGGAATTGATGATTTGTTAACTGAAGAGCAACTATTAATTCGATCTTCGGTTAGAGAATATGTAAAAAGAGATTTATCTCCGATTGTTGAGCATTTTGCTCAGCTCAGTGAATTTCCACAACATATTGTAAAAGAACTTGGAAGTATAGGTGCTTTTGGGCCTCAATTGCCAGCCGAATACGGATGTGGAGGCATGGATTATACCACCTATGGAATCATCATGCAGGAATTAGAACGGTGTGATAGCGGAATACGTTCAACAGCCTCTGTTCAAGGTTCTTTGGTTATGTACCCTATTTTTAAATTTGGTAGTGAAGAACAGAAAAGAAAGTATTTGCCCAAATTAGCTTCGGGTGAAATGTTGGGCTGCTTCGGCTTGACCGAACCGGATCACGGCAGCAATCCTGCTGGAATGACTACCCATTTTATTGAAGACGGAGATCATATTATACTTAACGGTGCAAAAATGTGGATCAGTAATGCGCCTTTTGCTGATGTAGCGGTGGTTTGGGCTAAAAATCCTGAAGGCAAAGTTCAAGGTGTTATAGTTGAACGGGGAATGCCCGGATTTAGCACTCCTACAACTCACAATAAGTGGAGTTTAAGAGCAAGTGCAACGGGTGAGTTGGTTTTCGATCAAGTGAGAATTCCCAAATCGAACATATTACCTGGTGTTGTTGGTTTAAAAGGCCCATTAACCTGTTTAAATTCAGCGCGATATGGTATTGCTTGGGGCGCATTAGGAGCTGCAATGGATTGTTATGATACGGCAAAACGTTATTCTTTAGAACGTCAACAATTCAATAAACCTATAGGTGGTTTTCAATTGCAACAGAAGAAACTTGCGGAAATGTTAACCGAAATCACCAAGGCACAGCTTTTAGTTTGGAGATTGGGACAATTAATGGACCATGGAAAAGCTACACCGGCTCAGATTTCTATGGCCAAGCGTAATAATGTTGATATTGCCTTGAATATTGCACGTGAAGCTCGACAAATGTTGGGGGGTATGGGTATAACTGGTGAATATCCAATCATGCGACACATGATGAACTTAGAATCGGTTGTAACTTATGAAGGTACCCACGATATTCATTTATTGATTTTGGGAATGGAAATTACAGGACTTAATGCTTTTGAATAATCCCGATCAAAAAACAAATTAAAATTTAAAATCGAAATAAACATCCCCCGAAAAAGGGAAAACTATATCAAATTATGTATCAAATTAAATTCGGAACTGACGGTTGGAGAGAAATAATTGCTGATAACTTTACCTCAGCAAACGTAAGAAGGGTTGCATTTGCAACTGCTCAATGGTTGAATCTACACAATTTACCTAAGTTAGTGGTTTTAGGACATGATTGTCGTTTTGGCGGTGAAATGTTTGCCAAGGAAACTGCAACGGTTTTAGCCGGACAGGGAATTCATGTTGTAATGGCTAATGGGTTCGTTTCAACTCCTATGATTTCTTTGGCTACTTATCAATTAAATGCAGGTTTAGGAGTCATAATTACCGCATCACACAATCCTCCATCGTATAATGGCTATAAACTAAAAGCGCATTATGGAGGTCCCGCTACACCCAATACTGTGGCTGAGGTAGAAAGTATGATTCCAGAATTGGAAATTACTTTAGAGATGGGATTTGAAGTTTTCGTAGAAAACGGATTAATTACATTCGACGATTTTGAGGAGCGGTATTTGCAACACTGTAAAAACAGTTTTGATATGTCTGCATTAGAACAAATTTCACCTCAATTGGCTTATGATGCTATGTATGGAGCTGGACAGCGTTTGGTTAAACGTTTGCTTCCGAAAGTTAGTATATTGCATGGTATTCACAATCCGGGATTTGATGGTAGAGCACCTGAACCCATTTTAAAAAATCTACCAGAAATTTCTGAAATGATAGCGCAAAATCCTGAATTCACCATGGGATTAGCTACCGATGGTGATGCAGATCGTATAGGTTTCTTTGATGAACATGGACAATTTGTCGATTCACATCATTTAATCTTATTATTGATTGAGTATTTGACAACATTCAAAGGCTATACAGGAAAAGTAGTAAAAAGTTTCTCGGTAAGTGATAAGGTTGAACGGCTTTGTGAAATTAAGGGATTAAAATCCATTACTACCAAAATTGGATTTAAGTATATCTGCGAATATATGGTTACTGAGGATGTGTTAATTGGAGCGGAAGAAAGTGGTGGAATTGCCATTAAAGGACATATTCCTGAACGAGACGGTGTTTGGATGGGCTTGGTTTTAATGGAGTATGTAGCTAAAACGGGCAAAACCATTTCGCAATTGATTCAAGATATGTATAACCAGGTCGGCACGTTTGCAGTTGAGCGATATGATTTGCATATAAATAATGAATTGAAACAGCAGATTATTGAAAACTGCAAATCTGGAACTTACAAGAATTTTGGTTCTTATCAGATTGAATCCATTGAAGATATTGATGGTTTTAAATTCAGACTTACTGATGGATCTTGGGTAATGATGCGTCCATCGGGCACAGAACCGGTTTTACGCGTATATTCTGAGTCGCATACCTCGCAAGAAGCATTTAACATTTTAAATGCAACTAAAGCGGCAATTTTGAATTGATTATATTTGCCCCTTCAAAAACGGAAGGGGCACTTTATTTAAACGGTCCATTTTTCGGATTTGACTATCTATATCGTCTTTAAAAATGTCAAACAACACATTGATTCAAATCGATCTTGAAGGGATAATTGGAAATAAAAACCCTAAGCTATTAAAACGTATACCCCGTTTTATTTTAAATTGGTTTAAACGATTTATTCACCAAGATTATATCAATGAAATATTGAAAAAGGGACATGGCTCCGAAGGTTCTGAATTTATACAAACCGTTTTCGATGAGTTGGGTGTAAAAACTCAATCCATTGGTTCACATAATATCCCGAAATCGGGCGGTTGTATTATTGCAGCAAATCATCCTTTGGGGGGAATGGATGGAATGGCTATGATGTTGGAAGTTTCCAAAATTAGAGAAGATTTTCTATTTCTAGCTAATGATATTTTACTTCACATTACGCCATTGAAAAAGCATTTCTTGCCTGTAAATCGCGTAGGTAGTTCAGACAGAAAGAGTTTATCGCTTATTGCCGATGCATACAATTCAGGAAAAGCAATTCTAATTTTTCCATCGGGATATGTTTCACGAAAAATTGATGGTAAAATTCAAGATTTACCTTTTCAAAAAAGCGTTATTAAAAAAAGTATAGAACATCAACTACCTGTTGTACCTGCATTCATAGGTGGACAGAATTCTAAACGCTTTTATCTCATTTCTCAGTTCCGAAAGGTTTTTGGAATCAAATTGAATTTTGAGATGTTTACTTTACCCGATGAAATGTTTAAACAAAGGGGTAAAACCATTCATATTACATTTGGGCAAATTATTTCAAGTGATTCATTCAAACATCACACCCACGTCAGTTCTGCAGAAAATCTGCGGAAACTAATTTACCAACTAGCAGAAAATCCTGAATCGAAATACGTTTCTTGAGTATTTGCGATTTTCATTTTTTTGCTCTTAATTGTGAGCCTTATTTACTATTAACACATTCCATTTTATGAAAAATATTATTCCAGCGATAGACAAAGAAATTCTTAAATCCGAATTAACCTCCGATATTTTTATTCGACCTACGAATAATGCCAATAATCATATTTACATTTTTAACGGTAACCAGAAGCCCAATTTATTGAAGGAAGTTGGCAGATTACGTGAAGTTTCATTCCGTATGGCAGGCGGTGGAACTGGAAAAGAATTGGATTTAGATGAATTTGACACGGGTCGATATGCATATAAACAATTAATAGTTTGGAATCCAGAAGACGAAGCCATTGTAGGTGGTTATCGATTGGCTTTTTGTCGAGATAATCGCGACGAAAACGGAAATTATATATTGTCTACTTCCGAAATACTTCAATATTCAGAAAAATTGAAAAGTGATTATTTCCCATTTACCATTGAATTAGGCAGAAGTTTTGTACAGCCCGATTATCAACCATCACAAAACAGCCGTAAAGGAATTTTTTCGTTAGACAACTTGTGGGATGGTTTGGGTGCTTTGATCATTGACAACCCAGAAATTCAATATTTCTTTGGTAAAATTACAATGTATACCAATTTTAATCGTGAAGCACGCGATTTAATTTTAGGATTTATGGAGGAATTTTTTCCCGATCCTGATCAGCTTACTCGTCCTGTTCATACTATAACTAAAGAAAGCAACATTTCTGATTTTATAAATGAAATCAAAGGCTTGGATTATAAAAGTGCTTATAACCTATTATCACAAAAAGTACGCAATCTAGGTGAAAATGTGCCCCCATTATTCAATAATTATATGAGCTTAAGTCCTACAATGAAAACATTTGGGACATCTATTAATGATCATTTTGGAAGTGTTGAAGAAACGGGAATTCTCGTAACGATTTCGGACATTTACGATAATAAAAAGGAAAGGCATGTTCAATCTTATTTGAACTGGAAGGAAGAAAACGCTAGTCAAAATTGACCAACTTTACTCCAAATCGTTGCTCAGAATTGAATATTTCAATGAAATACATGCCATGAGGAATTTGATTTTTGAATTCAAATTTTCCGGATTTAATGGATCCCAATGCCAGGGTTCTACCCGATAGATCCAATACGGCACAATTCCATCCCTCAAATGATTGATTGGAATTGACTGAATTTTCCAGAATCCTTAATTCACGAGAAGTCAAATAACAAATGGGTTTTTCAAAATTACCAATTCGGTAGCTGGAACCGAATTCCAATGCTTTTTTAACGCATTCGAATGCATCAATTTTTCCAGCTCCCCAGATAGTATTTTCATTGAGTCCTGTGAATTCATCGCGTTTTGCGGTTTCTTTGATAATCTGCATAACCTCGCTGTAATCCAAATTGCCATGAGCAGCTTGAAGCATGAGTGCTACAATTCCCGTAACGTGTGGCGCTGCCATAGATGTTCCACTGGACATTGCATAAAATACGCTATCACTACCAAAAGAACCGCGAAATAGCACAAAAGGTAACAGCCATTGAGGTACTAAATCTTTATGATACGATGAAGCAATATATTGTCCTGGAGCGCTAATGTCCGGTTTAATCCGTCCATCAGGAGTTGGTCCTCTACTTGTAAATCGGGCATAATCGCCTTCTTTTACGGCAGAATCTACTCGGTAAATACCTTGAAAATTAGTCCATGAAATACGATTATTATAGGCCCCCACGCTAATTATGGATTTCGAAGTCCCCCCATTTTCACCCATACAAAATTCGGCATCCCCTTCTACCCAATTTGCGGGTTTTAAATTTTGAATATAACTTCGGAATGTACCAGATGTCCATTGGTATGTGCGTCCAGAATTCCAACCGTGCACGATTCCGTTGCCTGCAAACGTAATTTTAATGAATCGTTTATTTGAGTTAGCTTCTGCCATTAACCACAAATTGGATTTACCATTATTAACGTAATTTTTTTGGGTTGAAAATACCAATCGCAAACTATCTCCTTTCGAAGTTCCTAAATTGAGAATTTTTGCACCATCCGTTTGAATATTGTAAAAATCCGATGAAATCAATTCATTATTCAATGAATCAATTATGCTCACTTTAAACACTGTATTTGTTTGTGGCTCAAACCAAAAGTCACAATAAACATTTTCAGTTTTATAATCCGTTCGACTTCGATCCATGGCCAATGTTTCAAAAGTATCATTATTCAAGTTCATTTGCACATGCATATTATTTCGAGCATCATTTCCGTTGGCACCCACAATAATTCTACCATTATGCGATTGATTCCATTTATTTTTTTGGTTTACTAAGGACTCCAAACTTAAATCAAAAAGAGATGTACCATCATGAGGACCTGTATGCATTCCCCAACTCAAATTACACACTGCCGGCATTTTCATTGAATCGGCATAGTTAAAAATATAATCGAAGCCGTCAAGAATGGTTGGATTAGCCACAACATAATCACCCAATGCACTACCCTGAAGCGTATCATTTTTGTACTTAATACCCACCCAAACAATATCCGACTCAGGTGCCATTCCTTGGAATTTATTTTCGGGGGATGGATACCCTGCACCAGCAGCAATTCCCGTAACATGTGTACCGTGAGTACCATCGTAATCCACCGCTTTTAAAATGGATTCAGGTGTTGAAAATAGAATTCCATAATTATAAGGCTTTGGTCCATCCTGGTTGGGATAACCTTGATGCCAAAATCGCTTTACTCGATAATTTTTACCTAACGAATCATAAAAATTGGGATGAGTTGCTTGAAATCCAATGTCCACTATTCCTGTAACAACACCCTTTCCTTTAATTTTTAGATTGTTTATATTCTGAGCTTGAATTACATTGGATTTAATTCGAGAACGATCATCAAGCATTCTTGGAGCGTTAAATTTATTGGCTAATTCCACATGAATCACTTCTGGATGATTCAACAAATCTGGAATTTCATGTTTGTACAAACGAAGTTGAAAAAATTGAGCTCCGTATTGATTCACAATATTTAGAGAATATTCATCGCTAAAACGCGATGAATTATAAATTACTTGAATCAATAAAATATACTTCTGTTCTGAATCTTTAATAAATGCGTGACTTTGCCAATTTTCCCAAAATAAATCTGGCCTATCTTCTAAATGGGTTTGGTTTTTTTGAATACTTAAGTCTAAAAATAACAATTTCAACGAGTTACCTGCCTTAGGATGAGTTAAAACTGGCGATAAAATGGGAGAAACGAAAACTGATTTTTGCTGGTAATGTTGTTTTATTAAATGAGGATTTCGAAATGAAATTGAATCCGAAAATACATCTCCCGAAATCAATAAAAGAGTAAAAAAACAGGCGCTCAGTAACCATTTTGGCATATTCATGTGTCAATATTACGTTGATTTGTTGAAAACTGCTTAGCGATTCCTGTTTTCTGACTGTATTTTTGCAGAATGTCGGAAAAGTATTGGCTCGAACGAACTGAATTATTAGTTGGCGCCGAATCTCTTGGAAAATTAACAAAGGCCAATGTCCTAATAGTTGGACTTGGCGGAGTGGGTAGTTTTGCAGCTGAATTTATTTGTAGAGCTGGAGTTGGTAATTTAACGATTATTGATGGCGATACGGTGGATATTACGAATAAGAATAGGCAGCTACCAGCGCTGAGTAGCACAGTTGGTCTATCGAAGGCTGCTGTAATGCAAGCGCGAATGTTGGATATCAATCCAGATTTAAATTTAAAGGTAATCGATACTTTTCAATCTCCAGACGATACCATTGCATTAATTAGAAATAATCGGTATGATTACGTGATGGACTGCATAGATAGTGTTTCTCCAAAAATCTATCTAATAAAAACATGTGTAGATTTAAATCAACGTTTAATTAGCAGTATGGGCGCTGGTGGAAAGGTGAATGCTTCAACAGTTAAAGTTGCAGATATACAGAAAACGTACAATTGTCCATTTGCTCGTACGGTTCGAAAAAGATTAAAGAAACTCAAAATATACAAAGGATTCAAAACGGTTTTCAATCATGGTGATTTATTGCGCGAAAGTTTGAGATTAACCGATGGTAGTAATTATAAGAAATCGTTTTACGGAACTATTTCCTACATGCCGGCATTGTTCGGTTTAAGGATGGCGGGTGAAGTAATTCAAGATCTTATGCAGGATTAATTTAATTGTAATTTTTTTAAAATTACAATTGATTTTTTTACTGCATCTTTCCAGTAAATTACTATATTTGGCCTTATGTTAAGGAAATTTTTTTATGGATTAGCCCTGTTATCAATGGTTTTCATTGCATCTTGTGAAAAAGACCCAGCGAATGATGATGATATTACAGGAAAAACAAAGCAAGAGGTATTTAAAATGCGCACATGGAGAAGTATTTCATTCACCGATTCATCCAGTGCCGGTGTTGAAGAAACCTATGGAGCATGTGAAAAAGACGACACCTATGAGTTTACAAGTAACACCAATCTAACATGGAAAAACAATTCAGTAAAATGTGATCCTTCCGATCCAACTTCTGAAAATTTAACTTGGTCAATGGCTAGTGCCGACGACAACTTCGTAAACTTAATTGGTTACAAGTGGTACATCGAAAAAATGACTGGAACAGAAATCGTTTTGAGATACTATTACGAAACTCACCAAGGTGATATCAATACTTGGAGATTGACCTTGGTAAAATAATTTATTTTATTAACTGCAATTGATCTGAATCTAATGGATATTTCGGATCTAATTTGAGAGCCGTCAAATAATTTTCTTTGGCGGCTTTTTTATTTCCAATGTTTTCCGCACACACTCCTTTTAAAACATACGTTTTAGCGTCGTTAGGATTAAGCGAAATGATTTTATCACACAAAGCAATAGCTGCCGAATAATTTTCAAATAGAGTTTCTATCACTGCTTTATTGTAATATGAAAACACATGAAAGCTATTGATTTTAATGACTTTATCGTAGAATTTCACTGCGTCTTTGAATTGTCCTTTTTGTTGAAGCAGTAGACCTTTTGTATAAAGGGCTTCGTCAGAAAATTCATTTATAACTATGGCTTTATCTACGTATTTTTCACTCAATTCTGGATCTTTTTTAAACAAAAACAATGCTTTTTGCATGGTGGCATCGAAAGAGTTAGGATATTCAGACAATATTCGATCGCACAATGAAATTGCAGAAACCGTATCACCTTGTTCTTTCTGTGCCAAAACGAGCAACATGAGTGCTTTTTCCTTAAACTCAGGATTAATCAGCAGCGGTTTAATGGAGGTTTCTAATGTAGGATATTGTTGTCTGGCCAGATCAATTTTCGATTTCAAATAAATGGCTTCGGAATAATCCGGTTTGAGCTGAATGGTTTTTTCCAAATAGGATTTGGCTTCATTAAAGTTGGCTGTATCGGGTGCTAGTAGTGATTCTGCTACTTTAAAGGTATATAGTGGGTTTTTGTCATCGAGCATGGAAGCCGTTTTATAATCACGGGCTGCTTCGAGATAACGATCCAAAAAATAAAATGCATTACCTCTAAGGTAAAAATTATTCGGATCGGTTGGACTGTTGTTTATTTTTTGGGAAATTGATCGAATATCTTCTGGAAATGAAGTATCTGTTTCCGAGATGTAGAAAGCGCCTTCTGGTAGTTTATTAGTACAAAAACTTAGGGAAAGCACTAACACCAGAGATAAAATTGCGGTAGTGCGCATTTGGTGCTCGGGACGGGAATCGAACCCGTACTGACATTACTGTCAACAGGATTTTAAGTCCTGCGCGTCTACCTATTCCGCCACCCGAGCTGAAAGGAATGCAAAAATAATACTTATTTTTATTTTTACATCATTTCTTTCAGAGATTTTTCAATTATTTCTGCTGCTTGAATAATTTGTTCTTCAGTAATGATTAACGGTGGAGCGAATCGAATGATGTGTTCATGCGTTTGTTTTGCTAGTAATCCATTCTTTTTTAATTGAATACAAACGTCGTAGGCTTTTTTGTTGCCATTAAAGGGTTCAATACGAATCGCATTTAACAACCCTTTACCTCGCACAAAATCAATCATGGGTAGGTTCATATTGGAGAGTTTTTCTCTAAAAATTTGCCCCATTCTCTCCGCATTCTCTATTAATTTCTCATCAACAATAACATTAAGCGACTCTTTAGCAACGGCACATGCCAAAGGATTTCCGCCAAAAGTTGAACCATGTTGTCCCGGTTTTAAAGTAAGCATAACTTCATCGTTTCCTAAAACAGCACTTACGGGCAACACTCCTCCCCCTAAAGCTTTACCCAATATCAATAAATCGGGTTTTACATTTTCATGTTCGCAACAAGTTAATTTACCGGTTCTACCAATTCCAGTTTGAACTTCATCGGCTATGAACAGAACTTCATGTTTAGAGCAAAGTGCACGAACGCCTTGCAAATATCCTTCATCTGGTACTACAACTCCCGCTTCTCCTTGAATGGGTTCTACCATAAATGCACAAACATTGGAATCCAACAATGCTTTTTCTAAAGCTTCTAAATCATTGTATGGAATGGATTTAAAGTTAGGAACGAATGGACCAAATCCACCATAACTATCGGGATCATTACTCGAAGAAATTGCTGCGATTGTTCTTCCCCAAAAATTACCTTCCGCAAATAACACAACTGCTTGATTTTGAGGAATTCCTTTAACTTCATATCCCCATTTTCTAGCCAATTTAACTGCTGTTTCACCGCCTTCTACTCCTGTATTCATTGGTAAAACGCGATCATATCCAAACAATTCAGTAATGAATTTTTCGTATTCTCCCAATACATTGTTGTGAAAGGCTCTTGATGTTAATGTTAACTTACTGGCCTGATCGTTTAAAGCTTTGATTATTCTAGGGTGACAATGTCCTTGGTTAACAGCTGAATACGCTGAAAGAAAATCGAAATACTTCTTCCCTTCCACATCCCAAACAAAAATACCTTCTCCTTTTTCAATTACCACAGGAATGGGATGGTAATTATGAGCTCCGAATTGGTCTTCTAAATCAATATAATACTGCGTTGAATGCATATTCAAAACTACAATTAATCACTTGAATGAAAAAATCATTTTAGAAATTGAACCGATCGTGTTGAATTCAACAAACTTAATTATATTTGAGTACAACCCATTTTATCCCTAAAAACTTTAACCGTGAAGAAAGTCATTGCACAGCAATTTTTTAATTTGATTTTCTGGGGATTCATACAATTCATTTTTATAAAAACGAATGTAATATGTGCATCTCAAAACTTCGAGAAGATTGCTGTTTTAGATAATACTGCTTTTTGTAAAAATTCATGGATGCAAAACGCATCCGAAATACGAATAAAAAACACGAATCACATCCCGATATTGAACGGTAATGGTTCAAAAAATGATTTTGTTGATTTTGCAAATTATCAAAATTCCAAGAATCCGCATTTAGTATCATACAAACAAGGGGTGGTAGAAATCGTGATTGATGTATCGGATGTGCAATTTCAAAAAACGTTTTCCATATATATTGACTCGTTCTTTCTAGTGGCAAGACTGGCCATAAATGAATTGAACAAAAGTCTATCCTACAAAATGAATGACCAAATTAGAATTTTTGTTCATTCGCCTGTTTCAAAATTCGATGTTGAATCTCCGTTACTATCAAATATTGAATTTAACGAATCATTATTGGAAATGAAACGACAAATTCGTTTTTCCATTGCACAGCAATACCTTCAAGAATATTTGGGAGGAATTCTAATGCGAGAGAAGTTGAGTCCAACTGCAATAAAACCACCAGCATGGCTCATTTTGGGTTTCTGTAGTTATTTTTCAAAAGCAATTACGTTCAACGAATTTGAAAAGTTTAGTTATTTGGCTAAAAAGGGTACGTTCAACAACATCAACTTTATCCAACCCCAATTCGAACAACTTTTTGGAACGATAATTTGGTATTTGTTTGAAAAAGAAAAAGGTAGCAGCATCAATGGTGCATTTTGGTTATTATTGAAGAATGCCAATAGTTTTGAACGAACCTTTTATTATCATTTTGAAGAGCGATTTAATGTTTGGTTAAAAAAACGAATTCTTGAAATTGAATCCATGGGTTTCAAAGAAGGTAAAAAGTCGGACTTTCAAATACCCCTTAAATATATTGAAATTCAATCTATCGAAATGGATTTAAAAAATGAACAGTTTTTGATTTATCATAATTCAGGTCGAACACCCATAAAGAAGAAAATAAATCTGAATGAATTCATTGATTTAGAATCAAGTTCAATCCATTTAATCGATTCGAATTTATTGATAAATTCTTACTTTCAATCAGTTGTTAACTCTATTTTTCACCATTCATTTAATTCTAGAATTTTAATACAAAAACCGATTCCATTTAATCGATTTTTCACCGTAATCAATCGCGTTTTTGCCTATTCCGACACACAGATTATGTTGGGATTAATTGCAAGGTTGGATACTTCAAATGATGGTTCAAAACCCATTCTTATTGACACGGTGTTTCTACATAAATTTGTAAAAGAATCCATTGATTTTAGTGATTGTGTGTTGGAGTCGCCTGATCATTTTTCTTTAATTAGAACCAACGGAAATCACTCCGAAGTTTTACATTATATATACAGTGAATCCGAAAAAAAATGGAACAGTTTTGCAACAGGAACAAAGGGGTATTTTTATCACCAATCGGCCATTGAAAACAGCAATCAGTTTTTAGAATACTACATTTTAAACAACCAGTTACATGCTAATTCTCTAAATAAAAATGGTGAATTACTGCTTCGTGATACTTTACAAAAAATCACTTATTCTTTTGACACTTTAAAAACGGATAGTGTACTAAATAATAAAAATTTATGGGACTCCACCAAATGGTACATTAGTCCCTTTGAATTCAATAAATCGCGAATTAACATCCCCCGAAAAAATAATAATAGCTTTTTAAATCAACACACCTATAAAATTGAAAATTTCCGAAATTGGCAGTATACAGAAATGAGCATTTATTATTTATCCAATAATGAATTGGATTTATATTACAATTCAAATATACCTGTGGAACGATTATATAATTCACCCATTACGTTGTTCTACAAAGGATCGTTTCCTAATCTTTTAAAACAATCAACCTTGAATTTCTTGGCTTTCACCAATGTAAATCGCAGGAGGTTGGGGTTTCAAATTTCGCATCAATACAAATTTAAAAATAACATAATTAATCAGCAATTTCAATATAGAATTCGACAATTTACTTTGAGTAATTCGAATTACTTTAGAAATCGAAGTATTCGTTACGATGTCGGGATATATAAAAATTTACTTAAAGAATCGCAAAACAAAATTCATCGCCATTTAGGGATAAATATCTATTCAAAAAACCATATCGATCAAATCATTCCGTTGAATTTAAATGAAATTTCGACGAGAGCTCCTATACAAAACATACAATTACAGACCATTAATGTAGAATTAAGCCAAGGTTTTAAAATTCCTATTTCTAGAGTCAATTTAATTGCTGATTATAGTTTCAACATGGAGAATGGATATTACAAAAATTCCGGCGAAACTGAGAGGATTTCAGCCATTGGCGGCACTGTTAACGTATCCAAGAGATTTAGAATGTTGAATTGGAATACACGTATTAAGAGTAGATATTCCATTACGCAAAAAAATGTATTTTATTGGTTAATGGGTAATAATGGTTGGATAGATCCCAATCAGTTTAATAATTCATCGGGATATTCCGGTGAATTTATTCGCCAATATCCATTGCAGGGAGTGGGTGGAAACGTACGTGGTATTTCATCTGCAAGTAGAGGTGGCACAAGCTATTTTAACATTCAATCTGAACTTTCCTTGCCAATTACAAGTTTAATACCATCTTATTCCATAAACGGCCCATTTTTAAAATCATTAAAATTTTATATTTGGGGTGATGCGGGTATTGGTTTTGTAAATGGGTCGCCATATCACTACAAGAACCCATATAACACATTGGTATACAGCACTCCCAACTATTTACTAACTGCAACAGCAAATCGAGATCCATGGATTTCTAGTCGAGGATTTGGAATAAAATTCAAACTAATTGAAATGGATTTCAGGTTGGAGTATGGCTTAGGGAAAGTGGGTGATTTTTCATCTCGTCCACAATTTTCAATTTCTATGGGTAATATTTTTTAATTTGTTTTAAATCTGCTTGAATAATAACGTACTTTTGTGGTTAATTTGCCTTAGCACAATTATTAAATGGGAATTTTTAGCTTTCTAACACAGGAATTAGCAATTGATTTGGGTACTGCAAATACCTTAATTATATATAAGGATAAGGTAGTCGTTGATGAGCCATCTATTATCGCGTTGGAGCGCAATACGGGAAATGTAATTGCTATTGGACGTGAAGCCATGCAAATGTATGGTAAGGAGAACGAAGGAATCCGTACCATACGTCCATTAAAAGACGGTGTAATTGCGGATTTCCAGGCTGCTGAACACATGATTCGCGGAATGATCAAAATGATGAATCAGCGTCAACAATGGATCAGTCCTCAATTAAAAATGGTAATTTGCATTCCTTCGGGTATAACTGAAGTTGAAAAACGTGCTGTAAAAGATAGCGCAGAGCGTTCTGGTGCCAAGGAAGTATATTTGATACACGAACCAATGGCTGCGGCTGTAGGTATAGGTATAGATGTTACACAACCTCAAGGTAACATGATTATTGACATTGGAGGTGGTACAACTGAAATTGCCATTATTGCTCTTGGAGGAATTGTTTGTGACGAATCCATTCGTGTGGCAGGAGATGAATTTAATTTGGACATTGTTGAATACATGCGGAGAGAACACAATCTTTTGATTGGTGAACGTACTGCGGAAAAAATCAAAATCAACATTGGAAGTGCTTTACAAGAATTAGAGAATCCACCTGAAGACTATGCAGTTTATGGTCGAGATTTAATGACGGGTATTCCAAAGTCTATCCACGTTTCTTATAATGAAATCGCACGAGCGTTAGATAAAAGCATTATGAAGGTAGAAGAAGCAATTCTTCGTGCGCTTGAACAAGCTCCACCAGAATTAAGTGCAGATATTCTTACTAATGGTATTTGGTTAACGGGCGGTGGCGCTTTGCTCCGTGGATTGGACAAACGCGTTTCGAACAAAACCAAACTAAAAGTTAATATTGCTGAAGATCCTTTGAGAGCCGTAGTTCGAGGAACTGGAATTGCCTTAAAGAATATTGGCAAATTCAAATTCTTAATGACAGCTTAATTTTATAACCTATTTTTTAATAGAAAACAAAATCAGTAAACTATGTGGATTCTAATACGATGGATTAAACACAATTCGTATCCACTATTTGCTTTAATTTTATTTGGTTTCTCTATAAATCAAGTACTTAGATATCATATTTATCAACATTCTTTTTATTTCAAGAGTAGCACTGCTTTTTTCCGAACCATTGATCAGTGGAAATCAAATGTTACTGAATTCGTAAACTTAAAACAGGAGAATATTGATTTACGTAATGAAAACATTGCTTTAAGGAATCAATTGAAGATCAATTCCTATCAATTCAACAAATACAGAGATACTCAGTATTTCGATTCTCTTAATTCAAAATACCCCAATTTAAAAACCGCTTACAGTTATATTACCACAAAAGTCATTCGAAATTCCACCAACTCACCCGATAATTTCTTTTATATCAATCACGGTAAACTACAAGGAATTACTCCGGGAATGGCTGTAATTAGTCCTTCAGGCGTGGTAGGTGTTATTTTGGATTGCACGGATAATTTTTCTCGGGGGATGTCGTTATTGAATTCGAAATTCGAAATCACTCCGTACATTCCTGAGTTAGATCTAAGACAAGGCGTATTAAAATGGGACGGTAAACATTCCAATCGCGGTGAATTGCTCGAAGTAAATCGAACCGAACCGGTAAAAAAAGGAATGAAAATTCTCACAAGTAACTATTCGTCTATCTTCCCTCCCAATATTCCCATTGGAACTATTGAATACATCAATCCCGAATCGAAATCACATTATCATGAAATTCGCGTAAAATTGGCTACAGACTTCAGCCGACTTAACAACGTATATTGCATTAAATATCATTTCAAAAATGAGTTGGATTCATTAAATATGTCTAGCACCATTAATCCAAACAATAATGATTGAGTACATCAAACTGTTTTTTATCGCACTTGTACTGGCATTTTTGCAAGCTTTCATTATTCAGGAAGTGGATATGGGATTTTGGATGCGACCCATGCCTTATTTAATGTTATTTATGGTTCTGCCTGTGAATATTAATAAATATGCTCAATTGATAATTGCTTTTGTTTTTGGAACGTTTATAGATTTACTTTCGGGTTCATTTGGCACACACGCTGCAAGTTGTGTTTTTATGGTGTTCATCAAAAATCTAATAGATCATCGATTTGTAGACTTTGATTCCATTCAATTACAAGGAGAAAATTACATCAATATTGATACTAAAGGGCAGTTATTTTTTACTTATTATACTATCTCCCTCATTTTTATACATCATTTTGTATTTTTCTCTTTGGATTTTTTCGAATGGGTTCGATTTTTTAGAATTTTAGGAACTACTTTATTCTCAACATTGGGATCCTATCTTTTAGTTTTACTTTATAAATCTATATTTAGGCGTTAATCAATCCAAAAAGTTATGATTGATATCCATAAACAGCGATACAAAACGTTCATTGTAATTTTTGTTTTATTTTTTCTTTTGTTTCTATACAGAGTGGCTAGTTTGCAACTATTCAACAATGAGTATGAACAAAAGGCCATTAACAATGCATTAAATAAAATCACTCTTTACCCAGCTCGATCTGTAATTTACGATAGAAATCATAAAATTATTGCCAAGAATTTGGTGATGTACGACTTGTTTATTTTTCCGCGAGAAATTGAACCCAAAAATCGAGATTTCCTTTGCGAAGTATTGGAAATTGACACAGCAAAATACAACGATTTATTACTGGAATCTTGGATAAAATCCAAAAAACGTCAAAAAAACAATGCATACAATCATTCAGCATTATTTTACTCCAATTTAACGGAACGACAATATACCGTTATTCGTGAGAATTTATATCGTTTGAAAGGTTTCTATATTGAACCACGAACAGATCGTTCGTATGAAATTGTTGGTGGTGCACATGCATTCGGTTATTTGGGTGAAGCTTCCGAAGACCTTTTAAAAAACGATCCCTATTATCAACCTGGAGATTTGGTGGGTATTACTGGGATCGAAAAATATTACGAACCTTATATGAGAGGTCGTAAAGGCATAAGAACAGTTTGGCAAGATAGAACGTATAGAGAGCGCGGGGTTGTAAACGACGATTCTTTCAATTATCCAGCGATTGCGGGTCCTGATTTTATTAGTTCTATGGATTTAGAGCTACAACAATATGCAGAAAAACTCCTATCCGGAAAACGGGGATCCATTGTTGCTATTGAACCCGGTTCAGGGGAAGTTTTAGCATTTGTAAATAAACCCGATTACAACCCAAACGATTTAATAGGTCAAGGTAGAAACAAAGAGTTTCGAAAGATGCTTATCGATCCTAAGAAACCATTATACAATCGAGCAGTTAAAGGAGTTTATCCTCCTGGTAGTACAGTAAAAACTGTATTAGCTTTAATTGGCTTACAAGAAGAGGTAATTGTTCCAGAATCTAGAAAAGGATGTGGTGGAGGTTACCGAATGGGGAGCATTACCGTTGGTTGTCACCCGCATGGTGGGCCTCTTGATCTTGAAGGTTCAATCCAAATTTCTTGCAATAGCTATTATTGCGCTCTGTTTAGAGAGATTATTGACAATCCGAAGTATGCCAATGTCCAGCAGGGTTATGAACAATTGGCTAAACATTGGAGAAGTTTTGGATTGGGGGAACCCACTGGAATTGACTTATTGGGAGAATCCGGTGGAAATATTCCATCCGTTGAACAGCTTAATCGCCGACATGGTCCTAAGTGGCGTTCATCCATGGTTATTTCCTTAGGTATAGGTCAAGGAGAAATTCTGCTTACGCCCTTGCAATTGGCCAATGTTGCTGCGATTTTAGCCAATCGGGGTTATTATTACACTCCTCATATCGTTAAATCCATTAACGGAATTCGAGATGTGGAATGGCAGAAAAAATTTAAAACCAAGCATTATACTTCCATCGACAGGATACACTACGAAACAGTTGTTGCTGGTATGTCCAAGGTAATGCAACCCGGAGGAACGGCATTTGCAGCATCTGTAAATGACATTGAAATATGCGGTAAAACCGGAACTGCACAAAATCCACATGGTAAGGATCACTCGCTTTTCATAGCATTTGCACCTAAAGAAAATCCGAAAATAGCTATCGCCGTAATTGTTGAAAATGGTGGTTTTGGAGCTACATATGCTGCTCCAATTGCTACATTGATGATTGAAAAGTATTTGAAACATCCCCAAACATCCTCCAAAACAGCTATGGAGAAACGAATTTTAGAAACCGTATTAGAATTTTAATATGCCCAGTTCCCGACAATTATCTCAGCTTAACAAAATGGACTCAGTGGCTATTATCTTGTTTAGCATATTGGTGTTTATTGGTTTTATCAATGTGTATTCAGTTACTTCAGATGTTAATCAGACTGGATTTCAGCTTTCTGCCATTGCTACTCGTCAGTTAATTTGGATTGCTGGCTCTGCATTAATCATTTTGACTATTGCATTTGCCAATGTCGTACTGGTAGAATATTTATCGTATTATGTCTATGGATTCATAATTTTACTCAATATCCTCGTACTTTTCATAGGAAAAGAAGTAGCTGGGGCAAAATCTTGGTTTGGTTTTGGGGGATTTGGGATTCAACCTTCGGAGTTTGCAAAAATTGCTACGAGTATGGCACTGGCAAAGTTCTTAGGTGGATATGGTATGAAGTTTAAAGGTTGGAAGAACATTTCAATATCATTGGCTCTATTTTTAATACCCATGGTGATTGTTTTGTTTCAAAACGACACGGGGAGTGCTTTGGTTTATTTATCATTTTTCTTGGTTTTGTATCGAGAAGGTTTACCGGGCTATATTTTGGTTATTTCTATTTGGATTGGAATTCTTTCTATCATTTCTATATACTTAAATAGCTTAAATATTTCCTTTGGTTATCTGTATGGTATTCTTTTAGGTATCAGCAGTATTTTGGTTTATTTTGGGAGAAAAAACCGACAATTTGTGATTCTAGTTTTGTCTATTTCTATTGGGAGTTCATTATTTTCAGGAGTTGTGGGTTTGGCATACAATAAAGTGTTTAAAGTGTACCAAAAAGACCGGATTGAAATTGTTTTGGGTTTAAAAGAAGATAAACGTGGAATGGGATATAATCTTGAGCAGTCTAAAATTGCCATTGGTGCAGGAAGAATTGAAGGACGTGGTTTCATGAAAGGCTCTCAAACTAAAATGGGATTTGTGCCGGAACAACATACAGACTTTATTTTCTGCACGATAGGTGAAGAATGGGGATTCTTAGGTGTTACTTTCTTTTTTGGAATGTATTTGATGTTGTTGTTGCGTTTGATCTTTCTAGCAGAACGTCAATCCGATGTTTATGGTCGTATTTTGGGATATAGCGCGGCTTCGATTTTATTTTTCCATTGGTTCGTTAATATTGGAATGACTATTGGACTTGTGCCGGTTATTGGAATTCCCCTGCCCTTCGTTTCTTTTGGTGGTAGTAGCTTATGGGGCTTTACTTTTTTACTTTTCGTTTTCTTGAGATACGATCAGGTAAGAAAATCATAAATAAATTCTATTTTCGCAAATATGAAAAATTTTCACCGCAATTTTTTGTGGCTATTGTTGTTGGGTTCTTTGTTTAATAGTTGTTCAGATTCAGAATCTGACTCCAATGAAGAAACCGTTTTTGAAAGTATTCCATCGGATGAATCGGGAATTACATTTATTAACAAAGTTCCCGAAAATGATTCTCTAAATCAATTTACATATCACTATTTATTTAATGGTGCAGGGGTTGGTATGGGTGACATAAATAACGACGGGTTAAATGATTTGTACTTTGCTTCCAATTCTGGAAGTTCAGTGTTGTATTTAAACAAGGGCGACTTCATATTTGAGGATATCACGAAATCAGCGGGAGTTGGCACCAATCAATGGATGACCGGTGTTTATATCGTTGATATTAACAATGATGGATGGTTAGACATTTATGTTTGCAGCAGCGGGCCTTCAACTTCCCCCGAAAAGAAAAAAAACAAATTGTTTATCAATCAGCATAATTTAACATTTAAAGAAGAAGCAGATAAATGGAATTTAGATAATTCAGGAAATACCAGTTGTGCTGCTTTTTTTGATTTTGATGCAGACGGAGATTTGGATGTTTATATAGGCAATCACGCTGAAAAATATTGGTCAGATATCAACGTTCCATTCCATAAAACACTAAAAATGGACGAATCGTCCAAGCAACAATTCCTAAGAAATGATGGAAATAAATTTACTGATATTACTGAATCCGCTGGAATGACAGCCATGGGATATTGCCTAAGTGCTACACCTGCCGACTACAATGGCGATGGTTTGATGGATTTGTATGTTTGTAACGATTACCACATCCCTGATTACTTCTATATAAATCAAGGAAACGGAACTTTTTCCGATCAGTGCAATACCTCTTTCAAGCACATTTCCAATAATTCAATGGGAAGTGATGTTTCGGATGTGAACAATGATGGACGCATTGATTTATTGACTTTAGATATGCTACCTGAAAGTCCCAAGCGATTTATGACTCTTTTAGGTCCACGTGATTACGATTTTGTTACAGTGAGTAAGAAAAACAATTACGGTAAGCAATACATGAAAAATGTGTTACAAATTAATATGGGCGATGGCAAATTCTCTGATCAAAGTTATTTGTATGGCATTGCTCGAACCGATTGGAGTTGGTCGCCCTTGTTTTGTGATTTCAATAACGATGGATTTCAAGATCTATTTGTAACCAACGGATATTATCGGGATGTAACTAATTTGGACTTTGTATTGTATCAGAATAGAAAAGAACAAACCAAAGGTGGAAAGGTGACTCATAAAGAAGTTCTTGAAAAACTTCCATTCGAAAAATTAGTTAATTACTTATATATCAACAATAAGGGACAAGGATTCAGCAATAAAGCGTTGGATCTTGGTGCTTCTGAGCCCACATTGAGTACCGGTTCCGCTTATGGCGACTTGAATAATGATGGTCAAATGGATTTGGTTGTTTGCAATCAAGGTGATGTTCCATTGATTTACAAAAACAAACTTAAAAATGACCATTTTTTTAACTTAAAAATAACATCTAAATCCAACAAAGCTACAGAAGGAACCAAGATATTCGTTAAAGATAAAAATCAGATCCGATTATTTGAAAAATCACCCATAAAAGGATATTTAAGTTCTTCGGATCAACTAATTCATATCGGATTTGATAGCGAAAGTCCGATTGAATTTGTGGAATTAGTTTTATTAAATGGAAAAGTAAAAAAATTCCCAGTTTCTGCATTGAAAAAAGGCGAAGTTACCATAATTGATGTTGACCAGTTTCAGAATGGAAGCAGTGAAATTTTAAAATTAAGTCAATCCAAAAATATTCTTTTAAATGAACTGAATGAAAGTACATTGTCATTTAAACATGAAGACCAAGAAACTCCGGACTTTAAAAGAGAGCCTCTTCTTCCCCATCGCTTTACCATGTTGGGTCCTGGTTTAACTACGGGAGATGTAAATAACGATGGATTAATGGATGCTTTTATCGGAAATGCTTCCGGGAGTTCAGGTTCCAAAATGTTCATTCAACAAAAAGATGGTTCATTTAAACTAGGTGGTAGTCAACCTTGGAATGATATTCCTTCAGATGTGACCGGTTCTCTTTTATTTGATATGGACAATGATCAGGATTTGGATTTATACGTTGCCGCTGGAGGAAGTGAATTTTCTTGGCCCAGCCCCAAATACACACATCGGTTGTATGAAAATAAAGGTCAAGGAAATTTTGTAGACAAAACCGCTTCGTTGCCTAAAGTGGTAGCTAGTTCGAGTTCTGTTACTGCTGGGGATTACGATGGTGATGGTGATTTAGATTTATTTGTTGCCGGGAGAGTCCTTCCCAATTTTTATCCTTTCGTGGAAATTCGCAGCTATTTGCTTCGCAATGACGCCGGTAAATTTACTGATGTTACTGAATCGGTGGTTCCAGATTTATTTATGCCCGGTATGATCAGCGAAGCAATTTTTACCGATTACAATAACGACAACACCTTAGATTTGATGTTGGTGGGAGAATATACACCCATTGTATTTATGAAAAATGTGGGCGGTAAATTCGTTAATGCAACTGAAGAAGCAGGAACGACGAAATATTCCGGTTGGTTCAATAGTATTGCACCCATCGATGTTGATAACGACGGTGATTTGGATTATGTGGTGGGAAATAAAGGTACCAATTCATTTATTTGTGCGCGTCAAAGTGAGCCTGTAACTATATATTGGGCCGATGTTGATAAAAATGGAAGACATGATTTTTTCTTGAGTTATCTTAAAAATGGACAAGAATATCCCATGTATCAGATGGACGAAATGGTGGTTGCATTTCCCAGTTTTTTGAATAAAAAATTCACCAATTACACATCATTTGGTGGTCAAACGATGTTAGATATTTTTGGAGAAGACAATTTGAAACAAAACAAAATGTTTGCCAATGAGTTTCAACATTTGCTATTAATAAACAATGGTGGCGCATTTACGGTAAGCCCCTTGCCTTTTGAATCTCAAATGGGTCCTATTAATGGAATGCAAGTAGTTGATATTAATCAAGATGGTTACGACGATATTTTGTGTATTGGCAACAACAGTTTTACTCGAGTTACCCACGGACCGGATGATGCAATGAACGGTGGGGTTTTATTAAACAATAAGGGTACCCTAAATTGGAAGAATGGCTCTGATGTTGGCTTTTATGTTCCGGGGGATGGAAGAGCGTTAGGATGGGTAAATCAACCAAACAACGATATACGTTTTATAGCCACTCAAAACAACGCCAAAGTAAAAGTATTTAAACCTGCTAAGTCGTTTAAATATGTAAAAGCACCAAAAACTGCGATTGCTGCGGTTTGTGAAATGACTCAAGGCGGAAAGAAAAAGGTATATCTCGGATACGGAAGTGGATATTTAACCGGAAGTTTTCCGGGTATTCTGAGCAATTCGAGCATCAAGCAAATTGTTTTTTACGACAATAAAGGAAACATTTTGAAAAATTAATTAATTGCCTTATATTTGCAGAAATTTATTTGTTATGGGAGTTACAAGACTTAAAAGAAAAGAAGCTAGAAATCGCCAAAAAGCAACACAGCGCGTAAAAGATATCAAACGTCTTAAGAGCTTTGTTACCGTTGCTTCTCCATATAAAGAAGTATCTGGTGTTATCATCGAAGATGATAAAAACTAAAATTTTATAAACGCTTCGTTTGCAAAAGGCCACCAAGTGTGGCCTTTTTAATTTTGTTGCAATCCGTTTTTCCTTAACTTCGTGAAATCATCCCCCGAAAGTATGAAAATTACGAAATTTAAATCCCCACTATATTGGGTTATCGCAATTATTGCAGTATTCACATTTTCCTCTTGCAGCGAAAGCAAATCTAAAGTCATTTTAAATCACGATGTTTTAAGTGAATGCAATTTAGCCATCCAAAATGCAATTGTTCTGGATGCAACCAACCCTCCCGTAGGAAGTCGCCGGTATTTCTACGCCAGTGTTGCTGCGTATCAAGCAATTCAACCTTTTTCCGGTGATTTACTCTCGCTGAGTGGGCAATTGAAGGACCTGGAATTTAATGCTTCCCCCGATACATCAAAAGGATATTGTTTGGATCTTGTAGCCTTAGCCGCATACACCAGCACAGCAAAAGCTCTGGTATGGAAAGAAGACAGTGTGGTTGCCTTTAGAAATCGAAAATTGGAGTATTACAAATCGGAACTATCAAATCAAGTATACCAGAATAGCCTTTCTTGGGGAGATAGTGTATCGTCATTAATAGTAAAATGGGCAAAAAAAGACAGTTTCAATGAAACTCGAGGTGTGGATCTATACTTGGCAAAGAATGACGCACATTATTGGCAACCTACCCCCACCGAGTATATGCAGGCCTTAGAACCCAATTGGAAAAAAATCCGCCCAACACTCATTCCTTCGGCCAACTATTTTAGAAACACGCTTCCGAAACCTGCTGATTATAAAATTCAACCCATTTCTAAATCTGTGGATTCGGAGGGTAATGAATTCATAAAATACAAATCTCTGAATCCTGAATTCGATAAACTCATGATTGAAGTGTATAATGAAAGCAAAAACCTAGATTCTAACAAAATTAGAATTGCTCGTTATTGGGATGACAATCCAAACAGTACGTTCCATTACGGACATGCTACAATCAAAGTATTAAAAGTTTCTCCAGTTGGACATTGGCTATCCATGTTTTCTACGGTTGCTAGAAATAAGAAATACTCACTTTTTGAATCAGTAGAAGGCATGGTTCGACTGTCAGCTGCTATTTTTGATGGTTTCATTGCCGCTTGGGATGCAAAATACCATTATGAATATGTTCGTCCTGTAAATGCGATACGTATGCATATGGATAGTTCTTGGTTACCGCTAATTGAAACTCCTGCATTTCCAGAATATCCAAGCGCGCACAGTGTAATTTCCAGTGCAGCTGCAACGGTATTGACTCATATGTTTGGTGAATATGAATTTACCGATTCCGCTGAAATGGAATTTGGATTGGGTACTCGGCATTTTAAAAACTTCAGATCGGCAAGTGATGAAGCATGCTTAAGTCGCTTATATGGAGGGATTCACTTTAGAGAAGGAATTGAAAATGGAAAATTTCTAGGTAATGCAATCGGCGAACACCATATCAAATCACTTAAAACGCGTAAAAAATAAAATTGGAATTAGAAATAAAGCAGAAATGAATTGCTATTAAATTTAAATTGAATTCCTACAAAAACAGAAATGGCGGAAAGATTTTCCGCCATTTCTGTTCTAATACAGTTCGAACAGTTAAGATAAATTACTCAACTGAACACGTAAATTTTGCAATTTCGTTTCTGCATCGTTTAATTTTTGACGCTCTTTTTCTACAATTTCCGGCTTGGCATTGGCTACAAATTTTTCGTTTGACAACTTGGAATTGGTTGCTTTCCAAAAGCCTTCTAAATAGGTTATTTCTTCTTGAATTTTATTTTTTTCAGCTTCTACATCAATTTCCAGGTTCAATTCCAACCAAATTTCAGATTTATTTATCAAAAACATCGTTTGATTAGAATTAGAAATTCGTTGATTCGGTTGAAACTCTACATTGGATAATTTCGAAATCATGGATGAAAAATCAACCAATTCCGATTCTGCATTTTCCATCCAAGCATATAATTTCTCTTTAGGTGAAATTTGTTTTTGAGCCCGAATATTTCGAACTTCAGATACCAACTGCATAGGCAATTCCATTGCAAATGCCTTTTCCTTGTTAGCTATTGGATACTCGCTTACAACACAAGGACTTTCTATACTTCCTTCAAATAATGAATGGTAAATTTCTTCGGAAATAAATGGCATATAAGGATGAATTGCTTTCATTAATTGGGCAAAAAACAACTTCGTTGCTTCTTTAGCTTCCATTGTAATAGACTCTCCATAATGAGGTTTAACCGCCTCAAGGTATACAGCACAGAAATCGTCCCATATCAATTTATACAAATTCATTAATGCATCCGATAATCTGAATTGGGCAAAATGCTCTTCATTTTCGAGCAATGTACGATTCAAACGATTTTCGAACCACTCAATAGCTTCCAACTCATAGGTTCGAATTTCTACATCCTTCAATGGTTCCCACTGATGATATAATCGATATGCATTCCAAATTTTATTGCAGAAGTTTCTACCCTGCTCAATTTGACTTTCATCAAATAATATATCGTTTCCCGCAGGAGCACATAAAAGCATCCCCAATCGCACAGCATCTGCGCCGTATTGAGCAATTAAATCCAACGGATCGGGACTATTTCCCAAACTTTTACTCATTTTACGACGTTGTTTATCGCGAACAATACCCGTATAATAAACATTCTTGAATGGCTTTTCACCGGTGTACTCGTAACCAGCCATAATCATTCTGGCTACCCAGAAAAACATGATTTCAGGAGCCGTTACTAAATCATTGGTCGGATAATAATAATTTAGTTCTTCTTTAGATTCAAATCCATCGAATACTGAAATCGGCCACAACCAACTGGAAAACCACGTGTCTAAAACATCATCATCTTGCTTAATTTGTGTTAAATTCAACGATTTACCTTTCTTAGCGAACTCAACTATTGCTTTTTCCGCCGTTTGTGCAACTACAAAATCGCCGGATTCATCGTAAAATGCTGGAATTCGGTGTCCCCACCACAATTGACGTGAAATGTTCCAATCGCGTATATTTTCAATCCAATGCTTGTAGGTATTTTTAAGTTTTTCGGGATAGAATTTAATTTCATCGTCCATTACCGCTGAAAGAACTTTGGGGTTTTTCTCCATGAATTTCTTCATATCCAAAAACCATTGGGTGCTTATTTTGGGCTCCACAACCGCATCCGTTCTTTCACTGAAACCAACATTATGAACGTAGTCTTCTACTTTAATCAATAAATCATGCTCCTTCAAATCCGATACCCAAGCTTTTCGAGCAACAAAACGATCTTGTCCAACGAATAAAACCCCTTGTTCAGAAATAGTACCATCGTCATTAAGGGTATCAATAACGGGAAGATTAAATTTCAAACCAATCTCGTAATCATGAATATCGTGGGCAGGAGTCACTTTCAAAACACCTGTACCAAATTCAATATCGATATAGTCATCTGCGATAATTTCCACTTCCCTATTGATTAAGGGAACCCGTACCTTTTTCCCCAACAAATGTTTATAGCGATCATCATTAGGATTAACACAAACTGCCACATCACCGGCAATCGTTTCCGGACGAGCAGTTGCAATTTCAAGATGTCCATCAAAATCAACACCTTGATATTTAATATAATAAAGTGAATCTTTTACTTCTTTGAATTTAACCTCTTCATCACTTAAAGTTGTTTTACCTTGTGGATCCCAATTCACCATTCTTGTACCCCGGTAAACTAATCCTTTTTGGTACAAGTCGACAAAAACCTCAATCACCGCATCTGATAATTTAGGCTCCATGGTAAACCGAGTTCTATCCCAATCGCAACTGGCGCCTAATTTTTTTAATTGTTCAAGTATAATTCCACCGTACTTTTCCTTCCATTCCCAAGCATGTTTCAAAAAATCTTCGCGAGATAAATCCGATTTTTTAATGCCTTGGGATGCCAATAAATTCACCACCTTGGCTTCGGTAGCAATACTAGCATGGTCGGTGCCTGGAACCCAGCAAGCGTTCATACCCATCATTCTCGCGCGACGAACTAACACGTCTTGAATGGTATTATTCAACATATGCCCCATATGAAGTACACCTGTAACATTGGGCGGGGGAATAACAACGGTATAGGGAATTCTGTGATCGGGTTTACTGCTAAAATACTTATTGGTTAGCCAGTATTGGTACCATTTATTTTCTATTTCGGTGGGATTGTATTTTGAGGAAATTTCCATTTAGTGCAAAATTAAATATTAAAGATGTATTATGATGATTGGATTTAAAATAGTTGAATGAAGTTTCAATTACAAATGCCTGTTATAAATGTTTGGTAAAATTACGAAAGAAGATCAAAAGTAATTTAAAAGATATTAAAGAGAACTGAAGCAATAACACAGGGATCAATAAAAAAGAAAAGGTCACCACGGAGTGATGACCTTTTTACTATACATTAGATCAATCGAATTAAACTCCGGTATCGTGGTAAACAGATTCTTCCAAGTATGGGTGATTGACAGCAACCAATCCACGCTTAGTTAAGTTGTTCAATATCCAAAACGCAAACAAACCTGAGAACACAAGGAAGATTCCCACTTCCAAAATACCAATGTGCTGGTTAGGTCCAAACACTCCTGGGATTACCATAAACCATACATCAAAGTAGTGTCCAACAACCAAAAGTGCAGGAATAATAACCATGATTTTTGAATTTCTTTTAGCACTTCTCATTAGCAAGAATACAAATGGTGTAACGAAGTTGATAAAGAAGTTTGCCAAGAAATAAGGCTTATAATTCTCATAGCGGATTTGATAATACATCATCTCTTCAGGAATTTGAGCATACCAAATCAACAAATACTGGAATAACCATATGTATGTCCAGAACACGGTGAAGGCAAACATAAATTTACCCAAATCGTGCATATGCTCTTGATTCACCAAACCTAGGTAACCTTGATTTTTCAAATACATTACCGTTAAGGTAATAACTGCAATTGCAGATACCCAAGATGTAGCGAAATTGTAAACACCAAAGATTGTAGAATACCAATGTGCATCAACACTCATTATGAATAACCAAGCAATGATTGAAATGGTAAATCCAAAGATTACTAAAAACGCTGCACTAAAGCGAATGCTTTTCTTGAAGAAAGTTACATCACCTTTCGAAGCAGTATCTTCAGCAAGCGACAAACCTCTTAATTTGTGTCCAATGAATACCCAAATTGCAATTAAAATAACGGGTAAAATAAATAACATTTTAGTATTCAAAAAACCAGATTTTCCGTCCAAAATTCTATCGTAACCCGCATCAGTAGGTTTTAATCCAAGGTGTTCGTAATGTGCCCAATGGTATAAATCGTTTTTACCTAAAAGAACTGCAACAAATAACACAACGAATGCTACAGGTATAAAAGTAAAGATAGCTTCAGGAACTCTTTTTATAGTTACTGACCAACCTGCATTAGCTGCATATTGGATAGCATACCAAAACAATGCACACAAGGAAACCATAGTAAAGAAATAACCAGCAACCAAAAGGTTTGCCCAAATTTTGGTTGTCCAAGGTTTATCTTGTTCATGGTACTCCATTCTAGGTCCGAAGTTTTCAGTTTCCACATTGTGATGTTCTTCAGCATGTGAAGCTGCACCGTGTTCTGAAGCTGCGGCATGTTCTGAATGATCAGCCGCCTCACCGTGAGCAGGTGTTTCGTGTTTTTCGGTTGTATTTTCAGCAGTGGCATGACTGTTGTGTGAAGAACCAGAATGGCTTTTTTGATTAGCAATACCGATACCCGTCAATACCAATCCCAAAAGCATAAGAATTATCGTAAACGTCTTTGCTTTCGCAGGAATTACAAAATTTTCCTGCTTAATTTCTATATGATGTCCGTGTCCCATAATTAATATTTTTTGGAATTATTTGGTGGAAGTTGAATCTTGTGAAACAACAGCAGTAGCTGAACTACCACCTTTTGAACTTAAAAATTTCACATACTTAACCACTTTCCAACGATCCACAGGTTTCAATACCGAAGCATGTGAACCCATGTTATTTTTACCGTAAGTTAAAGTATGATAAATTTTACCTTCAGGAAGGGTTTTAATATACTCGTCAGTGTATCCTTTCCAAGCTGGTTTCAATGTTGAAACTTTTTTAAACACTTCACCGTCGTTATTACCTTCAGCACCGTGACAGGGAGTACAGTACACATCGTACATATATTTACCACGGGTATCTATTTGATCGATTCCAGCAGGAGCAACCACTGAAGTTGCAGACGCTTCGTAACCTTCACCCGTATTAGGCATTGAATATAAATGATCAATTTTGCCTATCGCCACTGAACCTACAACTGGTTCACGCATACTCATTCCGTAAGGATTGGTTTTGAAGGAATCAGCTTGATTGTATGGCTCATAACCTTTTGAGTAATACATATCGGGTGCATATTCCCAACCTGGATCATTTCCGCGACTTACGCAACTGCCTAAAGCAATTACGGTCAACGCTGAAACTAAAGTTATATTAAACTTATTTGTCATTGTCTTAAGGATTAAATTACAGTTTGAACGCCATGATGAAATTCTCTAACCTCAACCGCACCTTTGTTCTTCATGGTAGAAATTAAATCTTGCTCGTTGATACTATCAGAAAGTTCAACTGCCATTACCATTCGATCGTCGGTTTGACGTTCATCGAGTAAATCGTTTTTAACTCCGAATAACATTCTATTTCTCCAGAAGAAAAAGAATCCCATTCCATACGCTGTACACAATACCATTCCTTCAAACATTACTGGAATCCATGAAGGAGTAAAACGTACTGGTTTATTTCCCACATTAATTGGCCAATCAATAACGTACATGTAGTAAATCATGGTGGTCATTAAAATTAAACCAGTCAAACCGCAGAAAAATGCAACTCGAGCCAATTTACTTCTTTTTACTCCAATAATACGATCCAAACCGTGAACTGGATAAGGAGTATATATATCGTGGATGGCAATTCCTTTGTGAGAAATCTCCGAAGTAGCATCCATCAAAGCATCTTCATCTTCCCATACACCAACAATCATTTTATTGCGGTTACGGAGACTTAATTTTTTATCTAATATTCCCATTTGAATAGATTCTTTAATTATTCGCGATTACGCAAAATTGATTTAACTTCAGCCATGTTAATAACTGGCAAATACTTAGCAAATAAGAAGAACAAGGTAAAGAAGATACCAAAAGTTCCCAAGAACAGTCCGATTTCAGTCAACGAACCAGAATACATTACCCAACTTGACGGTAAGTAATCGCGGTGTAGAGATGTTACGATAATTACGAAACGTTCAAACCACATACCCACATTCACGAAAATACTCATGATAAATACAAACCAAGGTGTAGTACGTGCCCAACGGAACCAAAATACTTGAGGTGCAATCAAGTTACAACTCATCATACTCCAATACGCCCACCAATAAGGTCCAAATGCACGGTTGATGAAGGCATACTGTTCGTATTCAACACCTGAATACCAAGCAATAAAGAATTCAGTTAAGTATGCAATACCTACAATTGAACCCGTAACCATGATGATTTTTGTCATCGCGTCCAAGTGACCGATAGTAATGTAGTTTTCATAATTCATTACCTTACGTGCTACCACCAATAGTGTAGCTACCATCCCAAATCCAGAGAAAATCGCACCCGCAACGAAATACGGAGGGAAAATGGTTGTATGCCAACCTGGGATTACAGAAGTTGCAAAGTCCGTTGATACGATGGTATGTACAGAAAGTACCAGAGGTGTACTTAAACCTGCCAAAATCAATGAAACCAATTCGTAACGAGCCCATGAGCGAGTAGAACCGGTCCATCCCATAGCAAAGAATGTATACCAGTATTTTGCTGCTTTGGTTTTTACTTTATCACGAATAGTAGCAATATCAGGTATTAAACCAATGTACCAAAATAACAATGATACGCTGAAATAAGTTGAAATCGCAAATACGTCCCACAACAAAGGAGAGTTAAAGTTAGTCCACAAAGAACCAAATGCGTTTGGCAATGGTAGTGCCCAGTAACCCACCCATACACGTCCCATGTGAAAAACGGGGAACATGGCAGCACAAACAACCGCGAAAATGGTCATTGCTTCAGCAGAACGGTTAATTGACATCCGCCATTTTTGACGGAAAAGTAATAGTACCGCAGAAATCAATGTTCCTGCGTGACCAATACCTACCCAGAATACGAAGTTCGTGATATCCCAACCCCACATTACGGATTTGTTGATATTCCAAACACCTATACCCGTCATCAAAGTGTATCCTAAGCTGATTACGAAAATTGCTAAGAAAATCACAGACAGTGTAAAACCAATTTTCCAAGCATTGGAGGGTCGGTTTAAAATCGGACGAGAGATGTCTCTTGTAACGTCGGCAGCCGTTTTATCACCGGTTACCAGACGTTCTCTGATTATTGAATCGTGTATCATTCCTGTAATTTTGGGGTTAAATGTTTTGAGTGTTACGAATCTTAGTCATGTACTTAATTGAAGGTTGTACGTTCAATTCATCCAATACACTGAAGCTTCTTTCATTTTTGAACAACTTGCTGATTTCACTTTCGGGGTTGTGTAAATCACCGAATACAATTGCATTTGATGGACAAGTACGTTGACATGCAGTTTTTACTTCAACTTCTTTCATGGATTTGCCTTCGCGTTTTGCCTTCAATTTAGATTCTTGAATTCTTTGTACGCAGAATGAACATTTTTCCATTACACCACGTGTTCTTACCGTTACATCTGGATTGATTACCATTTTACCTAATGGATTGTTGAAGTGGAAATCAAACGCATCATTATCGTTATAACGGAACCAGTTGAAACGACGAACTTTATACGGACAGTTGTTTCCGCAGTATTTGGTACCAATGCAACGGTTGTAAGTCATTTGGTTCAAACCTTCCGAAGAGTGAGACGTAGCCAATACAGGACAAACTGTTTCGCAAGGTGCTTGTGCACAATGTTGGCACAACATCGGTTGATGAACTACCTGAATGTTTTCCCAATGAGCAAATTCGCCTTTGTCGGTATCATCTACTTCTGCGATTTGTTTTTCGCGAGTGATATAGCTTGCACCTTCAAATTTCTCTTTTTGAGTATTGCTAAATGAATAATAACGATCAATACGAATCCAATGCATTTCTCTACGCAAACGGATCTCATCTCTACCCACAACAGGTACGTTATTCTCAATAGAACATGCCACTACACAAGCACCACATCCAGTACAAGCATTCAAATCGATTGCCATTCCCCAACGGTGGTTAGGAGAACCGTCTTTTAAATAATCTTGTTTTTCCCAGATGGTATAAATGTGTGTAGCTGCTTTTTCGTTTCCAGCTTTTGGATTCTTTTTCCATTCTGTAAAGTTAGATTCTCTAACTATATCACGTCCTTCAATGCTATGGTGAGTTTGAGTTTGTGCTAAAACATACGTGTCTTCACCTTTTGTAATTTGAACGTTACTAATTACGTTAGATCTGCTAGCGTTAACAAAACGATAAGCATTGATACCTACAGGAGCAAAGCCATTTTCAATTGAACCACCTACTTTACCCGCATGTGTATGTCCAAAACCTACTGCCAAACCAACGGTATTATTTGCTTGTCCTGGTTGAATCAACGCAGGTACATTTTCATATTTAACACCATTTACTTCGATGTTTACAGTATCATCTTTTTCAACACCCAATTTGTTTGCTAAAGCTTTCGGTAAGGATACATAATTATCCCAACATACTTTGCTTACTGGATCTGGCATTTCAAATAGCCATGGGTTGTTTCCAGAGCTACCATCACGCATACCAACTGATTGGTACAACACCAAATCAATTCCAGTTGATGAAGCAGCTTTTGAAATGGCTGGTGCTAAAGAAGCAACGCTACCAACATAGGCTGGCATAGTAAACGTATTTAACACGTTCGAATCTGCCTGGTAGTAACCCATTTCCAACGCTTTGTTGAATCCTTCTCCTAAAGTAGCTTCCCAATTAGATTTTAGGAACAAATAGAACGGCGAAACATCTTGTTTTTGAGAAAGAATACGTTTGTTTTTGAACGGATCGTTTTCACTACCTGGTAATGCATTTGCCCAACTCAACAAGGATTCTTGCGCTTGACGCGTATTGAATACTTTAGAAATAGTTGGCTGTGTAAAATGATACAATCCTTTGATCGGCTCAGCGTCTGACCAACTTTCCAAGAAATGATTATCGGGCAAAACATACTGACAAACCGCAGCAGTCTCATCTTTGCTTGATGCAAATGATACAGATAACTTCGCTTTTGCAATTGCAGCAGACCACTCTTTATTATGATTAAATACAGGGTTAGTTCCATAGAATATCACACCCGCAACTGAACCATTATTCAAACCAGCGAATGCGTTATTCACCGCAGTATCATCTCCGTTATATTGTTTAGAATAATTAGTTAAATCGATGGTAGATGTATAACTATCTAACAACACGTTAATGGCATTAACTACTTTTTGAACTTCGATAGAATTGCTTCCAGAAATTACCAAAGCTTTACCCTTGTTGTTCAATAATACTTTTGCAGCCGTTTCAATTGAATTACCTGCTAATTCAGAATTCGTTGGAACTGGAATTTGAGTTAATCCTAATGCCTTCGCTATGTAATTGTACATGGTTGACACATATGCCAATTCTTTGGATGCAACCATCGGGAAACGATGATCTGCATTTGTACCTGTCATTGACAAGTTACTTTCAAATTGGATATGAACCGACATTCCACCCTCAGCCGTTGGACGACGGTGAGCAGAATATGCATTTTGGAACTGAACTGGAGAAATCCAAGTTCCCAAGAAATCAGCACCAAATGAAACGATTGCTTTTGCATTTTCAAAACGGTAATTTGGAATGGCTCTCAAACCGAAATCAGCTTGATTAGCACTCAAAATTGCGTTGTATGAAACCGCATCATAGCTAACATGTTCTACGTTGGTGTAAACCGATTTGAATGCTTCAATTGACTTCAATGTAGAAGGGCTATGGATGCTGTTGCTTAACAATACAACCTTTTTACCTTGAGTATTTAATGCAGCTAAAGTTCCTTTGATCTCGGAATCAATAGCTGTCCAATCTTTTTGTTCTGCACCTTTTACTAATGGATTAGCTAAACGCTCCATATCGTAAAGTGATAATATTGAAGCTTGTCCAGTTGCGCACAAACCACCTTTAGAAACAAAGGAATCAGGGCTACCATCCAATTTAATTGGACGACCTTCACGAACTTTTACTTCAACTCCACAGCCTACGCTACAATCACCACAAGTGGAACGGTAGTAGTTGGCTACACCCGGTGTTACCTCTTCCGGTTTTACCAAGTAAGGAACTGCATAACGAACATTGGTTTTGTAACAAGATGCTAATGCAACTGCAGTCACACTGAAACCAAAATATTTAAGGAAATCACGGCGATTTGAATTCAATTCAAACCCATCTTCAGAAAGTACTTCTTCTAAGGGAAGCGCCTCACTGAACTCGTGCTTTTGGTTTGCCAGGAACTGCGCGTCGCGGTTTAGTTCCTCCTCACCTTTCCAATATTTAATATTATTCGACATTTTGCTTTTATTAATAATTAATAGTGACACTTAGCACATTCCAAACCTCCGTTCATAGCTGGTGTGATTTTCACCTTGCCATCAGGACCAAAGTACTGGCTGTGGTTTTGTTTTTCTTTTAAATCTTTTTGAGCTTTTGAGTGCAACGCAGCATAATAGTTATTATTTGCTGCATCGATTCCGGTATTTCTATGACAATCAATACACCATCCCATTTGTAAAGTACTCCATTGTTGTACTACTTCCATTTTTTCAATTGGACCGTGGCACGATTGACACTGCAATTTTCCTACTACAACGTGTTGAGAGTGATTGAAATATGCATGATCGGGCAAGTTGTGGATACGAACCCAACGAATTGGTTTCGGGTTGTTTCCAAACTCCTTACCCGGCATTCCTTCTGGATCGTAGTCCAAAGCCGCATAGATTTTCTTGATTTCAGGTGAAATTTCGCCGTGGTATTTGTCGGTTAACTGAACACCTTTATGACAGTTCATACACGTATTCAATGCGGGAATGGAGGCACTCTTACTCTCCTCTACAGTTGAGTGACAGTATTTACAATCCAACTTCAACTCACCAGCGTGCAACTTGTGCGAAAATGCGATTGGTTGTGTGGGAGCATATCCTTTTTGAACACCCACTTCAGTTATTCCAAATTTATAACCATACCACGCAGCTGGAAGACCGATAATTAATGTTGTGAAAATTGCTAATACGGTTGGGTTCATTTTACCCAATTTCTCAGGTAAAAATTTCTGATACCAACGATCGTGTTTCTTAGAGCTTTCAACATCACCATCGCGCTCAGCAGCGATTCTTTTTAACGTGTTTTTAACACGTGCTAACACCATTAATACGATAGCAAATACCGCTACTAATATTAATAAAATGTACTTTGTTGAAGAATCGTCCTGATCTCCAGCATTAGAATCTACAACAGGACCTGTTGTTTTAGGAGCAGAAGGAGCAGGTGCTGTTTTAATGTACTCAACAATGTCTAAAACTTGTGCTGGTGTCAAGTTTTCAAAAATATTCATAGCAGCTCCGCCGTACTCTTGATACAATTTATTTGCATCAGGATCACCGCTCTCCCTGAATTTTTTGTTGTTTCTAATCCATTGGATTAACCATTCTTCTGAACGTCTTTCGTGAACACCTCTTAGAGCAGGGCCCACCATCTTTTTGTCAAGAGCGTGACAGCTACCGCAGTTGTTAGCCTCATACAGCTTCTTACCGTTGTCCGCATTTGGCGCATCTTGAGCAAAAGTTGGGGTGGTTATAGCCATTAAAGAAGCTATTGCCCAAATTTTAAAACGATTTTTATTCATGTCTTGAAACGAAATCTATTATCGCATCGCAAATATAGAAATGGAATCAATCCCTTTATAATAAATTGTTCACATTGAATTCAATTTGAAATCTATCTAAATTGAATCGGTATTTTGCAGAATTTCAATAATTTAATTTGATCAAAAAAAAATGATTTCCATATTTTTCAAGTAATTGTGTACTATTCAGCACACATTTTTATTGATGAAAATCATTTGTTACTGCAATCAAAAGCGCAATTCATCGTTTTTGACCCAATTTTTACTTTCTAAGAATTCGGAATACGACAAGTAACTCGCCAAGCAAAGTTGCGAATAATTCTGACTGCTGTTACCAAATCTACCTATTCGGGTTGACCATAACGTAACGATCAATTCATTTCCATCTTTGAATTCCCGGTGAATGTTTTTTGCTACATGATTCAATGTTCCCCCACCGGCATTGTATATATGTAAAACCAGTAAATTAAACCATAATGCGTCCAAATCGGGCTCTAAGTTCAATGTTTTACATACCATTTTTGCCTGTGGAATGCAGTACCCCTTTACCAATCGAGCCGCAACATGGGCTGATTTAGTAAAATTGTACCGTTCATCACCTGCATGATATCTATTGTAAGGTGCAACCACTCTTAATCCATAGCGCTTTGCCACCGACGGCATCAATTGAAAATGTCCTGCAGCTCCAGATACAGAAATTCCCCGTGGATTACTCGGACTCTCAATCAATAAAAGCATTTGACAAATCATCGGATTTACATCGTGCTCTGCAAAAATTCGCATTCCTTGTTCCAAATGTTGACCAATTCCTTCGTAATTAAAAAACGATTTCCGTCCTCGAACAAACTTAATTGTAGGTTCTATGGAATCTGTACTTAAGTTTCGATAAATAGCAGCTAAAGACTTAAGATTTTGTCCATTTTCAATGCTTAATACCGCTTTTTTGGGCAACACATCTAAAACTTGACGATTGCGTTGATTTACAACTAAAAATGAATCTTCGGAAAGTTGAATATTTCGTTTCCAAAACTGTACATTGGCAGAGTTGAGAAAATCCAATGCCACTGAATCCTGCTCCAAATGTATGATTGAGTAATCCTGCGCTGAACTCCAGTATTTTTTATATCGAAATTCATTTTCAATAGTTTGTTCTACACAACTATCGACTTCAGCAACAGTAGTGATTGTATCAAATCCCGAATTACCACTATCCGTTTTTATAATCTCTATTTTTGTTTTTGGGGATGGGAGTTCTGTTGGGGATATCAATTCGGAAACGCCAAAGGTTAAAACCGACGTCCATCCCAAAAAACCAACAAAAACCAGATTCAATAAATTCATAATATTAGTTGTTAAAACGAAATTGGATGATGAAATATTATCTACTTCCCACAATATTGAGTCAAATATTTTCGCGCAACGGATTCTCCCAATAACAAACTGCGCTCCCAATCGGAACAGGCCAAATCTTTATCGCCTTGGTTGAACTTAGCAATGGCTCTTCCCAAATATACATATCCTAAGTTATCGGATTTCAACCGAATGGCTTGATCAAAAACGCTTTCGGCTTTTGCCCAATCGCCTTTTTGCAACAAAATATGACCATAATCGCCTTTAAATGAACCATTATTGGGTTCTAAATCGATCAATTCAATGATATACTTTTCGCAAATTGGTAGATTTCTGAGATAAAAATGGTTGTCAAATCTCAATTTCATGGCCGGAATGTACTTGGGCTCCGATACCATGAACTTCTCCAAATCATCCAAGGAATTCTGATATTCTGCCAAGGTGTGATTTACAAATGCACGATGATAGTACCACCAGGGATTCGAGGTTTTGGATCCAATAACTTTATTCAATAATTTCAACTGATCGCGATAACGACTGTCTTCCTCCAACAATTTCAATTGTTTTAAAATCATAGAATCACCTCCAATTTTTCGATCAATAAACCATTGTCCATCAGCTATTGCATCGTCGTTTTCCTTCATGTAAATGGCCAAATTATAACGTGCCCAATGCGAGGTGGTATCAGCTGGATGAAATTGTAGGTAACGATTGATATCGGCCAATGCGAATTGAAAATTACGTGTTTCTTTATTCGCTATGTAGCGACTGAAATACGCTTCTTTTAGCGATGGATCCAACGAAATGGACTTGTTTAAATTCACCAATGCTGTTCCAAAATCGCGAAGTTGAATTTGAATATTTCCCAATGTGTACAAACATTTAGCATCTTCGGGGAATTCAGAACAAAGTTCTTCTGCTAATACACGTGCATCCGAAAATTTATCTTGATCCATCAATTCAATCACTCTTTTAAAGCGTTTGGCAGGCACCTGTTGAGCACAAACAATAGTGCTCAAACATCCCAAAAGAACGAAGAACAATCGCTGATATACAGTTTTATTTATCTTAAAAACGGTGGAATTCATTGGTAAATTGGTTTTCATCGAAATGTATATTTATCCTAATTAAAGAATATGTAAAATTAATTCCTTTTAAAACGACTGTAGAAAACCTTTTGAACATTGAAAACAATGTGTCCAATTTATTTTAGATTTGAACATTCAACATTTAATTCTGTTACATTTATTATGCCACAAAAAAAGAACCAATTATTCATCGTTTTGGGATTTATATTTCTAACCAATGCCATCATTGCTGAATTTATTGGAGCCAAAATATTTTCGGTCGAAAAAACACTAGGAATTTCACCCATGAATTTAAAATGGGGGCAGCAGTTGTTCAATCTTGATATGACAGCTGGAGTTATATTATGGCCTTTTGTATTCATTTTAACCGATATCGTTAACGAATATTTTGGAAAGCAAGGAGTGAAAAAACTCTCCTACTTAACCGTTTTTATGTTGGTTTACAGCTTTATCATGGTTCGAATTGCCATGAATTTAAAAGGTGCCGATTTTTGGATTGGATCCTCTCAAAATCAGGGAATATCCAATATGACCAACGCCTTCAACAGCGTTTTTGGACAAGGTTTGATGATTATTTTAGGATCGTTGGTGGCATTTTTGGTGGGACAAATTACCGACGCATTCATTTTCACCAAAATCAAAGAACGTACTCAAAACAAAATGGTTTGGTTGAGAGCCACTGGAAGTACTGCTATAAGTCAGTTTATAGACAGTTATGTGGTGTTGATTATAGCGTTTTATTTCGGGGGAAACTATTCGTTAGAATGGGTTCTGCAAGTAGGAACCATCAATTACATTTATAAATTGGGTATGGCTGTTGTGCTTTTACCGTTGTTATATGTGATTCACTACGGAATTGACAAATACTTAGAAGAGCCAGCAAAGGATTAAAAAAACCACATAAATACCGCAGATATTATCAACAAAACACTGCTGAAAATCCCCGCGTTGTGTTCCCATTTGTGGGAATTGATTTTACTCAATCCTTTATTGAATAGCAAGACACCAGCTGTAATGCTCACCTGAGTAGTTATAATATATATAAAACTCAAATCGAAAAACGCATCCAATCCCAAAGGTGCCAAGGTAAAATAAAACCCGATAATCTCCATACACGGACTTAAAAACATGGCAAATGCTATTCCAATGCGCATGTTCTTGCCAAATTGTTTGTGATCCAAATGAAAGTGTTTATGTCGGTAATGCCGATAGAGAAAAATCAACCCCAATAAAAACATAATTACCGCAGAGAACTTTTCAAATGGCAAGTTCAATTTCAATTCATCCAATGTATCTGACAATGCTTCGTTGGAGGATGATAAAGATTCAGCACCTATATAACTTAAATGTGCCGTGTGATATACAAAATATCCAATAATGATGGTTCCTAAGGTATGTATGGTGGAAATGAAGATCGTTTCTCTCATTAACCTACTCCAATCCCATTTTTGATTCTTGGCATACGCAATCAATGGAAGCCAATGGGAGGGAATTAAACCGTGCATTAAACTGATGAGGAAAGCAGCAAATAGTTGAGCTTGTAAATTTTCCATTATTCCTCTCAAAGTTACCAAAAACCACTAAAAGAAAAAAGTCCCACCGAGATCGGTGGGACTTTTTTCACTTAGTTATTATGATTAACCTTTAGCTTCTGAAATCCACTTGTTCCATTGATCTGCAGAGATTTTAGCATCTTGTTCTGCTAATTCTGCTGCTTTTTCGTCGGTGATAGCCAACAAATCTTCAATAGAGTTGATTCCTAAAGCATTCATTCTTTTCACCATTGCAGGACCTACACCAGATAAATCCTTCAATTCAGCTATGCCTTCAGAAGAATTTGATGTTTCTGCCGCTGCTGCTGCTTCAGCATCTGCTTTAGCTTTAGCTGCTTTTGCAGGTGCACCTTCAGCTTTTTCAAATTGTGCTCTCAATTCAGTCAATGCATCCATGTCACCAAGAGTGGTTTTTTCAGATGATTGGTTGATTTTCTTCACAGTTTTAGAAGCATTTTTGCGTGACTTCTCTTTAGACTTATCGTCTTGATCTGCCTTCGCTCTTTCCGCACCTTTCCAGATATTGGTATGAGAAACAATGATTCTCTTAGAATCTTTGCTGAATTCGATAACTTCGAATTCCATAACCTCATCTTCTTTCATTGGCTTGTTATCCTGCTTCTTGATATGACGAGTTGGAGCGAATGCTTCAACACCATATTGTAACTGGATAGTTGCACCTTTATCGTTGATAGAAGTTACAGTACCTTCATGCAATGAACCGATAGTGAAGATGGTTTCGAAAGTATCCCAAGGATTCTCTTCCAATTGCTTATGTCCTAAGCTCAATCTTCTGTTTTCAGCATCTACTTCCAACACGATTACATCCAACTTCTCGCCTTTCTTAACGAATTCGCTAGGATGCTTGATTTTCTTATTCCAAGAAAGATCAGAAACGTGTACTAGACCGTCGATACCCTCTTCCAACTCAAGGAACAAACCGTATGAAGTTAAGTTCTTAACTACACCAGAATGCTTGCTACCTACAGAGTATTTGTTGGTGATATCAACCCAAGGATCTTGAGTCAATTGCTTGATACCCAAGCTCATTTTATGTTCGTTACGATCTAAAGCCAACACCAACGCTTCGATTTCTTCACCTACTGAAAGGTATTCAGAAGGATTGCGTAAGTGTGAACTCCAGCTCATTTCAGAAACGTGAACCAATCCTTCTACACCTGGCTTGATTTCGATAAACGCACCGTAGTCAGCAACTGAAACTACTTTACCTTTAACTCTAGATCCTTCAACAATAGATGGATCCAAATCATCCCAAGGATGAGCAGAAAGCTGCTTCAAGCCTAAAGAAATACGCTTCTTAGTATCATCGTAATCCAAGATTACAACGTTTACTTTTTCATCTAATTTCAACACCTCTTCTGGGTGGTTGATACGACCCCAAGAGATATCTGTGATATGCAATAAACCGTCGATTCCGCCTAAGTCAACGAATACACCGAAGCTGGTCATGTTTTTAACAACCCCTTCAAGTACTTGTCCTTTTTCTAGACGCGACAAAATTTCAGATTTTTGTGCTTCAATATCGTCTTCGATCAATGCTTTATGAGAAACGACAACGTTCTTGTAAATATCATTGATTTTAACAATTTTGAAATCCATGTTCTTACCAACATACTGGTCGTAGTCGCGAACGGGCTTGGTGTCGATTTGAGAACCGGGTAAGAATGTATCGATGCTGAATACATCAACTACTAAACCACCTTTAGTTCTTGAACGAACGTAACCGGTTACGATCATGTCTTTTTCATGAGCTTCAACAATTTTTTCCCAAGCAGTTTCTTGAAGTGCTTTACGACGAGAAAGGATCAATTGACCCATTTTGTCTTCAGCTACATCAACAAAAACTTCAACTTCATCTCCGATTTTCAAATCGGAAACATCGCGGAATTCTTGTCTTGGTACTAATCCATCGCTCTTGAAACCGATGTTTACAACAACATCTTTTTCATTGATGGCAACTACATGTCCTTTAACCACTTGCTTTTCAGTAACGGGGTTAAAAGTGTTGGTGTAAGATTGCTCTAGTTTCGCTTTCTCTTCTTTTGAATACGATTGGAAACCGGCCTCGTCTGCGTCCCAATCAAAATCATCGTGAGAAGATTTGCTTTCTGTAATGTTTTGTTTTTTGGGAGCTTTTTCAGCTGCAACCTCTTGACTTGAGGTTACTTCTGGTTGGATTTCGTTTGATTCTGTCAATTTAACATTTCCTCCTTTTAGGTGGCGCAAAATTAGAACAAATAATTCAAAAACAAAAGTTTTTAAATGAATGGGTTACATACATTAATCATTTCTTTAAATCCGGGGTTTACGAATTGTTTCAAAAACGTGTATCTTCGCCTCCAAACTCAACTATATCAACCACTATTCAGCTATGCAAAATACATCTAAAAGCAACGCAAAATCTGATAATTCCAACGATTTCAACCTATTAATTATTTCCTTGGATCCGTTGAATGCATCAACATCCAACGATACACCTTCTTCCGTCAAGTTGCCCAATTTTGCTTCCGTTTCAGAAAAAACCGGCTGGCAGGGCATAGCAGAAGCAACCAACCAGAATTACACGCATTTCTTAATCGCTCCTGCATCCCAAATACAAAAATCAAACATTTTAAATAAAACCATCAACTCCGACCTCTGGAAATCCGCTACTTCAAAGAGTCAATACCATTTGGTTACTGAATACAAACCCAATAACATCTTTAATCGAATAATAACCGGCGTAAACGTGAAGCGCGAAGCCACCAGCATGTTGCTTCTAAACAAATCTTGCCTCCAAGATCTTGTTGCTCAAAACACCCACGCTACCGATATTTCTCAACTCCTATATAATGTAGAAAAAACCGGTGCCACCGAACACCTGATTTCCATCGATTCCAAAGAACCACTCAAACTTAAACCCCTCGAATCTTGGAAAAATCGCATTTCCAATGCCGTAAAATTCTATTTTACCGCGAATAAAAATCCATTCAAATGGGCGTTCATCGCATTGGCCGCTTTTGCCTTTTTGTTCATTACGCAAACCAGCAAAAAAGCTGGGATCTCCGGCGATGAATTCGTTCAGTACGAATACGCTAAACTCATTGCCAACGACCGCTTCGGTGCTTTCGGAATCGATATTCCCATTGATACCAATGCACTTAAGGGACAAAAAATGGTTACCGTTGCCCGTGAATACGCGGTAAATGGCAACTCTGCCGCTAAAATCGAAGATCCCGATCGTTTGATGCACTTATACGGTTCCAGTTTTGATACCTTCACCGCCATCATGGCACACCTATCCGGTGCAGAAGATTATATGGGATTACGCCATTTTTGGAATGCCGTGTTCGGATTCCTGATCGTTCTTTATAGTGCCGCTACTGTTCGTAGACTTACTAAAGGATCTTGGTTATGGGCTACTGTGGCGCTCATTGTGGTATTCTTTATCCCCCGAATGTTCGGAGAAGCGCTGAATAATCCCAAAGACGTTCCTTTTGCGTTGGGCTACATCATGTCGCTTTACTACGCCATTAAATTATACCAATCGTTCCCCAATTATAGCTTGAGCACATTGGCCGGTTTGGTTTTTTCTCTGGCTTTGGGGATATCCATTCGTATCGGAGGACTGCTTTCCATTGCCATCATCGGCTTGTACATGGGATTGAAATTCATTCAAAAAGTGTCTCTGCCTCAATTCATCAAATTCAAATGGACGGGTTTTCAAACGTGGATCGGTATATTTATGTTAATTGCCGTTCTGGGATATATTTTAGGTGTGTACGTTTGGCCATACGGTTGGGATGCGCCCATCACCAATTCCAAGAAAGCACTCGATGCGTTTACTAATTACCAAGTGAGCCTTCGTCAGATGTTCGAAGGAAAACTCTACGATAGCGACAATCTTCCCTCCCACTATTTAGTGAAATATTTATGGATTACTTTGCCTTTGGGGATATTATTCGGCTTAGCGGTTTGGGTAATTATTTCCATCATTAAACGCAAGGAATTTACCTTGGAAGACTTCATTTTGATCTTCTCTGCCGTTTTCCCAGTATTCTACATATATTATCAGGGTTCTTCGGTTTACGGGGGATTGCGCCACATTCTGTTCACCCTACCCAGTTTTGCCATTATGGCCATTTTGGGTTACTACAAAATTCAGAATTGGTTGACGCCCAAACTTCCAGCTGGAGCTATTCTTGCGGTTGGATTTACCTTATTGCCTGCTACGTTTATTGCCAAAAACCAAGAATTGAGCTACGTGTATTTCAACGAAATTCAAGGCGGTGTTGAAGGTGCTTACGGCGAATACGAAATGGATTACTACTTGGCCAGCCTTCGCCCCAGCTGCGAATGGTTAATCGAAAACGAAATCCAAAAAAATCCCAGCAAAAAATACGAAATCCTTACTTACGGAATGGATCAAGTTCGATATTATTTCCGGAAATACCCCAACGTTCACGTGGGTTACACCCGTTACGACGATCGTTCTTCGAAAAACTGGGACTATGCCATTTTCTACAATGCTTATTTCGACCAATTCCGTTTGAAAAACAATATGTTCCCTCCTGTGGGAACGGTGTTCGCTCCTACGGTTTCCGATAAGGCCATGGGATGCGTAATTAAACGTCCTTCGACTTTGGATTACGAGGGAATTTCGATTGTGACACAACCCGCTACCGCGGACAGCAGTCTAACATCCCCCGAAAACAAAATGAAAGTAGCTATTGCGAAGATGTCGTCATACTTGAAAATCGACAACAAATCCAGCGAAGTAATGTTCTATTTGGGATCGACCTACGCGAATTTGGGCCAGGCCGACAGTGCTGAATACTGGTTGAATCAGAGTGTGGCGGTGTTTCCGGAAAACAGTCGCAGTCAATTCATGTTGTACCAAATTGCGATGGATCAGAAAAAGGCCGACAAGGCCATTGCGATCATGGATAAATACATCGATTCTCGTCCCAAGGATTCCGAAGGGTATTTAATGAAAGGACAGGCGTTATTGCTGAAGAACGACTATTACGGCGCGGTAGAAATGGCGAGCGAAGGCGTAAAAAACAATCCGTTGGAATCGCGTTGTTATTTATTGGGTGCTCAGGCGTTTCAGATGTTGAAAGACGAAACTCAGATGCGAGCTTGGTACAATGCGGGCATGTTGCGCAATGCGAAAACTGGCGAAGAGCAACAGGCATCAATGGAATCGATGAATGCCATTTACGAGAGCATCACCGGCGAGCCGATTGACTTTGAAAAGTACTTTGGTAAGTAGGGGTTTGAAGGGAATTTGATGGAAATTTTGTCGCAAATTTGGTAAAAAATTGCGACAGATTATTCTGTTAATTCTTTAAGGGAAATTCAAGTTCATAGACCCATTCAACTTGGTTTAAAAGCAACCTCAGATTTTGTAGATTGTTTATCAACTCATTAAAATTGGGTTTGATCTCATCAAATATCATTTCTTCTTTCATTTTAGTATAATCTTCTTCCCATTGTGATATAACGCTTTCAGGAGGAATCGGATTTAGCATTAAAGGGTTGTGAAGATTATAATCTACTTCGCCGACTCTAGAAAACTTGTATCGATGGGCTACAATAATCTCGTATAACTCTTTATTATTTATGGCTTTTTCAGCTACTCCGGCTTTACTTAAATGGTAAATATCATATAAATGACGACTCAATCTATCGACACGCATTTTATTTAACGGCCGATGAAATTCTTCATGTAACAAAAACATTTTCTCTAAAAATGTACGTTCTGCATTCACTGTCGGTAATTGAAATAATGGTTCCGCGAAATCTTGATCTGCATAAAATTCATCAACGAAAGAACCGAAAGTCTTGATTGTAAATGGTTCTCTTAATGATCGACAACTTACCTCAATCTGAACTCTTGGCAAAAGATATTCGGTCTCTGTTTTTATAACATTGGGATAGTAAATTTCCAAAACTCTTGGATCTTGATCACTATCATTTGTTTTTATAAATTGAAAATTTAGTCCAGCAAATCCTCTGATTTCAAATTCTAGTTTCAATTCTTTGAAGAATGTTCCAGTCGTGTATTCGCCTGCTACTTTTCTGAGTTTACCAATTTGAGTCTTCGAAATATTGCCTTGATATTCTTCAAAAAACTCTTTATCAATTGCCAGGTCAATATCTTCTGAAAAGCGGTTTATAAGTTTCCAAGCTTTACTCAATGATGTACCACCTTTAAAGACAAGGTGTTTTGAGATTGGCATTTGAAAAATAATCTCTAAGGTTCGACTTACCCACCAGTCCTTTTCAACGGCAAAAGGTTTCATTCCTGTTTGGGTAGCAATTTCCGTAAAAATAGCTCTTTTCTCGGATTCGTCTATTTTATAAAAATCAATCTTGGCCATCAGTTAGTGCTTTTTTCATTATTCGTTGAATCCAAACTGGAGCCAAAGCGATGTCATGAATCAGATTTTTCTCTTCTTCTTTCTTAAGTGATTCTAATAGTATTTTCTCTTCTCTTTCAGTTACTCTTCCACGTCCAATCTCTTTTAACGCTTGTATTGCCAGGCTACTAATCCTACCTTTTACTAATAAATTCTTAGGTGTTGTTTTTTTGAATTTAATAGTTCTTTTACCTATTTTAATAACACGTGGTGAACCATCCGTTAACAATACAATGTTCATTGGAACCTGCGTACTTAATCCTAAGGCATTTAAAGCGTAGCTTCCCGTAGGTACCGTACGTATTTTATCTCGCTTCGCTATTGCCTCTGCCACTTCTTCTGCTGAAGGTGTCAACGAACCGATTAATTTACTGATTTTAGGACGAACGTAAATACCTTGTGCTACTCGAATAATGACATTCTTACCTTCCAGTCGCTCTAATGATTTATGAACAGCCGTTGACGTACCCAAATGCAAGAAATCACCCGGAAAAATCAAAACACCCCTTGGTTTGCATTTTATGGATTTTTCTATTTGATTTTCAATACTTTGCATTGCTATTTTGTTTTTATTTTGTCGCAAATTTAGTAAATATTTGCGACAATTTTTCAATTTCAATTTCCATCAAAATCACTCAAACTCGTGGTTGACCGACTAATACCTGCTTCTTTGGATAAAACATCCTGTGTTTTATTTTGCTCCAACCGATGATGCTTTACAAACGCCCCAATTTATGAAGCAATAGTTTGATCGGTCATTGCATACTAATTTTTGAATGATTTATCGTTTATAATATCCAATATTCATTATTTTGAATGATATCTCATTCATAAAATTCATCATAACTTCTCTGCATGTTTAACCAGAAATGTACAGGTATTTTCAGAACCCGCTCAAACTGCATTGCTATTTCAGTATTAATGCTACTGTTGCCTTTTAGAATGGCAACAACCATTTCTTCGGGTATTTCAGCGCGAATAGCGAACTCCTTTGAATCCACACCCAACTCCCCCAATCGCAACGTGTTAAGTGGTTCGTCGGATATTCCGACATACCACTTATTCCATCAATTCGCCTTCTGAAAAATGTTGGAAATATGCTTGACCATTTTGGTGACGTCAACGAAATGGTCAGAAACCGCTTTACTTTCAGTTACACAGATACTTTTTGACAGAATGTAAATATAATAAAATGTTTAGCAAATTACTATGATCAATTGAAGCGAAACTAGGTAATTACACCAATCCATCAACAATTCACCCAATCACCTCCCCTTAAACACTACCCGATCGCCAGGCTCGAGAATGATCGTTTTCATTTTGCGGTCAAATATTGCCGCACCCTCTCGCACCAGTTTAAAAGTTGTTCTGAGTGTTGATTGCTCTTCGACTCTGTACAAGTCGTCTTCCGTGTAGCTTTCGCTATAATCCGGCTTTTCTAAAAACTGACTATCAGCCATCCTACCCTTTTCCGGCACATCATCCCACCGCGCTTCGTCGTTGGGCAATTGATCTATCTTGTTTTGGGGGATGAAATACTTCCATCGAGCAGCTTCAAAATCCCAAAAAATACAATCGAATGAATAGTAATACGGTTTCTTTAATTGCGACAACATCGTGCGAACCAAATCCTCCGGCATAGCGCTTTTGAACACCAAGGAATTCAAGAATTTCAATTCCGCCAGTTGAAGCGACTTCACCGGCGTGCTCCACACAGGCAACCACGTGAGAAACCCTTTTTGAAACAACAATAGGGCTTGATGATAACTCATTCCTGAACTTTCTACCTCTTCCCAAGTACTATTTTTTGTAGGTAAACTGTCGAAGCAATGCTCCAATGGAAATTGACTTGAAAATCCTGAAATCGTCAGCGCCTTACTTAGTTTTTTCCGCATCTGGGGAAGGGAATCCGTTCCATCCAACGAAATGGCTCGTCCGCCCAGTGCGTTGGTGAACGCCGTTAAATTGTTGCGACTTATGTGGGATGTTACCGCCAATTGCACCAGCAGCACTTTGTAGAAACGGACGTATTTCTTTAAGGTGTCGGCATCAATTAATTGCTCAATCTTTACCCCACAAGTATCATCGCCATCGGTCAACACAAAAATCAAGTGCTCATCTGCCGGAGTGTTTTTGCACGCTTGAATCGCATCATAAACCGTGTGAAACAAGGGCGTAGATTGATCATGAGTAATGGCCTTGATGCGACGTAGCATTTCATCGCGTTGATTCGATAAAATTTCTGCCCTCGAAAAAGAACTTGTGCACTCCATTCTCAACAAACGCAACACCACCTTATCATCGGGTAAACCAATCGTGGGAAGAATTTCCTGCTCAAATAACTCTTGTGCTATTTCGTATTTCAACTTTTTTCCAACTAAGTTGTTCATACTCCCGCTGTTGTCGTAAACGATTTCAATGTATCTTTTCATGCTGTGTGGTAGATTTTAAGGAGTTGTAATTTAGGAAATTAGTTTGAGAAAATGGTTGGATTTTTATTACCTGTTGTAATAAAGAACCGGTTTATTGTAGCTAGTAATTACTGGAATAAATGCTCGGTAGTGAAGATTGTAAATATTACCTCGATATCTTGCATATTTCCAATCAATCCATGTTGTTTGGTAGTTCCCTATGCTACTCCCAAACATTAACATGTTGCATGTGGCTCTAATTGTTATAATCGAGTCTTTGAAAGTAATATTAAGTTTATGCTTGTACCCACCTTCAGAAACTCTTTCTTCGGTTGAAATAGTTTTGAATGTCCGATCAATGCTTGCAAAGGCGTAACCATTATCGATAAGATGTTTTCCAAAATTGTCAAAATTCGACATTTCATCCTTTTCTGCAATTATTGTGATTACATTGTCGTTCTTTTCCGGAATTTCATGTTGTGATTGAAGACTTTTAGTTGCAAAAAATGCAAAAATTGAAATGAACAAGTAAATGTGTGTCGTTTTCATAAGTATTCTTGATATTATTCTAGCAAGGTTATGAAATGATTTTGCCAAATAGGGTCAAACACTTGGATTCTATTACCACTTTGACTTTATTTGGCAAACTATTTTTACATGTACAATCAAAATCGGATTTATCGGGTTTTTCAGCTTATAAATTACCTGCGCGCTCGTCCCCCAAAATCGATCAAAAGTATCATGCAATTTCTAAATACTTCCGAGCGAACCGTTTATAGATATATCGACATGTTGAAAGATTTGGGATTCAAAGTAGAAAGAGACTCCGTAAATCGAATGTGGATTCCTTCCTCCGGAAATATTGAAAACATGCCTTTTACCCCTCAAGAATTCGACTTTTTAGAGAAACTCATCCGAACAACCGGCAAAGCCAATGCCTTATCCGAAAGCGTTTTAAATAAAATTTACCAATCCAGTGAATTGCAAGTGAGTTCGAATTTGATGTTTAAAGCACACTTGGGACAAATTGTCGAGCAGATTTCCCTCGCCATTCTAGATAGAAAACAACTTTTGATAAAAAGCTACTCCTCCGCCAATAGCCAAACGGTTACCGACCGAATTGTTGAACCCATGTGCTTCACGGATAACTACGAGTCGGTTTCAGCGTTTGAAGTGAGTTCACAGGAAAACAAATACTTCAACATCGAACGCATGGGAAGCGTGGAAGTTCTCGAATCACCGATGGTCTATGAATTGCAACACGAATTTCACCAACCGGATATTTTTGGGTTTCAGGGGAAGTCTTTAAACCACGAAGTCGAAATCCACATGAGCCTGCGTGCGAGCCTCGTCTTGAAAGAAGAATACCCGATGTCGATCCCATTCATCAAACCCATTCCCCAGACAGACCGCTATCATTTCAAAGCGATGGTTCAAAATTTCAAAGCACCCGGACGATTTGTTTTAGGTTTCTCGGAGGATGTTGAAGTAGTTGGTTCTGATGAGTTTGTGGAGTATATAAATGAGTTGATGATGAAGAAATTTTAAACAATTAATGAAATACTCTCAATTTCTAATTTTGATCATATGCCAAGTATATTTCTTTCACAAATTGGACCAATTCCTTTTCTTTTACTTTGATTGTCGGTCAATGGTTTATTGCAAATGGAACACCTACCCTCTTTTAAACCATATCCAATGATTAATTTTCTTGTGGATTCACAAAATGCTTGAATCAATTGAAATGTGGGAAAGATACCATTAATAGGTTTGGCATTTATAGATCCATTTTTCTTTATCCTAAATATTTCACTTGAAATCGAGCTAGATTGATTCTGTTTAATTATGATTTCACTGTTGTCTATTTTCTCATTTTGTTTGACAAATTCGCATATGTAAGTCATTCCATGGTATTCTAGCCGAATTGCTGGATGTATTACTTCATTGGAAAGTTTTTGTAACATATTAAATATTACAATATGGCGGCTCGTTGAAATATTAATGTTACTCAAATCAAGAAGTTGTAAAATATAATCTTTACCATATAAATCAACCCCATTCATCATTGTTTTATGTAAAAAAACCCAATCCGAATTCTCTAATCTTTTCCCGTTTAGGTACTTTCTAGCCAAACGAGATACTTTTTCCTGTTTAACTCCAAATGCCAAGTGAATTACCTCGTCATTTGTAAAAATTGAATCTACCTCCAACGAACCAAAAAAAACTGCCTGTTTATCTTTTAAATTGCCAGTATACAAATCAATAACAACGTCCAAATCAACATTTATTCTATTGTCATTTTCCAGACTTTGTGAAGATGAAACAATCGGTCCAGATATAAGTAATTTATCGATTTTCTTGACAACATTTTTTTCCAATATTTCATCTACACTTTTAAAGTCAAAATATTCAACTACAAACTTGAATACCGATTCATCCAAGAAACGAGACTTCTTATAATGCAACAAATTTTTAATTTTACAATCATGAATATACGGAGCCGCACCGAAAAGCGAACATTTACAAATAGGACATTTCAATAGAGTTTCTGTTTTCGCATTTAATGCATTTTTTGATAACAGATACTGTGTAAGCTCCCCCGTTTGAGTACATATCAAAAATAGACAATTTCATTTATTTATTGTTGTTTTTTGTATTATTCACATGGGCGTAATGAAGCGAAGGCGTAGCCGAAGCGGAATGAAGCCCATGTGAGGGATTTCTATTTTTGCGGTAT
>CAMDDG010000007.1 GCA_945890895.1 Chitinophaga pinensis | reverse complement strand
TTGAATTCCCAAGAAAACGAGAATTCCAATCCAACATCCCCCGAAAACGAGCGTGGAGCGAATGAGATGAATGAAGATAATCCAGAAGTTCATCCAGAAATGGAAGGTGGAAGTACTGATGCAGTTCAGTTAGAGCGCGAAAAATACATACGCTTGTACAGTGAATTTGAAAATTTTAGGCGCAGAACCGCCAAGGAGCGATTGGATTTAATCCAAAACGCCAGCAAGGACATTATTGAGAGTTTATTGCCGGTTGTGGATGATATGGAGCGCGCAATTAAAGCTTTGCAAGGAAGTGAGGAGAATAAGTCTGCTTTAGAAGGGATGGATTTGGTTTATAAAAAATTCTATGGAATTCTCGAGCGTAAAGGCTTAAAACCCATGGTGGCTGTGGGTGAAACGTTCGATGCAGAATTGCATGAAGCGGTTACTCAATTCGCAGCTCCAAGTCCTGAATTAGTGGGTAAAGTTATCGACGAAGTGGAAAAGGGATATTACTTAAATGATAAAGTGGTGCGTTTTGCTAAAGTAATTGTAGGTAATTAATATTCTGAAAACATGAGCAAACGCGATTATTATGATATTCTTGGTGTTTCTAAAAATGCATCTGCCGATGAATTAAAAAAAGCTTATAGAAAGCTAGCCATAAAATACCATCCTGATAAAAATCCTGGCGACAAGGAGGCTGAAGAGAATTTTAAGGAAGCGGCTGAAGCCTATGATGTATTAAGTAACGAAGAAAAAAGAAGACGCTACGACCAATTTGGGCATGCCGGAATGGGCGGTGCTGGTGGTTATAGCGGTGGGGGATTCTCCATGGACGACATCTTTAGTCAATTCGGTGATGTTTTTGGGGATGATAGTATTTTCGGTTCATTCTTTGGTGGTGGAGGGGGCGGTCGTGGTCGGAATCGCCGAACAGTAGGCACCAATATTAGGATTAAATTGAAATTAACCCTAGAGGAAATGCGCACTGGGGTGGAAAAGAAGGTGAAATACCGCCGCATGGTGGTTGCGAAGGATGTGAAATTCAATTCTTGTAAGCATTGTAATGGATCTGGGGTTGTAAAACAAGTAACCAATACATTCTTGGGGCAAATGGCCACTCAAAGTGCATGTCCAGTTTGTCAAGGATTGGGTCAAGTTATTGAAAGCAAGCCAAAGGAAGCAAATGAGCATGGTTTAATTCCTGAGGAATTCGAAACTACATTGAAAATTCCCGGAGGTGTTGCTGATGGTATGCAGTTAAGCATCCAAGGTAAAGGCAATGATGGTCCTGCTGGAGGAGCAGCGGGTGATTTGATCGTTTTGGTTGAAGAAGTTGCACACGAAGAGTTGAAAAGAGATAATAACAATGTGATCTACACATTGTGGTTAAGTGTTCCCGAGGCCGTTTTAGGGGCTCAGATTGAGGTTCCAACTTTAGACGGTAAGGCAAAAATTAAAGTAGAGCCAGGAACTCAGAATGGCAAGGTTTTACGATTAAAAGGAAAAGGTTTCCCCGATTTAAATGGTTATGGAACTGGAGATCAATTGGTGGTGGTGAACGTATTTATTCCAACCAAAGTAAGTAGCGAAGAGAAGGAAATATTATTGAAATTGCAAGAAAGTAAAAATTTCAAACCAGACGAGAAGGATAAAAGCTTCTTTGATCGGGTGAGAGATTTTTTCTAATATGGTGAAAAGAAAAAGGGGCAAAGCCCCCTTTTCTTTTCATTTGTTGTATTTTCTTTACTTGTATTTTACTTATTGATATTGTGGTTTGATTATTTGCATTTTACGTTGAAGTTTGAAAATAACGATTTTATAGAATTGTAAAAATGAATTAAAAAACATAACCCACTGATACGCCTACTGTAATTAAGCGTGATAAAGCTAATTCTGTTAACATCATATAATTTAAAAATTCTTTTGGACTGTCAGGCCATCCGGTAACAAGATAAACTTCAGCCGAATGAAAAAAAACCGTTCCCATTGAAGCAAATCCGTTTACAGATAATTTGTCAGCAATTATAATTCGCTTGCCCACTATTACTGCAGGAACAAAAGCATAAATGGGTTCGTTGGTTATTTCAATATTCGGAGAGAACGGTAATTTGTTTTCGGTTAATGCCATTCGTGCCGCGCTCAATTCAAAACCCCAATAAGATCCATAAGGGGCAATATAGCCTTTGATGGGAATGAATTTTTTAAGTTGAATGTATAATTCAGTACAGTTGTATTTAAAATAGTTTTTATCTGGATAATCTGGATTATAATTTGTTATTGAGTATTCCCTTTTTGTTGCATCATCCCAAATAATAGTGTTATCAAAATTTGGTCTGTACTTAGCATTGTCGATTCTAATTCCAGCTGAAATACCCGTTTTTCGATTTATGATTTTTTCGTATTGTAGAGCGAAGTTTACTTTAACATTGAAGTCATATTCAACAAAAGCACCGTAACTGGTATTCGTAGTGAACTCTAGCAATTGCGTTTTTCCTAGGTAACCTGGATTGGACTGGGCTTTCATTAAATTAGGTAATAAACCTAATATTATGAAAATGAAAAGGCAAGGTAATTGTTTCAACATGTGATTAGTATTTCTATTTTTTAATAAAATTATATTTTTTGATGTCATAAATGAGTCTATAATTGGCTTGGTGGTTTAAGCTATGTTTCGAATTATTTTGTATGCATTAACTCATACATAGATTCATAAATTTGTGATTTAAGAAATGTATTGCTGGCTTTTTTCTCATAATATTTTGAATTTTTATATACCAATTTTGAAGATTTGGTATCAAAAACAACAAAATAATCTTCATAATATGCATTGGGTTGAAGCTGAAAATATAAATAAACGGGTATCATTGGAAAGTAAATTACACTAACGATAAGTGCAATTGCAACAAATTCAGGCGGAAAAATTTTATAATCAACACCGGTCCAACCTAATAAATTAGTCTGATATCCTGCCATGTATTTCTGGGTATATTGTGAATAATATAAAAGCATTTGAGAAGTATCATTATTTATTCTTTCCATCAACCAATCGTTAAGAAGAGCATATTCATTTAGAGTTGAAGTTGAAATTTCGGAACCTGCTGTATTTTCAATGATATTTAAGTTAATCTTCGTTATACGAGCCACATCATACCAGAGTTTAGTTAGGTTCTTTGTGAATTTATCTTTTGCAAAAAATGACTTTTTTTTAGGGCTCGAATAACTATTCGTGTAAGCAACTTGGGGTTGCAGTAAAACCAGGCCATTAAAGTCAGGGTTAGGTTCCTTGTATTTTATCTTTTTCAATTGTTTTTCTTTTTCTCTTAATTGAGTAGGAGTTAGTTTTACACTCTTTTTATTGGTTAAATCGTCAAAATCAATTTTGATTTTATCAATATATTTATTCAGTTCTAATAAATTGTTAATTTCTGCAAAAGCCGCAATGTAATAAGGCCTTTCATTATTGGAACCTTCAGTATTGTTTGCGTTAGAGTTATTGGATAATTGAATTCTACTTCTCGGATTTTTTAGTAAACCATTGTTTTCCAGTTTTTCTGGATTTTCGGTTGAATTAATGGTATTACTAGGGGAATTTACAACGGTGTTTTCTTGATTTTTAGATGTATTGATCTGAGAGTTAAATTCTATAAAATCGGTAAGTCGAATTTTCCCTTTTACTTGTAATGAATTAAAGACATGATCACGAACGTTCAATAAAAACTCGTCTTGGGGATATTTGCTCCATTCTTCCCAAACGACCTTAGCTGCCAAAACACTTAGTTCATTTTCAGTTAAAGCATTTATCCCCGCAAATAAATTCCTCCATTCGCCTTTGTTTTCTAATACACTACAGCCATAATCCTTTAAATCATGACCCTTAAAACGGTGTTCAGCAAGAGCGTAAATACTCATCGCTTTTATTTTGGATAAAAATAAACTTTTTCCATAAAGCAATTCCATTACTTTGGAAAGATAAAATGCTTGGCCATAATCCGCTCTTCTTATGTGTAAAAGCAATTGTTCATGTCGAGCTATTTTTTGCATTAAATGGAATGAGTGTTCATCCATAATAAATTTCTTTTTACCTTTCATGTCCAATTTAGCAATCCGATCTCTGAGAACTAAAATCCTTTGACTTAAACTGGGATGAGTAGATTCCAATTCGTCTTCGTCTGAATTTTCTAGGTTTTGCTCTTTTTCTATTGCAGATTGCAGCAACGACTGTGTTAAATCAAGTGTAGTTTTAGGAAATACATAGCTTTGATTTGAAAGAGAATCTATCGTGAATGGGGTTTCAAGAAATGGGTAATCTGTGTATTTTAGCATTTCAAATACATATATGCCTTCATTGAGATCGTACTCTGTTTTCTTTAACATCTCATAGCCCAAATTATCTGCCTCATATTCGTGGTCTTTAGAAAATCGGTACATGGATTTTAACTTATCATCTAAGGAAGAGTTGCCCCTTGTTTCAGAAATTGCCTTTTGAGTTTCTTTAAATTGAACCAAGGAGTGTTTCTTTATATAGTGCTGAATTTCATGTGCTAAAATTACAGCCAACTGGGATTCATTTTCTAAACGAACCAATAATCCTATACTGACTACAACCATGCCATTAGATGTTGTATAAGCATTGGGTACATGAGACTTTAACACATAAAACTGCAATTCATTTAGTAAATCATCTTGATCTTTAATTAAATATTGACCCACCTTTTGTACATAATCTGCTATTGGATTGCCAAATAAAATTTGTCCGGAACTTAGAATCTGATCCTCAAAAAAACTTACTTGGACTGCATGTGCCTCTTCTGCTTTTCTTTCTTTTCTTTTTTTGCCAGAAACTTTTATTCTTTTCAAAGCTTCTTGCGCCTTTATACTGCTACTCGTCTTGAGTTTTTCAGGAAGTTCTCCATCTGAACCAATAGGTTTGTAGTCATTGAAGTCTAAAGGCGATTTTGAGTCTTTTTGCGCCGTTAATACATTGAAATTACATAATGTAGTTAAAATAAAAAGTGAGATGGAATTTCGGAAAAAACCGAAATTTCGGGGAAATTTTAGTCCATTCATCAGGAATCAATTGGTTTGTTATTGCGATAAATATAAATAAAAGTGAAGATTTATGCGCATTTTTGTTATAAATTCTAACTGTATGAATAGTTTATTTAATAAATGGAAAAAATATGATCGAATTTTTGCATTGTTTTCTGTACTGGGAATAATGAATTTGGGATTTTCTCAAAACAGCAAAATAGATTTTAATAACTATAAACCCATTTATTGTGAGGGTGATTTGCCTGCAAATCTGAAAAGTCTTAGTAGTAAAAAGGCTTTAGAGGCCATGAATCAGATACAGAATACCGGAAAAACAGGTAAAGAGCGAAGAACTGAAGAATCTCACGCTGTGGAGGTAAGCTTTTTTGAAGATCAAATCCTCAGCAGCGGTCAAGTGCTTTTTGGGAATCCACTTTCGGATTATGTTGAAAAAGTTGGACTAAATCTGATAAAAGAAAGAAAAGATTTATTGGATGAAATTCAGTTTTACGTGTTGCGTTCCCATGTACCTAATGCTTACACTACTTCCAACGGTTTGATTTTTGTGAGTGTAGGACTGCTTGTGCGTTTGGAAAATGAATCCCAACTAGCGGTTATTTTGGCACATGAAATTCAGCATTATGTAAAGAAACACTCACTTTTGCAGTATAAAGAGAATCGTAAGCTAATGGCTTCAAGTACCCGAAATTCCAGTTTTGAAGACAAACTTAAATCCATCTATAGGTTCTCTAAGGATCAAGAATTTGAAGCCGACGACTTGGGATATGAAATGCTCAAAAATACACAGTATGATTTGAATGAAGGCATATATGTGTTCGAAATGTTGAAGTATACCGATTATCCTTTTTTGGAGACCCCTTATTCATTGGATTCATTAGCAAGTGAAAATTATATATTCCCACAAACGGTTCGTGATTTGGCCGCTGCTTCAATGAAGTCTGTTTTGGAAGCAGAATCCAAAAACAAAGTATTAGAAGAAGCCGATTTGGAAGGAACACATCCCAGTTTGAATCAACGCATTTTAATTCTCAAAGATCGAATTGCGCGGTTGGATATGTCTGGCAAGAAACGATTTGTACTTGATGAAAGTGCATTTCATTATATGCAGAAGATTGCACGACATGAATTGCTGTTATTGTATTTGCGTCGTTCTGATTATGGACAATCCTTTTATCTTTCTCGGGTGATGGAATTGTTGTATGGCAAGAGCTTATTTCTTTCGAAAGTTAAAGCCATGAGCATATATGCCTTAGCTGAACATCGTTTTAGAGGTAAAAATTTAAAGGATTTTGGATGCAGTGTTTCAGATAATAAGGGAGAATGGCGTAATTTCTTTGCTGAAATCAATTCGTTGGCAGATAAAGAATTGGGAGCATTTGCGGTGCGTGTTATTTGGCAGGAAAATCTAAAGTATCCCAATGATGTTTTTTTGATGGATGTTAGAGATCGGGCTTTTCAAACATTGCAAAATAAGGGGCGAATCTTTTTAATGGATTTTCTAGCATTCGTTCCGTATAGCAAGAGAGTAATTAATAATAATTCCAATTCTGCAGTAAATATTTCTCCGGTTAATTCTCAACCCGTTAAGCCTGAAATTCCAGTGTCCCCAAAAGAAGAAAATGGTTCGAATTTATTAAAAAATCCACGCAGTAGATCACAATCTGTAAGTGCGGAAATTCCTGTAAGTTCCGTTATAAAACCGAATGAACAATTGCCTTACTTTTATGGTGCTTTTATTGACTTTCCCAATCAGGACGAATTAAAGAAGTACCTCGAAAGTGTAAAAATAGATTTTGATCTGGTATCCAAAAACTCTTCGAAATTAACCCCTTCAGAAAGGAGGGCTAAATTTGAAAAAGATAAGAAAGAAAAATACAAGCATCCCAATCCAGAGATTAATGGTGTCGTAGTATTTCAACCACAAATTTCATTTACGAATGGCTTAAGTAGATCGAGTAAAAAGAAGTTGTTCAGCGAAGAAAAATATAGAGAAAAATTAACAAAACAATGGTTGTATGTAGGTAAAATTTCTGGTTTGAATATCAAAGTGTTAACGAATTCAGCGGGTTCTGAAATGACCACTGAATCGCTGAATGATTATGCTCAACTCAATGATTGGATGATGGAACGTTTGAATAATGACACCAATGAAATGCTGCTTTTCTATTCCCAATATGTCAATGAACCCATGAAAGATTATCAAACTGACTTACTTTGCTGGACGAAAATTGATTATAAGGTACTTCCTCGGGAGATACAACTCGATTATATAATTTACACCATTTTATATCCCCCTGTTTTCGTGTATTATTTGTACTGGCAACTGCAGGTAGATTCTTATCTGAAGGAATACACCATCGTTTACGATACAAAGACATCAAAAGTGAAGTATCAAAGAAATAAATACTTGGAAACTAAGATGACTGATGCCATGTTGAAGGCCCAGATTTATGAAACCCTTTACGAATTGAAACATACTCGTTGATTCAATAATATAGGAATTAAGCAATGTTAATTAACTGTTTTTTAGTGTATTTATAATAATCAACAACTATACAACAACGTAGAAAACTCAATTATCCAAAATAAACGAAATAAGTATAATGAATATGAAATATTACAGAAATTATAAAAACATGCGGTTCAAGATGCGCGGAATAAACTTTTCGCATGGGAATCAATCGCAATTTTGTTTTTCAATTTTATTAAATAGTAAATTAAAACAGTATAAAATTAATAGAGTAATTTGTTCTTTATTTTTAACGACTTTTTCTTTTGGAAAAGTAAATAGCCAATCCAATCCTGGCTTTTTAGGCAAAACTCAATTGGTTGAAGTAAATGTTCTCACGGAATGGGGTAGGTTGATGAGTTTTAATTCTACGGTAGTTGCTTCTTATGGTTTGTCGTATGAAATGGCTCGCACCAAAAATTTTGGAGTTTTGTTTGGTTTTAGAACGAGTACTCAAAAACGTTATGCAGATGGCTACGACCCTGAATTTTACATTGAATCCATCGATGAATATCTAAGACCTAGAGAAGCAGTTTTGCCCAGTGGAAAAAGTATGGATTATTTGTCTTTTACCAACAATGAGTTATATGTTCAATTCAAACGATATAATACCACTAAAGGAGCTTTAGCTCCTTTTGGTACGTATTGGGGATTGGAATTGAGCGGTTCACAATTAAGCACTAAAGACGATCGATTGCGATACCAATATTATGAATGGCCTAATGGATTCATTGATTATTCCGTAGATAAATCTCCGCGTAGTGTTTTAGCGTTTATTCCTTCAGTGATATTTGGAAGTAGACAAATGATTACGGATGATATTTCGCTAAATGTTTATATGGGAATTGGAACCGTAATTTTTCACAATTCAACCAACATGACGATTTACGACGAGTATGTGGACTCTGATAAAGAAGTAGTTGACTACATGATGTTACGACCAGTAGCCATTGGAAGATTATTTAATGCGGGATTCAATTTAGGGTATTTCTTTTAGGATTTTACCCAAGCTGGAATCTAAGCCAATTTGAGCCATTCTGTGATTTAGATTCACACATACTAATAATTCCCGTAGCACAAACACTATGGGAATTTGGGGAATTTTTGGAAATCGGGTTTGCGTTTTTCCAAAAATGCTTTTTTGCCTTCTTGAGCTTCTTCAGTCAAATAATAAAGCAACGTTGCATCACCAGCTAATTCCATTAACCCATGTTGTCCATCCAATTCAGCATTGAAGGCGCGTTTTAACATACGGATGGCCATTGGACTACGTTCCATGATGGTTTCACACCAAGAAACCGTTTCGTCTTCTAATTGCTCCAATGGAACAACTTTGTTAACTAAGCCCATGCGTTCGCATTCGTCTGCGGTGTATTGACGGCACAAATACCAAATTTCACGTGCTTTCTTTTGACCTACGTGACGTGCCAAATAGCTGCTGCCAAATCCCCCGTCAAAACTACCCACTTTAGGGCCCGTTTGACCGAATTTTGCGTGATCAGCAGCAATGGTTAAATCGCAAACAACATGTAGAACGTGTCCACCGCCGATTGCATATCCATTAACCATAGCGATTACGGGTTTAGGAATGGATCGAATTTTTTTGTGTAAATCTAAGACATTCAATCGAGGAACTCCCGAGTCATCCACATAACCACCAATTCCTTTTACGTTTTGATCGCCTCCAGAACAGAAAGCTTTGTCGCCAATACCCGTTAGAATGATGGTGCTTATGTTTTGACTTTCGCGACAAACATCCATCGCATCTAACATGTCCATGACTGTTTGAGGGCGGAATGCGTTATATACTTCAGGGCGATTTATAGTGATTTTAGCAATTCCGTTGTAGAATTGAAAGAGTATATCAGAATACTCCTTTATGGTTTCCCAATTTCTTGTGCTCATTGGATACAAAGTTATCCAATTTGCACAAGAAATTTATGGGACAAAGCAATTTTTAACCACCGATGCTGATTCCGAAACTCATGGTTCGCGCATTGGATAATCCTTCATTCTTTTTGAAAACATCCATCATAGAATATCTTGCATAGATAGCAATATTTTCATATTGGATGAGGGCAAAGGGTTGAAGTGAAAAATGGTTCAAGTTGAAATCATCGTAATGTTTGATTTTATTGTCGTTCTCAAATTCAACTTTGGAATAACTGTGCACTAGGTATCCGCCTTGCACTCCAACACGTAGTTGAAAACTGGGATTGCGCGATTTGTTTTGGAATCCCAAAGCAATTGGCATTCCGATGTAATGGCTGATTAATTTTGATTTGGTGGAGGCCACAGTTCCACTGCTAGCTGGATCTTCTAAAAAGTACTTGAATTCGCTATTGTTGGGAGTTAAACGAACCTGATTATTAGCAAAACGGTAGTTTTGAATATCATATGAAATTCCATTCCACAACCGAAGTTTTCCGCGAATTAAATTGATTCCCCAATTGTGTTGAAATCCCCAATTCAGACTTTTACCGTTGTTTAACTCAGGTATGGTATTGTAATGAATTTGTGTGGTACTTGGTTCAGTGGGTTGCATTTGCAAAAATCCAACACTAAAACGCGTATCCGTGGTGATAAAGCGTACTTTTTTGCGTTTTTTGGAATTCGGATAATCGAATATTTCATCGTATTCATCGGAATTGTGTTGTTTTTCTTCAGCAACCTTTTCCATTTCTTTGCTGAGATTTTCCATTTCAACCTTTAATTCTTCCATCTCATCTTGAAAGTCTACATCTGCATTTTCAGAAATAACGGGATTCCTGGGTGCTTTAATGGTAGTATCCTCTAAGTAAATATCCACTTTTGAGTCGTCTTCAAAAATAGGTTTATCTGTTTTGAATTCGATTTTTCGAATCATTAATGTTTCATTGGCTGGTTTTTCCGATTTGCGAATGCGTAAAGTGGTTTTATTTTGGAATATTTTAACATTTACCAACAACGATTGTGAGTCAACAAATACTTTTCGAGTCATACCAAATTCAGATTCATCGGAAGAGCCAATTAAATCTGCATTGAGAGAGTCGTTTAGTTTTTCAATTTTTGATGAGAAATCTTTCCAATATTCTCGATCGATTTTTACGGAACTATCCGCAATGATAATGAGTTCTCGTTTTTTTTGAGCCATTAATGGTTGTGCGAATTGAAATAATCCTGCAATAAGAATGAGGGTGGATGAAATATGTTTTTTCATGATAACGTATTGATTTATAATTAATTTAAATTTATGGGTGTAGGGTGTTGTATTCAGACCTTTAAAAAATTCTGTTGTTTTTATATTAACTAAGTTGGAGTTGGTTTTATTAACGCTGCACAAGTGTGGTGTGCATGATTACGGATTTGGATGCAATATTGATTCCTACTTCAGGTACCCAGGTGTCCTTTTGTTTGCGCGTAGATAAACGAATTTCAGGAAGTCTACCGTAGCGCAATTCTTGAGCAGCTTCTTTAAGCCATTGTTTTTTTATCGATTTGATTTCCTTTTTGTACGCTTCGTCTGTTTCTAAACTGGCATAAACAATTTTAACCTCGCGATCATCCTTGTTTGTATTGTTTTCCAAATTGATATCAGAACTCGGATTTATTGGATTGTTCCAGTCGTTTTTCAACTTTGAATTCGGATTAATTATTTCATTTTTAGTTGAATTGTGACTCCCGGTTGCTATTTGAATTGGGCGTATTAGAGAAGTGCTATTCTTGTTTTTTTCGGGGGATGCAATTGCGGTTCTATTGGGTGAATTGGATTTTAAATGATTGTTGGGATTCGCGATATTGGTTACAGGGATTTTATATATATTCCGGTTTTTAAAAGGTACTGAGTTAGATGCATGATTAGCAATGGAAGAATTAGCAGTGGAGTTATTTGGAAAGGAATTGTTGCTGATGTCAGTATGAGCATGGTTTACCACCGAGTCAATATGTTCTTTATTTGAATTGGCAACTGAGGATTTCTGCTGATTTGTATTTACTGAAGCCGTATTTAAGGCTGGATTATTATTGATAAATGAAGATTTGGATTTGAAAACAAATGCAATTCCCAAAATCAATATAATCGAAGCAGCGATGCTCCATTGCTGTAAGTTTCGTTTGTTTATAAATCCTATACTCAGACTTGAATTTGAATGTTTTTGTGAAATATTACGAAGACTTTGTTTGTTCGGATAGGCAAATTCGTTATTTTGGTTTTTTGTAGATTTTATAAATGTTGGGATTTCAGATGTTGTTTCTAACGAATTGTGCTTTTCGAACGTCCATTCTGAATTTAAGTAAGTAAGTTTCATTTCCTGATAGAATTTCCATTCTGCTGGATTTAGTTTAATTTCGTTCAGCAAAGAATGTGCTTCCTGGTCATTCAAATTGCCTTCAAGCAATTCGAAAATCTGCCATTCGCGTTCTTCAGATATTTGATTCAAGTGATTGTTCATACGGATTAAATATAATATTCCATTTTACCTAAAAGTTGTTGCATTTGTTTTCTGCCTCTGAATATGTTTACTTTAACTTGTGCTTCGGTAATATTCATAATTTCACCAATTTCAGCATACGAATACCCTTCATAATCTCTGAGCATGATTGCATTTCTGTGCGCTTCAGATAGTGAATTCAAGGCTTGATCAATAACTCGCTTCAAATCCTTGAATTCAACCACCTCTGTGTTAGGTACTTGCTCGAGTTCTTCTGTCCAATCGGCTTCTTTACGCTGTTTTCGAATCATATCGATCAAATAGTTATAAGCTACACGGAATAGGTACGATTTACTTTTTTCCAGATTTACATTATTTCTGTTTAACCAAAGTTTTTCGAAAGCCGTTTGAACTATTTCTTGAGCTTCTTCTACCACTTTTATGTTTTTCAGAGCAAAGCGATACAGAGCATCACTGTGTAGTTCCACAATTTGGTTAAACTCTTTTTCGCTCATTCTGTTTTGTTAAAACGATTCGACCTTCGATAAGTTACAATATCTTTGAAAAAAAATGGAAAATAAAGAGCAAAAGTGGTTTGAATCTTGGTTTGATACAGAATATTATCATGTATTGTATAAACACAGAAATCATAAAGAAGCGGAACAATTTATAGCTACTTTGGTAAAGTACTTGAATTTAAAATCAGGCTCTACCGTGTTTGATCTTGCTTGTGGCAAAGGTAGACATTCTATTGAGCTTCATTCGCATGGATTATCCGTTTTGGGTTTGGATTTGTCTACAGCGAGTATAACTCACGCTCAGCAATTTGCTAATGAAGAACTTCAATTTCAAGTTCACGACATGCGTTTGGCTTTTGGGGATGATCGATTTGATGCCGGTTTTAATTTGTTTACAAGTTTTGGCTACTTTGGGAATGAAAGTGAAGATGTTTTAGCATTAACGAATGCTTACAACGCACTTCGAACGGGTGGTTTTTTTGTACAAGATTACTTAAATGCAGAGCCCATTTTAGAATTGCTTCCTCAGAAAGGAGAAGTAATTGAATTATTTGAAAATAGAGAAATTCATTTTAATTGGATAAAACGCTTAGAGTCAAAAACTATAGTTAAAGAAATTCACGTAGTAGATTCATCAAACCTTTATGAATTTCAAGAGCGGGTACAGGTTTATTCTTTAGATGAGTTGATTGAAATGCACCGAGCTGCAGGTTTTGAAGTGTTGCATGTGTTTGGTGATTATCAATTGGGTAATTACGATGCCCTAAAGTCTCCTCGAATTATATTAATTTCGAAGAAATAGCAAAGTGTGCATGTCAGATAAATCAATTTAGAGATTTTAGCAAGTAATATCCAATGGGTGTAAGCTACAGTCAAGCACAAGCAGATTGAGAATGTATGAAACGTTTAAAGATTACTAAATGCTAGAAAAATTAAATCAGTGGGATCAAAACCTTTTCATTTGGGTTAATCAGAAATATGCATTCAGTTGGCTGGATGAACCCATGATTTGGTTGAGTTCTACTTGGCTTTTTGTGCCGTTGTATATTTGGGGAATTTATATGCTGATAAAGAAGTGGAAATCCAAAAGTTGGATTCCGATATCTTTATTACTGCTCGCGTTTGGGTTGGCAGATAGTATCAGTACCCGAGTTTTAAAAGACAACACCCATAGATTAAGACCTTGTTTTAATCAAGAATTATCGGATCAAGTTCGGCTTCCGGATGGTTTGCCGGGTGGTAAATATGGTTTTGTTAGTTCACATTCGGCCAATGCGTTTGCTGTTTATCCGTTGTTGATGTTGTTTGTATTCGCCCGTAAAACTTCCCCCAAAAATCCAATAAATGGAATTAAAAAATGGAATAAAAAACAAAAGTTGGGCTATTGGATTATGTTTGTAGTTGCTTGTTTTGTAGCATACTCTAGGGTTTATTTGGGACGGCATTTTGTTGGAGATGTTGTGGGCGGTGCAATACTTGGTTTGCTGTTAGGTAGAATTCTATGGAATTGGTATAATCGAAATTCGAGTAAATGGATGATAGAGAAGTAAAAGTATTGTGGTGTAGGTATAATCGAAATTCGAGTAAATGGATGATAGAGAAGTAAGATTATAATGGAATGGGTATAAAAAAATGGGCTTAAATGGATTGATAGAGAAATAGGTGTTTATAGGAATTGGTAAAATGAAATTTAGAGTAAGAGGTAAAGGAGTATTTGGAGCTAATAGAAGAATGATGTTCAACTTTTAAAAAATCGAAAATATATTGTATGAATTACGAATTTATAATTGCAAATGCCCAAGTGGGGCCGTATGTAGCTAGTATTCAATTGAATAGACCGAAAGAATTGAATGCGTTGAATTTACAATTGATGGGTGAGATTCGTCATTGTTTGGAAATTTTTGATAACGACGATTCCATTCGAGCCATTGTAATACACGGTAATGAAAGAGCGTTCGCGGCGGGAGCGGATATTAAGCAAATGGCGGGAAGAACCGCTGTGGATATGTTGAAAATTGATCAATTCTCCACGTGGGATTCCATTCGTAAAACCAAAAAGCCCATCATTGCAGCAGTAAGTGGTTTTGCACTGGGTGGTGGATGCGAATTAGCTATGTTGTGTGATATGATTGTTGCAAGCGAAACGGCACAGTTTGGTCAGCCGGAGATCAACATCGGGGTGATGCCTGGAGCCGGTGGAACACAGCGCCTAACTAGAGCTGTAGGAAAAGCACGTGCCATGGAAATGGTATTAACGGGTAATTTTATAAGTGCCGAAGAAGCAAGAGAAGCGGGTTTGATTAATAAAGTGGTTCCGGTGGAACTATATTTGGATGAAGCCATAAAATTGGCTTTAAAAACAGCTGAAAAATCTCCAATTGCCATCCAATTAGCTAAAGAAAGTGTTTTGAAAGCGTTTGATACAGGACTGCAGGAAGGATTGTTCTTTGAGCGGAAGAATTTTTACATGTTGTTTGCAACTGAAGATCAGAAAGAAGGAATGAATGCATTTGTTGAAAAGCGCAAACCCGAATTCAAAAACAAATAAATTGAATTGACCATTGCATTACATTCGAAAATACTAATTGATTAATTGGGAACACGTATTCGAATGAATTAATCAAAATCAAACAAGTGCAAAAAATTAATGGATAAAAAAAGGCTGTCAGAAATTTCTGACAGCCTTTTTTTATGGGGTGCAAAGCACCTTTTGAGATTTCGAAATTATTTAACGTCAGCCCAAACTGCGTTTACGAAATACATTTCTGTAGCAGAGATTTTCTTCCAAACAACAACAACAACAGCAGTATTGCTTTTGTTGAAGTTCCACCATCCAAAACCTTGTTGCATAACGGAAGCTTTTAATTGTGCATCAAAGGCGTCTTTGGTTGACTGAGAAGGAGCTTCGAATTTGAAAGAAGCTGTTTTTTCAACTTCGGTTGCAGTTGTTGGATTTGACCAATCAGCGTTGTCACCAAAAGCAACAGGCGCACCAGCCCAAACAGTTTGGCCCAATGAGTTTAAGCCAGATCCAGTAGTTTTTGCAGATCCACGTACTATGTTTTTATGTTCAACTGTAGAGTGTGTACTTCCAATTAATTGGTAAGCTGTGATTGCTTTTTCTACTAATAAAATGCTTGTATAGTAATCAGAACCCGCTTCAGGAGCAAAAGCTTTCATTTTGTACTTGATGCTGATATCATTACCTGATGCAGTTGCACTAGCCGCAACACCAATTTCAGGTTTGATCTTGTTGTATTGATCAGCAAAATCAGTTATTTGTTGCAAAGTAACAGCACTGTTACCTAAAACAGAGTTATCACAATAAAAATGTGGAATAAAACCATTTGGTTTAAGGTAAGCATACAATTCATTTGCATAAGGAGCAAAAAACATTGTGTCGTTTCCTGGTTTAAATGCAATAGAATTCAATAGAGACAATCCTCCCAAGGCTGGGTGTAAATCTAAAGCGATTAATTCGTCTGTAGATCTAGCAGCAATTGCAGATTTGAATAATGGTCCACCAGTTAAACCACAAGGTCCACACCAAGTAGCCGTGCTGTAAACCAATAATGAGCGTTGTTTTTCAGCAACTGTCAAAGCAGTGTTACCCGTGTTAGATCCGTCTGGATCCTTTTTACAGCTCTGCATTACACTTACTGCACCAGCTGAAATCAAAGCGAGAATTAATAATTTTTTCATTGTCGTAGAATTGTTATTTGGCGAATTACGGACATTTTCACGGCATTTCAAAAAAAAAGCGGGTTTAGGTATACCTTTGTGACAATGTCAGGTAAAATTGCTCAACAAAGCTTCTGGGCATCGGTGGTGAATTATTCCGGAAGTTTGATCGGATTATTCACTACTTTTTATCTATTTCCCTTGGTTTATACAGAATCTGAAAATGGTGTAATCGGCCTGTTTATCGAAATGGGAGCGCTCTTAGCCGGTGTAGCTCAACTGGGTACAGGATATTCCATTTGGAAATTTTTTCCGCGATTCAAAAACGATTCCGGTCACAATGGTGTCGGATTTTGGTTGTTGCTCATTCCTCTGCTCGGTTTTATTTTAGTTGCACTGGTTCTGTTATTCTTTCACGACCCAATAATGCATTATATTGGACGAAGTTCTAATGATTTCGAGCCGTATTATTTGTGGTTGCTACCTTTTATTTTCTTTTTCGTGTACAACAATGTGTTTGAAGTTTTTTCGGCTTCCATTGGGAGCATAATTTGGGCGTCATTTCTTAGAGAAAATGTGGTCCGAATTTTTCTAGGTATTATTGGTTGGTTGTATTTTATTCAATTTTTGCCGTTTCAACATTCCGTACATTTGGTGCCAGCGGTTTATGCCATAGTTGCCATTCTGAATTTAGTTTACATTTTACGAAATACGCAATTGGGATTCAAACCCAATTTAACATTCATACATCAGTCTCCAGGACTAAAATCAGAATTTGCAAAATATACGCTGTATTTATTCTTCACATACACAGCCAATATGATCGTTCAGAGATTGGATTTTGTAATGATTAGCTCCATGAAGGGATTTTCAGATACCGGAATCTATCGAATTGCCGTAAGTATGGCCGTACTGATTGAAATTCCAACCAGAAGCATTTTGCAAATTTCCAATCCCAAATTATCAGAAGCAATGCATGCAGGAAATACGTCTGAAATGAAGCGACTTTATGAAAAAACAAGCTTAAATCAATTCGTATTGGGAGCTTTGGTGTTGCTTTTGCTTTGGATTAATATTGACTTTTTTTATACTTTGATGCCCAACGGAGAAAAGTATATTGCCGGTAAATGGGCCTTGTTGTTTTTGGGGATGGGAAAGCTGATAATATTGATGCAAGGAAATTCAAGTGCAATGCTCACTTTTTCTCATCGGTACTATTTGTCCTTGCTTGTAAATGTTACCGCTGTTGCAGTGGGGATTTTTTTGAATAATTGGGCCATTCCAATTTGGGGTATTGAAGGTGCAGCTATAGCCACAGCAGGTACTTGGGCTGCGAGCAGCACCGTTGTAGTTATTTTGATTTGGAATATTTTTAAATTAACCCCCTTTTCAGTAGGATTGTTCAAGTCAATTGGCTTGTTTTTCGGCGTATTTATATTAGCCGAAATTTGGAAAATCAATCCCCAACATCCCTTGGGAATAATTTTGTTCGGATTGAAATCGTTCCTCTTTTTCGGGGGAAGTATTTTCGTTATTTATCGCTTCCGATTATCCGATGATATCCGGAGTATGGTGGAAAAGGGACTAAATAAAATTTCTAAACGAAAGATGGGTAATCGTTAACCTTTAAATGTTGTAGATGTCGTGTTTATATCGAGCCAAATTCTCTGCTTTAGAAAACCATTCAATGGTTTCAGTTAAACCATCTTTTAATGCAATATTGGGTTTCCATTGAGTGTGTTCAAAAAGTTTCTCAGCAGAACCCAATAAACGGAATACTTCACTGTTTTTCGGACGTATTCGGTCATTATCAGTTTCTATTTTAGATGTAGGATGGATTAAATCAATTAACAATTGAGCCAAATCCCCAACGCTGATTTCTTGCTGAGTGGCAATATTTACTTCATGACCAATTAAGCTGTCATTTTCAGCAATTTTAACAAATCCTTTAGCCGTATCTTTTACATATACTAAATCACGAGTTGGAGTAATATCGCCCAACCGAATAATGGGTTCCTTATTCAACAACTGTGTGATTATGGTTGGAATTACGGCTCGTGCAGATTGACGTGGACCGTAAGTATTGAAAGGGCGAACCAGTGTAACCGGCAATCCAAAACTTCTGTAAAAACTATCAGCCATAACATCTGCACCTATTTTTGAAGCCGAGTAAGGTGACTGACCTTGTTTGGGATGTGATTCTGTGATGGGAACAAATTGAGCTGTACCGTAAACTTCTGATGTAGAGGTAACCAATACCCGTTCGATATTTAATCGTTTAGCGGCTTGAATAATATTCAAAGTTCCTCTGATATTGGTATCTACATAGCTATCCGGGGAATGATAACTGTAAGGGATAGCAATTAATGCAGCCAAGTGGAACACGATATCGCATCCTTCCATTGCAGTGAAAACACCATTGGGGTCACGAACATCACCAGAAAACACCTCGATTTTGGCTAAAGTTTCCTTTGGAAAAGTGTCCAACCATCCCCAAGAATTAAAAGAATTATAATAAACAAAAGCTTTGACTTGTGCACCGCAGTCAATTAAATGTTCAACCAAATGACTTCCGATAAAACCATCTGCTCCGGTTACAAGAACTTTTTTCCCAGCAATATTCATTTGTTACAAAGGTAATTTTTTTCTTTGATACGCATCAATGAAGCTATTTTCGGTAGCATTATAAATTTTTTGATTTCGGTAATTTGCGTATTGTGAAAGTCGAAAATGTGAATAGAACGCCTTAGTTAAGTTGGTGTAGAATTCATGCATCCTTACAGATCGATTTTCAGGATGAATAAGCGGTATCCACTTGGTTTCTACTTCATAGAAATGATCATCTCTCATCATAAGCTGATTTTCACCATTCACCACCAAGTTGGAATGGAAATTACTTTCCACACCCAGCAAATAGATTTCTTGAAATTGATAGTTAATGGCCTGAAAAATACAGGTATTAATTACGTTTTGGCTTTGTGGACTGCCCAATCCAGTTCGATAGATCCAGTTTTCATACGATTCAAAACCTTTAACAACGGTATAATTGAAAAATTGAATGCGGAAGTTCTTTTCTTTCAGTTTCTGTACAATAGTTGAATTCCTGAATAATTGCGGAACAAACAAGGTTATTCCCCAATCAGACGACAAAAGATTATTCCAAGTTTGATTAATTAACTTTTGTGTTCCCAAGAATTTAGAATTGGACTTTACGGCCGGTGCAAGTGTTGGATTTTCCAATGCTTCTAAATCAAAATCAAAGAACGCTTTATCCAAAAATACGTAAAATTCGGGTTTTACTTGATTGAAAATAGGTTGAGATGCGAACAGATTTACGGTCATTAACTGGTAATTTTCCCTCTTAAAGTGAGGATTTTCCAACGTAGTTGAAGCAGATGGTCCATTCCCCAAAATGATTAAGGGTAAATCTTTTGGATTCGTAGTTTTATTGAAAAAACGACTTTGAATCATGATTTTTCCCAACGATAATAGGGTTTGAATAAATTTATTGAGCATTAATTAAATTGTTGTAAAATCCCGACTGCATTTTAAATTCCAATTCTTTCCAATCTTCCGGCGTATCAAGGTCGATCATCATTTCCCAAGGTTGAACCATTTTTGCAATGCGCTGCATTTCATGCATCGCTTGTTTTTGCAAAACTTCAGCATTGATAACATAAATACTGCCGTTTATTATATATGCTTGTGGGCAATCTTGTCTGCGCGTGTAATTACTTTCGATACTCCGACGTATAAAGCCACTTTGATTTTCTATGAAGATGTTGTAATACGGATTAAATGGACTTTCGCAAACACTCACTACCATATCGCAATCGGTTGATTGATATAACTCCATACAATTTATAACATCCTGCGGTTTACGAAGGGGAGAAGTTGCTTGTAAGAGTACTATAGAATCAAATAACGGTTGATTTTTGATTTTGCATTCATTGTTGTAATAGTCGAGTGCGTGCAATAATACTTCGCGGCTACCGCTGGTGTCGGTTGCTAAATGGGCAGGACGAACAAACGGGGGTGCAACACCCAGTCGGGTTGCAATTTCAATTATTTCCGGTGAATCTGTGCTAACGCAGATTTGTTCTTTAGGGAAGATGCCTAATGCAGTTTCAATGGAGTATTGTATTAGGGGTTTTCCCAACAAGGGTTTGTGATTTTTTCCGGGGATTCCTTTAGAGCCACCACGAGCAGGAATGATGCAAAGTGTTCTCATGGCTTTTAAAAATCAAATAAATGCAACGATTTAATGTCTTCTTGCGATTTTTCGTAATCTTGAATCGATCCAATATCGTTCCAATATCCCAAAATGGGAAAAGATTGAACATTAAGTTGAGATGTTATGGCCGACTCAACAAAATCTGTCGCATTATAAAAGGTATTCTTGGGAATAGAATTTAAAAGTTGGGAATTGAATAAATAAAATCCAGCGTTGGCTTGAAATGTATACGTGGGTTTTTCAACGAGTGAAGTTATTTGGTCGTTTTTTTCTTCCAATACAGCGTAGGGCAGTGTTACTTTATGGGGGATGGTAGCAATGCAAATGTTTGAATTGGTTTGTTCATATTTGAGATACATTTCCTCCAGGTCAACATTGCTCAACAAATCTGCATTAAACAAAAGGATGTGATCGTTTGAAAGTTCGGGTAACATAGACAAAGCACCGATTGTACCCATAGGTTGGTTTTCTTCGATGTATATGATGCGACAATTCCATTGACTGCCATCACCAAAATGCTTCATGATTTGTTCTTTTAAATATCCAACGCATAAGAAAATCTCACGGATTCCAAACTGAAGTAAGCGTTTAACATTGATTTCCAAAATCGGAAGATCGCCTACTTTAAGCATGGGTTTAGGAGTGTTAATTGTAAGAGGACGTAAACGCATCCCCAAACCACCGGCCATAATTACCGCGCTTAAGGGTAAGTAGCTTTTGAGTTTTTTGAAATTGAGAATTTCGATTAAAGTTCCATCGTCAGAGAGCACCGGTATAATTTCGACATTGCGATTTCTCCATTCGCGAATTTGATTCAGATCAATACGATTTTTTAAGATGAACTTGAAGGATTTGAATGCGAATTTTTCACAGCTATCGTGTACGGTTAATCCTTCCAATAATCCTCTACGGATATCACCATCGGAAATGGTACCCATGATTTTCTCCGAATCATTTAAAACAAAAAGAACTCGAGCGTGACCGGGTTCGCCCATTTTTTTTATGGCATCGGATAAAGATGCGTTTTGAGAAATGGTGTGATTTGAGGTGTTGATCATATTATCGAACATCTATATTATGGAATTTTTTAAATAGAATTGATTTTTGATAAAGACTTTTAATGGAATCAACTATCATTTCAGAAGCATTTCCGAAATGATAGGGGTTGTTAAATTGCATTCCTTTAATTGATTTAGCTTTATGAATGGCCTGTAGTATTTCATTAGAATCGAAACCACAATGAATCACTGAGTCAGATGCTAATCTTCCTTTTTGTCGATTGCCAATATTGACGGTCCCAGTATTAAAACTTGGAGCTTCAATAATACCGCTGGATGAATTTCCAATTACTGCTGCTGCAATTTTAATGGCAGAATAGTATTTTTTCTGACCTAGATTAGAAATAAATAGAAAATCAGATCTTCCAGATATTAAATTTTCAATTTCTTGGTTGATTTCTCTGCCTTGTTCATCGGCATTCGCTTTAGTGACAATGAATTTGGCATTCTCAATTCTGAAAAGAGCGTCAAATAACTTTCTAACTTGTTCTTTTTCGGGCAAATCTGAACGCGTTTCGGGATGGTAAGTCACAAGAAAAATATCTTTGTTTTCAAAAGGGAAATGGATTTCTTTCTCCAATTCTGCTTTTGAAAATAGAGGAATTTTAAAAATGCTTTCAATCGCCAATGCACCCGTTAAAATTGTGTTTTTTGGTGATTCACCCATTTGAATAATTCTATTACGATGAATCTCATTAGAAGCAAAATGAAGATGAGCCAATTTTGTAATCGAATGTCTGAGTGCATCATCCATAGCCCCTTCTGTAATTTCTCCTCCATGTGCATGAGCAATAGCGATGTTCTCAAGTGTTGCAGCAGTGGCAATTGCGTGAGTTTCGTATCGATCTCCTAAAATGAGAATTAAATCCGGTTTACAAGTCTTAAATAATTTTGAGAACTTATAAACTGCTACTGAGTAAATACTACCGATACCATCATTAAGATTTTTAGAAATATCCAGAGGGATTTCATGGTCTATTTTTAAGTTCGTTTTCTCAATTTCGAGTTTAGTGAAACCGAATTCTTCTTCTAAATGAGTTCCAGTTACTACGAGTTCAAAATTAATTTCACCATCTGCAGCCAATCTTTCAAAAGTTGGTCTAAGTATTCCAAAGTCCGCTCTCGTAGTAGTAACACCAAGAATGTACATATTTAAAAATCGTTTAGAGTTAAAGGTGAGCCCATTTCAACCGATTGTTTTAAAGATTTACCAATAATCAACGGAAGTTGCATGGGTGATATACCCGTAAATGGTCTGAGTACAACGAGGTCATTTTCCTCAATAACATGCCCAGCATCTAAGTTTTTACTGAAATAAAGTCCTTTTCGTGCAATATTTTTATTCTTTAGTTCGGATTCTGTTGGAGTTTTCTTGCCCGTTCCAGAAATGGATTTCTCAATTTTTCTAATTCCAGAGCACATTAATTGAAGCTCTTCCGGATTCAATGATGCTTTATGGTCTGGACCTGGCATATTTTTATCCAGTGTAAAATGTTTTTCAATTACACGAGCACCCAATGCCACGGCAGCAAATGAAACTTCAATTCCTTCGGTGTGATCCGAATAGCCAATTTGAATACCAAATTCCTGCTGTATATCCAGCATCGCAAATAGATTTACATCATTAGGTTGTGTGGGATAATCTGTATTGCAGTGTAATATGGTGATTTGATTTTGAGGTATACCCGATGACAATAAAACATCCAATGCGTCTCGAATTTCTTCCATATTCGCCATGCCCGTAGATATTATTACGGGTTTTTTAAATGAAGCAATCTTTTTTAAATAGGGAAGATTGGTTATTTCTCCAGAAGGTATTTTGAAGAGATCGAGATTCAATGTATTTAAGAAATCCAAACTTTCTAAATCAAAACCCGTTGATAGAAATCGTATTCCGTTTTTTTTCGAATGTTCAATTAACTCCAAATGTTGATCATAACTTAATTCTAGTTGCTTTAGCATAGAGAATTGATCTGAACTATTGGGGTCGTTTACTTTCTGATAATCAGCTTTACTCGCGTTTTTTGTAACCAAATTTTCAGTTTTGAATGTTTGAAATTTTACATAATCTGCTCCTGCTCTTGCAGCAACTTCAATCAGTTTTTTTGCATTCTCTATGTCTCCATTGTGGTTTACACCAGCTTCTGCTATGATTAGAGTTTTATAGGTTGAATTTGGTTTCACGTGATTTTTTAATTGACTTTGCTTCCTGGAAAATTATCTGTTTAGGACAAGATTCGTGAATTTTTCTATTATTTGTGTTTTTAAAAAAGACTAATTATTTGGTCTTTTTTAGGTTTGTAATTTGTTAACTGCTGATAATTATATCGTTGTCAAATAATAATTGATTTATTAAGTTTTGACAAATTTATTCAACTAATCAATCGATTACCGATCCATTTGCTTCCATTAGGTATATTTTTTGTTACAATCGATCCCGCTCCAACGATAACTCCATCTCCAATATTTATACCTGGTAATACCGTGGAATTTGCTCCAATTAGCGTGTTGGAGCCAATTTTTGCATTTCCTAAAACGATGCTACCGGGAGCTATATGACTGTGATTTCCAATCTGGCACTCATGCTCAACAACACTACCTGTGTTTATAATGCAATTAGAACCAATCTTGGCAAAACTATTAATGCAAACTTGTTTGCCAATATAATTGCCTGAACCTAAATATGAATTCCTAGATATATTAGATGAAGCGTCGATAACATTCAAAAATATTGAGTTTATCCGTTCTGAAATTAAAGATTCTTCTTGGCTAAATGCAGTTTTTTCAATGGTTTCTTCGAGCGAATTAGTGATGTTTAATCGGTTTAAAATAAGATTAAATGCTCGTTTTCGAATATTGTTATCACCGATTCCTAAAATGAATTGAAAAGATATTAAATCGTTCGTTTCATCGCCTTCAAACCCAAGGTAGTTTAACTGAAATGGATTATTTGCAACTGAATGTTTGTCGAAATAGCCGTAAGCTTCCATGTTCATTGTGCTCAATGATTCAAGTACAACGAAGGCATGTCCTGAATTTCCAAGTATGGCGATCTTTTTATTCATTTTAATATTTAATAGTCAATTCAATTTGAATGGCACTAAAATGGATTTGAGGGTATATTTACGACTGTGCTAGCTAGTAAAGTTGAATTTGTTTGATCATCAGCTTGACAATCAGCAAACATCGTTAATTCGGTCATAAGTTTCCAAATCGGCCGAGTTTGAACGGATTGAGCGTTGCTGTTTATTAGAAATTCATCACGTTGCTGTTGATTTTCGAATTGAATTGCCATTAACCAATAGTTCGATGTTGAATGTTCAGGTTCTTGGATAAACTTAATGTTTTTGTCTTTAAATTGTTGGGCGTACTGCTTTGCTAAGATTCGCTTCAAACGAATTCGTTCGTAGATATTCTCGAGTTGAGCGCAAAGTAGTGCTGCATTTAAGTTAGGCATTCGATAATTGAAGCCTATTTCATCATGAACGTATTCAAAAGGATGTGGTACTTTTGCCGTAGTAGTAATGTGCTTAAGGTGTTTTCCCATTTCTACATCATTGGAACAAATCATACCTCCACCACCGGCAGTTGCAATTTTGTTTCCATTGAAAGAAAAGGCGGACAATTTTCCCCAGTTTCCTGTATGAGTGCCTTTAAACGAGCTGCCCAATGATTCTGCACAATCTTCAACTAATGGAATATTGTATTTCTGACAAATTTTTGAAATTTCATCGATTTTGCAAGGGAAGCCAAAAGTGTGCATGGGCACGCAAGCTGAAATTCTTCGTGATGTTTTTTTGTTATAAGGATATCCATCCTCCCTTATTTCCACAAATTCTTCAATGAACATACTCAGTTTCACGGGCGACAATCCTAAAGTATCCAAATCTACATCCACAAAAACGGGTGATGCTCCCAAATAGGAGATGGCATTTGAAGTGGCCACAAATGATAATGATTGCGTAATTACTTCCGTATTGAAGGTAACGCCAACTTCTCTCAAACCTATATGAAGTGCGGCAGTTCCGTTAACCACGGCAATGGATTTTTGGATTCCTGTAATTTGGGAAGTTAACTGTTCAGATTGATCTACAAAAGCTCCAACAGAAGAAACAAAGGTGGATTTGATGGTTTCCAAAACATATTTTTCCTCATTACCAGAGAACACTGGAGGATGAAGTGGAATAAAGTCGTTGGTAGCGAAGTTCTCTCTGATAATTTGAACGATACCCGAAGTTAAATTGCTCATTCTGGAAATATAAATTATGGAAAAGTGCAAAAATATGCACAACAAATATACTAACGAATAACGAAAGCTGTAGTTGATTATGAAGGCGTCTTTTAAATGATTTGTATCCATCCGCATATTAAGTTTGCCTATTTAAAATAGCTTGACTTTATTTGCAGGGAATTTATAGCATGTTAAACTTGATTTTATTTGGCCCTCCAGGCGCAGGAAAAGGAACTCAAAGCGAAAAATTGATTTCCCAATATCATTTGAAACATATTTCTACCGGCGATTTGCTTAGAGCAGAACGTCAAGAAGGTACCGAGCTTGGAATCCAAGCCAATGAATATATCTCCAAAGGAGAATTAGTGCCAGACGCTGTTGTTATCGGTATGGTTCGTAATTTTATGCTGTCCAATACCGACGCTCATGGTTTTATCTTCGACGGATTCCCCAGAACCATTCCTCAAGCCGAAGCGTTAGACGCTATGTTAACCGAGTTTAATGCTCAAATTGACGTGGTGTTGGGCTTGGAAGTTCAAGAAGATGAATTGGTTAAACGATTGTTGTTGCGTGGACAAACCAGCGGCAGAGCCGACGATCAAAGCGAAGAAACCATCCGTACCCGTTTTCAAGAGTATCAAAATAAAACTCTACCCATTCAAGGATATTACGACCAAAAATCAAAGTACGTTGGTGTACATGGAATCGGTGAAATCGATGAGATTTTCTCGCAACTTTGCGAAAAAATTGATGCTTTGAACTGATCGAATGAACTTCATTCAGAAATCGAATTCCCTCCATCGTTAATAAATTTCTCACCACAACCTACGTTTCAATAAGTGTCCCAGTTTTTACTTCCAAAGGATAGAATCGATTGGGTGTTTTTGGATCTAGATAACACTCTATGGGACTTTGACGCCAACGCGAAAGAAGCACTTAAAGTCCTTTTTGAAAGACATCATCTTCAGTTGCACACCGGTTATCAAGTAGATCAGTTCATATCCTTGTATGAGGATGTTAATAAAGCATATTGGAAACGCTATGAAAAAGGGGAAGTAAGTAAAGAAATTCTTCGAACCGCACGATTCACGGATACCTTTGCTTTAATGGGTTTGGCTCCCGGTTTGTGGCCCGAAAATGTGTGGCATGAATATTTGGAAATCTGTCCGCTGATGCCACTTTTAACGCCGTATGCTATCGAAGCCCTGTCAAAACTTAGTCAAAAATTTAAGTTGGGAATTTTAACCAATGGTTTCGAAGAAACCCAAGCCATTAAATTAAAAGAATCGGGGATAATGGCATTTATTGATTTTGTTCAAACTTCTGAATCTGTGAATGATGCAAAACCCAATGCATCGTTTTTTGAATTGGCTCTGAGTCGTGTTAACGTGCAGAAAAACAATTGTTTGTATATCGGTGATAATTTTAATACCGATGTTTTGGGCGGAATCCACTCAGGCATATTGACCTATCACTATCGATATGATCAAGACCCTTTGGAATTGTGCCCATGTAGAACTACGGAATGGGAAGCTGAACAGTCGTTTTTTTACGGGGGATGTATTGAGAATCTGCTCGATTGGGCAGAGAAGCTCGTCGATAGGAATTAATTTCTCGATGTTTTTTCGTTATTTTTGTAATTATGAAAAAACTATTATTGGTTATAGCAAGTGCGTTTTCATTAAATGCGTTTGCTCAAACGTTTGCACCAAAAGAAGGAGATAACGTTGATTTTTATCCTCCAGTTTCCGCATATTTGGATTGTGTAATTCATATCGAGAATAAAACCAATTCTACTATTTCATTGGAATACAAGAAAATAGTGGCTGATTTCCCTTCAACTTGGAATGCTGCTTTTTGTGATAATCGCAATTGTTTCGAGGGATTTGTTGATCAAGATACATTTTCACCTATCCAGGCTAACGATGAAAAGAATAGCATTAAAATTACCGTTTATCCCAATGGGAAAGCGGATACCGCGTTTATTCAGTACGCAATTTGGGATCGCGCAAATCCAAACTACATCGATACTTGGACATTTAACGTTTTCGTTCGTTGGGGTGCAGATGTAGCTGATAACAACAACCCAAATTCTACTAAATTGTATCCAAATCCTTGTCAGAATGAACTGACCCTTGCAAGTCCTACCACTTCCATTGATGCGGCTTGGATTATCGATGTAACGGGTAAAAAATCCCCAGCTATTTTGCAAAACGGTGTGGTAAATACATCAGCTCTTTCCAACGGAATGTATTGGATTCAATGGAAATCGGGTAAAGCCATCAATTCCATGCCTTTCTCGGTGTTGAGATAAGGATTCTATGAGGCTTGAAATCCAGTGGTTCGCCATTCCAGTTTCATTGTTAATTGGAATATTTCTTGCTTGGCTCGTTTATCGAAATCAACTCAATAAGTCGTATTCCAAATGGCTTTTAGGACTTAGATCCTTGGGTTGGACTTTATTGCTCTTATTGTTGTTTGAACCCACCCTGCACTGGACGACTTCGCTTGAAGTAAAGCCTCAGATTTTAGTATATCGCGATGCCAGTAAATCAGCCAATCTGGATTCCCGAAATCAATCTTTGCAGATTCGTTCTTTGGTTAATGATCGATTCAATAATGAAATTGATCTACAACTTATTGCCTTTGGTAGTGAATTAATGGGTGAATCGTGGGATTCATTGTCCATTTCCGATTCGGATAAGCAAACATTTAATACTAAGAATATTAAGGAATCAGAATCTACTGATTTTCCTTGGTTGCGGTTGTCGAACACTATTGGTTCAGAAACTCGATATTTTGAAGTTACACAGAGTTTATTGGAACTTAAAAAGCGGAATAATGTTGCTGCTGCCATTCTAATAACCGATGGAATACTCAATTCTGGGCCAAGTCCACTGGGAAATTCCTCGAAAATCAATAAGCCTTTGTTAATTATTGGAACCGGGGATTCAAGCAGAATCTCAGACTTAAGCATTCAATCCTTGATTTGTAATGATGAATTATTTTTGGGAAATAAAACGACCATAGAAGGCGAAATTGAACTTCAAAATACCGTTGATCCTGAAATAAAGTTGGAACTTTTGGAAGATGGTCGAGTAATTCAATCCAAAATCATTCAAAACACAACAGCAATTAACTTCGACAAGAAAAGCTCGAATCGAGCCGGTTCAGTAGTGCGACGCGATTATCGATTTGATTATGATGGAAAGGTTGTTGGTGCTCATTTTTTGCAGGTACGTTGCAGCTCCGCAAAGGATCAAAATCCCAAAAATAATATTTTAGGTAAAAGTATTCGCGTTATTGATCGTAAGAAAAAAATTGCCATTATTTATGGTAAACCGCACCCAGATGTGAAAGCGATGGTGGAATCTTTGAGCACAACGGTTCAAAATGAAGTAATTATAAATTCTGAAAATGATCCCCTTCCCGCAGCAGATCTTTATATTCTCCATGGAATTGAAAATGCGCGTTATTTTGAGTCAGTAGAAAAAAGCAATTCTCCAATTTGGGTTTTTACCAATACACCCGCTTCATTGGTTTATGCAAATAAAAATTCCGGTGTAACGGTTTCGAATATATCAAGAATTTCCACGTATCAAACCGTTGGTATTGCTCCCAATTCGGAATTTTCTCTCTTTGAATGGGGGATGGAAAACGTGAACAGAAATAACAATGGTGCTGATGGTTTTCCCATGGCCAAACTACAAAATCTTTGGGGCGGAGTGTCTGCTGTTTTAGTTAAATTGAACTCAGGAGGGACATCCATGACTCAAATGAAGCAAGTTTGGAATTCTACAGTAACTGATTTTCCATTGTGCAATTTGAATGTGAAAGGCACTGTTTCAAGTGTGTGGTTTTGGGGAGAAGGAATTTGGAAATGCAGAATGAATGAATTTAGAAAAAGCAATTCTACAGATCATTTTGATGCTTGGATAAACAGCAATATTCAATGGCTGGGTAGAAATCCTTCAGAAAACAACGGCTTGAGGATTGTTACTTCTGGAGATGAAATTCAATTGGGTAAACTTTCACGATTTAAAGTAATTCGTTTGGATGCGGCTGGAAATAAAACAAATTCTGAAGATATTCAGGTACAAATGGTCAATTCTTCGGGACAGGTTAAAGAGTTAAATGTCCTAAAAAATGATCAAGAATATGTGGGCAATTACATTCCAACATCGGAAGGGTTAATTAAAATTAAAGTCCAATTGAAAAGCAATTCTAAAGTGAAGGCAGAAAAGCTAATTCAAGTAAATGCCTATTCTTTGGAAGAAAAAAGCAATTGTTCTGATTTTGGTTTACTGAGAAAAATGGCAAAAAATCACAACGGTGATTTTTTAAATGGATTCACATCGAATTTATCATCCCCCGAAGAAAAACAAAAAACAACTGCCGATTTGATGTTGAAAGTGGAGAAGTGGATAACACAGAATAAACTGAATCAAATAAAGTTGGTTGATGAACATCGAAGTTTTAGATTGAAGGAATTTTTGGGATATCTCGCAATTATAGCACTCATTTTTACGGTTGAATGGGTTTTAAGGAAACGAATAGGTCAGGTGTAACGGGTGATTTCGTTGCATTAATTGATTTTTAGAGATTCATATATCTAAAGGGGCTTTGTGGTAGTTGATTTTGAAATAGATTGACGAACTTTGTAGCTCAGAAAATGCTAACAGGTTTTAGTGTTTTATGCAATTCAATGAAATGAAAAGTAAATCAAGAGTAATTGTTGGAATGAGTGGCGGTGTTGACAGCTCGGTCGCCGCATATTTGTTGAAAGAGCAGGGATATGATGTGGTTGGATTATTCATGCGTAATTGGAACGATGCTTCGGTTACTCTTGAAGATGAATGTCCGTGGATAGATGATAGTCGTGATGCCATGTTGGTGGCCGATCAGCTGGGAATACCTTTTCAAGTAATTGACATGAGTGAGGTGTATAAGGAACGAATTGTAGATTATATGTTTCACGAATATCAAATTGGGAGAACTCCCAATCCAGATGTTTTGTGTAATCGGGAAATTAAGTTCGATTTGTTTCTAGAAGAAGCATTAAAGTTAGGTGCCGACTTTGTGGGTACGGGTCATTATGTGAGAAAGGGAGTTGTTTTAAATGAACTGGGAGCGGAAGAGTATCAATTGTTGAGAGGACTGGATTCGAATAAAGATCAAAGTTATTTTTTGTGCCAATTAAACCAATTTCAATTAAGTAAAGCGCTGTTTCCAATTGGTGAATTGCAAAAATCGGAAGTGCGTCAGATTGCTGAAAAGATAGGTCTTGTTACGGCAAAAAAGAAGGATTCACAAGGCTTGTGTTTTATCGGTAAAGTGAGTTTGCCCGAATTTTTGCAACAGAAATTAGAAATCAAGAAAGGTGAGGTGTTTGAAATTTCTGCCGATGATCCCAAGATATTGGAGCACAAAGACCAGGTTTTTGCTGAATTGGAAGATATTAATCAATCCAAGGAAAATTCTGAATCGGAATCTTTAGAACTAGTGAAATCGAAGATGGACTTAGCCAAATTGAGATTGGAATTGAACGATTGTAAATGGATACCTACTGGGGAGCATCGCGGGGCTCATTTTTATACCCGTGGACAAAGAAAAGGTCTGCAAATAGGTGGCAAGCCTTTGCCGTTGTTTATTATCAATACGGATGTAGAGAACAATCGGATTTTTGTAGGTCAAGGTGAAGACCACCCTGCCTTATTTTATCGTGGTTTGTTGGTTAAAAAGGAAGAAGCACATTGGGTCAATCCCAGACTGAAGGATTCGTCATTGAAAAGTAAAAAATTAACCTGTCAAATTCGGTATCGTCAAGCGGCTTTCTCTTGCGAATTAATCGAGGATTTAGATGGGAATGTTATAGTATATTTCAGCTCGCCTCACAAAAGTGTCACGCCCGGTCAATTTGTTGCTGTTTTTAATGAAAACGAATTGATTTTCAGTGGGGCAATAGCCGAGTAAAAAGTACATCTGGAGGGTGAATATTGGAATATTGTGCCTGAGATAGTGGTTTTGTCGTAAAAAAAATCCCGTTCGTAGAAAATAATAAGCAACGAAAATCGTTGTCCTATTGTCCTATTTTAATAGGACAATGCAAATTATTGACTCTGGCTGCGGTTAAGGGTCGATTTTATGTTATGGCCAATGCTTAGAAAATCAATGAAATTGAAAAAAATCTTTATGAAACGAATCGTACTTATACTCACCTTTTTGTTTATATTGTTGATTACCAAAGAATCTAATGCTCAAATTAGTTCTACGGGTAAAACATTTTACATGAGCTTCATGGAAATGGAAACACGAAATGGTGGATATCCCGACACCTTGTTGATTTTCGTTACTTCAGAATTCGACACTAAGGTTACCTTAGACAATCCCAGATTAACGGGTTCTTCCGTTGTTTACAATATCAAAAAGGGAATTGTGAATCGAATTGCTGTAGATGTAAACTTTTATTATCCTGTGGGTTCGGAGTTTGGACAGTCGGATGTGAATTCCAAAAAAGGATTACGATTGGTTGCACAAGATCCGATAAATGTTTATTGCATGAATTTGGAATTAAACCGTTCAGATGGGACGTTCGTTTTGCCTTATGAAAGTATTCCTTCTGCACCTGAATATTTTGTTGCAAGTTTTCCACCAAATGCAGGAACATCGGGATTCCCAACCCCCAGTAAATATGCAGAAAGTGAATTTGTTGTGGTGGCTATGGACAATAACGTAAAGGTTGAAATTACACCTGCCTTCAGAACTAAAGGTGGTAAAACAGCGGGTGTTCCATATACGGTTACCTTATCTCAAAAAGGTCAAATATATCAAGTTCAATCTGATCCGACCGATGGTACAAATAATACTGACCCTGCAGTTACTTCTTGGAGCACAAATGGAGCAAAGAAAGGGGATTTGTCCGGTACTCGAGTTCGCGTAATCGATGGATGCGGTAAAATCAACGTTTTTTCTGGAGCTCGCTCTTCATTTGTGAGTAAAGGAAATTGTGGTACTGGAGTTAATGGTCGAGATCATTTGTATACTCAAGTGTTGCCAACAAAAGCACTGGGTAAAAATTATGTTTTGATGCCTTTTGCTCGTCAAAATGGAGGATATGCATTCAAAGTAATTGCTGCATACGATACAACATTGGTTTACATAAACGGAATTCTATCGTCAACGATCTTGAAGAAGGGCGAGTGGATTTACGGTGATAGAAATACTGCAGTTGCGGTGAATATTCGCACCAGTAAGCCCGCTTATGTTGCTCAATACATGAAAAATGGAGCGTGCAACGGCTGGTCGGGTAGTAACGATGGCGATCCAGCCATCTTTTTGTCTCCCGATGTAAATCAACGACTGTTGAAAACTACGGTGGGTACAGCAACTACGAGTAATATGAAGAATCACTGGGTGAATATATTGGTGCCCAGGGCTGCTAAATCCATTGTTAAATTAAATGGCGTTACCTTGGCTACCAGTAATTTTACCGATGTAACCACGGGATTTGGTCAGTACTCGTATGCGCAAATGACGGTGGGCAATCCTTCGTCAAACACCATTTCTTGCGATAGTGGTGTCGTTGTGGTGGCATACGGAACAGGTCCGTATGAGAGTTACACTTATTCAGCAGGAGCGTTATTTGAAAGTGTAGAATACGATGCCAAAATAGTTCGTAAAGGTTTGTGTCCGAGTGATCCCGTAAAAATGGTTGCCCAGTACAAGGATAAAAATGTAAAAGCGGTGAAGTGGGAATTTGGAGATGGAACACCCAGTGAATGGGGAGATTCGGTAACTCACAAATTTGAAAAAATTGGAACTTATTATTCCGTAATGAAATTGGTGGTTAAAACCGATTGTGGAAAAGACGATACCATTACTCGAAGTAAAATTATTTCTGTAAAACCGGGGCCAATTTTGAATTTTCCCGATACCATTACTCAATGTGCTAATTCTCTTAAAGTTGATTTAGTTGCGCCTTCAAGCAGTAAGTTTTTATATGTTTGGAATGATTCAACTCGAATCAGAACCAAAACCATTACCAAGGATTCTAAAGTTTGGTTAAAAGTTACGGATACTTCCACCTTTTGTATTGCAGTGGATTCCTCGTATGTTCGTCGTGCAGATACGGTTACAGCTAGCATATCTTGGGATACAGCCATTCAATGTTATAAAGAGAATTACTTTTCGTTGACGGATAAGTCGGCCTTTACCAAAGATGCATGGAAAAATAGCACTTGGATTTTGAACGATATTTTGAATCTGAAAACAGTAACATCCACCGAAAAACGTTTCGTTTATCATTTTGATTCCTTGAGTAGAAATAAATTGAGGTATATCGTAGAATCCCAAAAAGGATGTAAAGATACTTTGGACACAGCTCTGGTTGTTTATCCTTACCCCATTGCAAAATTGAGCATTCCAGATCCCTATTTTTGTCAAAATGCCAAAGCAACCTTGTTCGATAGCAGCTCTTCTCCGTTGGGTGTAAAAACCACGTTTTGGAGTTTTGGGGATGGTAAAAAAGATACATTGATCAATGTGCGTAAAGCAGAACATTACTACGGATTGTATGATACATTCTACATTCGGATGATCACAGAAACCCCCTATGCTTGTCGAGATACAATTGATTCTTTATACGTGGTTCATCCCACAACAAAAACGGAAATTGGATCGAAAATAGTTCAACAATGTTTAAAACAAAATGAATTTGAGTTCTACGATAATTCTACTATACCTTATGGAACTTTTAAAGATAAATGGTTAATTGAGGGCAAAACCTACGACAATCAAGGTACCGTTAAACCCATTAAATTTAAAGATACGGGCTTCCAGAAGATAATTCTTATGACGGTAACTGACCAAGGGTGTAAGGATACCGTTGACGCGAAAGTGTATGTAGCTCCTGAACCCAAAGCCATCATGAAAGTGATTGATTCTTCGCTTTGTTTTAAGGGACATTATTATACGTTAGAATGTGTGAGTACGGTTCCCGATGGCAGTAAATTAACCGACAGAAGTGATTGGGTATTTAGTGATAATACAACGGCGTATGCAAAAGTGGTTCCCAATAAAACATTCCCCCAAGACGGTAGTTTCTGGGTGCGTTTAATTGCTAAAACCAACTTTGGTTGCATGGATTCAGTTCAACGAAATGTGGTTGTATATAAAAATCCAGATGCAAGTATCATCCCAGACAAAGCCCAGTTGTGTTTCAATGGAAATAAGTTTCATTTTGTTTCCAAGAATCCATGGAAGGTTTCTGGTGTTCCCGCAACTCATACTTGGGATTTTGGGGATGGAACCAATTCTACTCTGGATTCATTCGACAAATCATACACAACCAATGGCACTTTCTTAATTAAACATACTGTCAGAACTTCGCAGAATTGCTTTGATTCAATGACTACAACGGCAACCGTAGTAGCTAGCCCCAAAGCTGATTTTACAACCAATAAGGATACCGCTTGTTTCTATTCTCAGGGTTTTAATTTTATGGATAAAACAACATTTACCGGAGTTTACACGGTACGTTGGGATTTCAATGATGGTACGTTTGATAACAACAAAAATGCCACCGGCAAATCGTATTCAACAGTTGGTCGTAAGTTGGTCAAAATGCTTGCAACCACTGATAAGGGTTGCAAAGATTCATTGGTTAAAGAAATCGAAGTCTTTGCAGTCCCACAATCGTCATTCACAATTAACAATACAACACAGTGTTTGCAGAACAACTTATTTATTTTCTCCAATACATCCAACGAGAATGGCGCAAATGCTGTTACGTACAATTGGGGTATTCTAGGTAAAACGGTTGTTACACATACCGGAACCAACATTCCCAATCAAGTAATGGCGGATACCGGTACTTACCGCGTTGGATTGTTGGCTTCATCGAAGGAAGGATGTATGAACGCCTCTGAACAATCCATTTATGTAGCTGAAACGCCCAAGGTGAGTATTTTAGGTAAAGATGCATGTGTGGGAGAGGAAATACAGTTTAATTCCGCACTGATACTGAATAAGGGTATTCCTGCTTACAATTGGGCTTTTGGAGATGGTAGCTTATCTGTAGTGGCGAATCCAAAACATACCTATATGGCACAAGGTAATTTTACCGTGAAATTGAGTGTTACATCAAACTTTGGTTGTAAAGGAGATGCAAACGATTATCCTGTACAAGCGTTTGAAAAACCCAAAGCAAGTTTTACTTCGGAATATTTATTGTCGAAAGGCATGGAAACGGATTGGAGATTTGACTTTACCGGTAAAGGAGCACAAAATTATGAGTGGTATTTCGAAGATGGTCAAGTGGATTATGTTGCTGGTCCCATTTATAAAACATTCGATAGAACAGGCAATTTTAAAGTGAGATTGATTGCTTCTACAGCAAATGGTTGTAAAGACAGTACCAGTGCGCTCATATTCTTAAAGCCGGAATTGTTGATGTGGATACCCAATGCATTTAGTCCGAATGTGGATGGTTTGAATGAGTCGTTTGGCCCGAACATGACCTTTGGATTAAATAAGTACAGCATGAAGGTATTTGATCGTTGGGGAAATATTTTATGGCAAACAGAGAATCCTGAAGAAAAGTGGAAAGGAATCGATAAAGATGGCGTTCAAGTGATAGAAGGCATGTACGGTTATGAAATTGTATTCCGTTATGTTGACAATAAATTATATGTTTACAAAGGGACTGTAATGGTTCTGTATTAAAAATAAAAGAGAATCCCATAAAAAAGCCCTCCTTGTTTCAAGGAGGGCTTTTTTATGGGATTGGATATTAAAAATTATCCTAAATAGGATTTAAGAATTTTACTTTTGCTTGATTTTCTCAATCTGCGTAATGCTTTTTCTTTAATCTGACGTACACGCTCACGAGTCAATCCTACCTTGTCAGAAATATCTTCTAAGGTGTGTGCTGCATTGCCATCTAATCCGAAGTAATACTTCAATACATCGCGTTCTTTGTCGCTCAGTGTTGAAATAACACGGTTGATTTCATTTTGCAATGATTCATTCAACAAGGGCATGTCTGGATTCGGCTCATCGTTATTATCTAATACACCTAAAAGGGTATTGTCTTCACCTTCTGCAAGAGGTGCATCGATAGACAAGTGACGGCCAGAAGAACGCAATGCGTTTTCAACCTCAGTTAATGGAATTTCTAATGAATCTGCAATTTCTTGGGGAGTGGGTTCGCGTTCTAATTCTTGCTCAAGACGCGCAGCGGCTTGAGTAATTCTACCTAAACTACCTACTTTGTTTAATGGAAGACGCACGATACGGCTTTGATCTGCCAATGCTTGCAAAATGGATTGACGAATCCACCAAACTGCATAAGAGATAAATTTAAAACCACGAGTTTCATCAAAACGCTTCGCTGCTTTGATCAATCCCATGTTGCCTTCGTTGATTAAATCCCCCAAAGTTAAACCTTGGTTTTGGTACTGTTTAGAAACGGAAACCACGAAACGTAAGTTGGCATTTACTAGTTTTTCCAACGCGGCTTGGTCGCCTTCACGAATTCTTCTTGCTAATTCCACCTCTTCTTGTGCGTCAATCATGGGCACTTTGGAGATTTCATTTAAATACTTGTCCAGTGATTTGTTTTCGCGATTGGTAAACTGTTTTGAAATTTTTAATTGCCTCATTTATGGTAATCGTAGTTAATTAGGTTAAAAATGAATTAAGTTATTTTCTGTTTGTTATAAACGTGCGCAAATCCATTTTTCGTTTGATGAGTTTCTGTCTGTAAGTCGTATTGACTCTGTTTTGACGAATAATCCAATTGATTCGTTCTGTTATTTAGAGCAGTGATTCACTTTTTCCGACGAATGTACTTTGCCATGCAAAATTACAAAAAAATAGCCAATTTGTTTGTAGTGAATGGTTGAAATATTTAAACCAACTGGAATATTCTTCCCAAAGTATAGGCAATTTGAAATTATAAACTTGCGGAAGAATTGCCGCAAAAACTATGCCCAATTTGATTATTAGCTTTCAAGTGCCAATCCCTGAGTAAATAACCTGCTTGCAAGTATTGAATTTGTTTTATGGCGACTACTTTAGAAAACTGCTCGAATAGAAGTAAACTGCTCGAATAATGAACCCTGCTAAATCCAGTCAATGAATCAAGACAACACATTATACGCAATCCACGCACTCACATACGCAATGAATCCATATCCCACGAAAAGCAAAATAGGCCATTTCCAAGAATGGGTTTCCTTTTTCAACACCGCCATGGTGCTCACGCATTGAAGCGCAAATGCGTAAAACAACATCAAACTCACTGCATACGGAATACCATATAGCGGTTTGCCCGTAGCAGGATTGATTTGACTCTGCATCTTGTCGCGAATTCCCATCACATCCTCGTCATCCGAATTGGATTGAAACAACGTGCTCATGGTCCCTACGAAAACCTCCCGCGCAGCAAACGATGAAATCAGAGCAATACCTGTTTTCCAATCATAACCCAAAGGCGCAATAGCCGGTTCAATCCACTTGCCTAAGTGTCCCGCGTAACTCGCTTCCAATAATAAACTTTGAGCAATCTGTGTGGAGTCGGGATTGTTTTGTTGGGACAATTCAGTGGCTTTCAAATGGGCTTCTTGCATCGCTTTTTCCGGTCCGAAACTGGATAACGCCCACAATACCATGGAAATAATCACGATGATTTTACCCGCTTCATTTAAAAATGCCTTGCACTTGATCCACGCTTGACTGATCACCGTTTGTATTCTTGGGGGATGATAGGTCGGTAGCTCTAAAACGAATTCCGAATTTTCACCCTTTTTGCCGAATATTTTCAACCCAAATGCCACGATTACCGCCATGAATATCCCCGCGAAATAGGCCAAGGTCATTAATAAAGTCTGGGCAGGTAATGGTCCCCAGAATTCATTTCCAGGAACGATTAAGGAAATCAATAAAATGTAAACAGGCAATCGAGCGCTGCAGCTCATCAACGGAACAATGAGCATGGTGATCAAACGCTCGGATTTATTGCGTATGGTTCGGGTAGCCATGATGCTCGGAATGGCGCAAGCAAATCCCCCGACCAAAGGAATAATAGAACGACCATTCAGCCCCAATTTACGCATGATGCGATCGGAAATGAACGAAGCACGAACCATGTAACCACTATCTTCTAATATGCCAATCAAGAAGAAGAGAATGAAAATTTGGGGGACAAACAACACCACGCCTTCCAAGCCGCTTAGCAAACCATTTTGAACAAAATTCCCCATGGTTCCACCGGGTAAGATAGTGCTGATTTGGTCGCGAAGGAATGCAAATCCATTTTCAATCCATTCCATGGGCTTTTCGGCCAACGTGAACACGCCTTGAAATAAGGCAAGCATTACAAAAATAAATATGAAAAATCCATAAATCGGATGAGTGACAATTCGGTCAATCTTTAAGGTATTGGAAGCTTTCTTCTTGTCTTTGGTGGATACCGCTCGCTGAATAACGCCATCGATGGATCCATATCGCAATAAGGTTTCTTTGCTGATTCCTCGGTCAATTTTACCGTCGGCGAAATCGCTTAAACGTTCCCTGAATCCTGCATTGAAGCTCAATTTTAATCCTACTTTTAAATCCGAAATGGCATTGTGAATAGGAGATAGGTTTTTATCGGTTCGGGGATTGAAAGGTGTTATGTTTAATCCAATTTCTTCCGAAAGTTTGCTGTAATCAACGCTGATTTGACGTCGAGCAGCCGTGTCGTTCATGGTTAGAACGCAGGTTGCTGGAATTTCCAATTCGGATACTTGTGATAGCAGCAACAAGTTTCTACGGAGATTAGAAGCATCTAAAATATAAATAATCCCGTCGATTTTTTGATCGCCTTCCGCCAGAAGCTGACGAATTACCACGTGTTCATATTCGGAATTCGTGAATAAGGAGTAAATTCCGGGAAGGTCAATCAGTTCGACTACTTCGCCGTTAAGTTTGATCTTTCCTTGATAGGAATCTACTGTGGTTCCAGGTAGATTACTGGTTTTTTGATCCAGTCCAGTTAAACGATTGAATAAGGTTGTTTTGCCGCAATTGGGATTTCCAATCAGCGCGATGCGTTTTGTCATACGGTTTCGATTTTCGCAATGGGTTTACGTATAACAATTTGATCTGCTTCAATTCTTCGCAGGCCGAGTATATAAGCATCAATTCTAAATGCAATGGGATCTCCACCCGGTGCGGTGTATAATTTCACAATTTCGGTACCGGGAACACAGCCCATTTCCGCTAATTTTTGAGTCAGATCGCTTTCTTCCAAACGGGCTATCTCGTACACTTCGTTGAATTCGATGTCTTTAGCGGTCATAGTTCTTTGAGTAAATACAGGTGAGGTTTTTTCGGGGGATGAATTTTCGAGATGTAAAAATCGATGCAATTTAGAAACTCACCGAATGCAACAAGCTCGAATTATACCCCTGGAAACTACCTTCTTTTGCAATATCTGCGAAATTAGAATGATTTTAAATAATAAACAACAAATAACATCATTTTAAAAATTCGTTCAATTTCATCAATGCCAAGCGATTGGATGATTTTGCTTCCGTATTTTTAGATACCATTTTTAATTTTCCCAAATGGTAATCCATGAATTTCTTGGGCGATGGGTTGTTGTTGATTGTTAATTCGTTGTTAGATAAGGTTTTGAGTAGCTCTAGTTTTTCGTAACATTCATTCAAGTTCAAATTATAGAGCGCTCCACCCGTAATGGCAAAAGCATCTGATTTTTGCAAGCGCTCCTGAAATTCCAATGCAGAAAATAGTTCATCTTCCACAGATTCCGACAAACTCTCGAATAATTGCGATAATATTTCATTGCGATGGTCGCCAATCAATGGCATCAAAAAGAACTTTTCCCACAGTTCTTTTTCAAAATCGATGTATTCTTGAGTCAGCTTGTTGGTAACCTTCAATTTGTGGTAGGTGCGATTGTAGATTTCAAACAAGAATTTCACGTTGCGAGAAAGCAAGTGACGATCCTGAATGGGAAGTAAAACATCCACTTCATTGCTGCGGATAAATGGAGTTAGTTGTTTCTTTGCAAAATCCATCAACAAGGAATCAGAATTGCGGGTTTCAACCGTTCCGGTTTGTTTGCAGTTGTTGCGATTGCTGTAAAAATGCAAATACATGTCAATGGACTGGTCTTTCCATGAACGACGAAGACTGTCTAACTGAATCAACGAATAGTCTTTTTTCCAATCGATTTCCATGAAAGAAGGTTTAGGGTCTGTAACACCCTTGTTTAATCCGCCATTTGAAGGTGTTTTACTTTCGGCAGATGTAGTGGGATTCTCTTCTAAACTTGGAGAAATCAATACTCCTGAAATCAAACTTGAAAGATAAATCGACTTTTCCGCAGATTTATCATTGATCGTGGATTCGATATCTGCAATGGCAGTTTTTCTCAATTTTTCAGCTTCTTCAGCTAACTCAATTTCAGAGAAAATTTCCAAATTAAACGCAAACGCAATCCATTGTTGTATCGACCATTCGCGCAAGTATTTATAATTCGGTGAATGATTGTATTCAATTAATTTTTGTATCAATTTTGTTTGAACCCCTTGACTGATGTCCGTTCCCAATCCCATTTTCTGTCCAAATTGAAAGGCGACTGAATCGGTGTTATTTGCAGGCCAAAAGCGGGAAGCAACGTACAAATATCCCCCGAAAAAAATAGGTAAATTCTTGACCAAATACGATTCTGGAGCGATATGCATGGCATTGTAACCCAATTGAAATAATAATTCCGGATTCCAGATGTCGGAATGTTTATTAGTCAGCGATTTACGCTCTTCCAGTCGGTGTTCAAAAGTCATTGGATAATTGGGCTGAATATCATCCGATAACAGCGTGGTGTTGGGGTCGAGCAACACGAAATCCGGCAAGGTTTCTCCCAAATAAATCGAATAATTGATTTGATCGGCTTGGGTGTAAATGGTGGTGTCTTTAGTGAAATATTGAGTGCCGGTGCTCGTGTTGGCGTTAATAGTTCCCCAACGAATGGGCAATGCCACCGCCTTGTTGCTGCCGTAATACGGAGTCAATTTCGGGGAATTTGCGGTTTCAGCATCCGAAGAATACGACGACATATTCGCATAAGAATGTATATACAACCGATAGCCTTTTTGCTGGGTGTTGGTGGTGTCGCGACCGATGTAATAGTCAATGCTCAACTTGCCACCGGCGAAGTACCAAGAATTGAAAAAATCGTCCATATTTCTGCCTGAAACTTCTTCAACCACCTTTTTCCAATCGTGAACGTTGGTCGATTTATACGCAAATCGGCTGAGGTATAATTTCAAGCTGCTTTGAAAATTCTCATCGCCAATGTAATTGCGAAGCATGTGCAAAATGGCCGCTCCTTTGTTGTATCGAACATCATCGAATTGCTCGTCGGGATTGTTGTAATAGTGATTTACCAATGCTTTGAAATGCGCAGATTCAGAAATTTGTGAGTTGGATTTCATCCAGTTTTGAGCATTCGCCACACCGTATTTATGCTCCCTCCAAAGGTATTCCCCGTAGGTGGCAAAACTTTCATTTAAAGTTAAGTCGGACCAGTTTTCGCAGGTGGCTAAATCCCCAAACCAGTGGTGGAATAACTCGTGCGACACATAATCTTCCATGTCGTTTTCAGCATCCATCAAGCGTTCGTTGTGCACTACGCAGGAGGTGTTTTCCATGGCTCCACTCACAAATTCACGAACGCAAACTTGATCAAATTTCCCCCAAGGATAACTAACGCCGGTATATTTTCCGAAGAATTCAATCATTTCGGAGGTGTTTTTAAAATGATCGTTGGCTGCTTTTTCGAAAACGGGCTCCACGTAACTGCTCACCGGCACTTTGCCCGATTTATTCGCTGCGCTTTCCGATTCTGTTTTCTTCCAATTTCCCACACCCAACATGGTCAAATACACCGAATGGGGTTGATCCATGGTCCACCAATCCGTTTTTTCTTTGTTTTGGGGGATGGTTTTGCTGCTCGAAAGTTTCCCGTTGCTGATGGAAATCATGGTGTCGGGATACGTAATTCTCAGGGTTTGTGTATGTTTTTGACTGGGATGATCGATGGTAGGAAACCAACGCGAAGATGCATGGGTTTCACCTTGTGTCCAAAATTGTCGGGGGTACACCGGGTGTGTGAGGTCGTGATTGATGAAATACGCTCCTTTATCAGCCGAAATAGCTGCCCCAGCGGTAGTAGGTTTGTTGTACACTTTTCGTTCGGGATTCGCCATATAGGAAATGAACAATCGTATGCTTTGATTTCGCTTAATGGAGTAGGGCAGTTGGATTTTCAGTATGGCCGAATCGTTGTAGCTCCAATTTGCATTTACACTTTGAGCGGGAATTTGCAGATTGAATTCTTTAAAATTGGGATTCAGTTGATTCAGTGAAGTATCTATTTTTATTGACGTAATATCCATTCCTTGCGCATTCAGTTCTACACTATTTAACTGGGAATGAAACTGATTTTGTAGTATTAGAGCGGCTTGTCCGTGGACGGTACGATTATTCCAATTTAGGGATAAATCGAGGTCGGTATGTTTCAGTGTCCAGATTTTATCGGGTGTTTTTTGATAGGGAGCGGTAAGATTTTGCTGATAGATATTGGATTTATAGATGTAACCCATGTTGGTTTCATCGGAATTGGATGATTCCTGTATTTTTCGAATTTCATCGGCAACGGCACTATCCAATTTTGATTTCGGAGATTTACATCCCCAATGAATGAAACTTGAAAAGCAGAGTAGGGTGCAAAGCGATAAAAGGGGCTTATTTACACTTGGATAAAAAACGAAATTACGCATAGATTAAAGAAGTGTAAAGGTCGTTTTTTTTTGGAGAAAATTAAAATTGCATTTTTTCATTTTCTACCGTTAGAAGCGACTTATTCCATTTTGAGACCAATTGAAATTAATGTTTGATTCGTTGCAGAAAATTTGAAAAACATAAAAATGAGGTTTTTGTCGTGTTTTTGACTGTAATACCTGGAAAAATGAGAGAAAAGTACTATTTTGTAGATGGTTTGAGTTGATTGGTGTTGTGTAACGGAGAGAATTGATTTTCGTGTATTAACTTTAAGAATAAAACCTAAAAAGTACAAATGGCTAATTCAAAATTAATATTCTTTTTTGTTTTCGGATTTATAGCAATTAGTTGCAACGAAACTAGTCCTGAAAATCATAACAAGAAAACAGATGGCAAAGGTGGTTGTAAAACTATCAATCGGCAATTTAATTATCCCGCTGATTTAAATGAACTTGAAAAATTGAAAAATATATGTAATAATTCTATTTATAGTGACGTTGCTAAAAATAAAAAGGTTGATCTATATGTCAAATATGACGATGAAAAATATTCAATTCTAATGAATAATTCGTATACCTATATATTGGTAGATAAAAAGGAGAAAGTCAGATTTTGTTTTTTTAGATTAAGAAATTATCCCGACTTTAATTCTAAAACAATTTATAAAATTTTTATTCTTGATAGTAAATTAATGCCGCAATATTCTATAGAGCATTATCCTAAGCTCAAAAATGATATAATAGAAAAGTATTTTTATGAAGTTAATAATCCATATTTAAGCTATCAAAAAATTTTATTAGAGACACCTATTCCTGCCATCGAAAATTTTAAGTATGATGATTTACTTCGTTTTGCCGATTTATTAGAGAGTAAAAAATATAAATTGATTAATGAGAAATGTAACTTTGAGTTTGAAAAATTCAAAGTTACACCCTTTTGGATGGTGCAATGATTAAAATTTTGATTGAGATTTATCTGATATTTGATTTGAATAGGAATTTTTGTTTTTTGCCGAAATTCGTCCAGTTCGAGTTTTAGGTCTACTTACAATATAGAGGTGATTTTTGATGAAAACTTATAAATTTATTATTTTTCTTTTATTAGTATGCGGTTGTTGCATTCATTATAATTCTAATACAAAAGAAATAAATCAATTTTCAATAATTCCGATTTCCGTTGAGGAATACAATACTTTTCATAAGAATAAAGAAAGAAATCTTCTAGATACTAATAAAATAAAAAAAATAAATGGAAAAATCAAAATTGTTGGAATTGATTCGACTTTGAGTTTGAAGGATGATTCAATGTCTGAAGAATTTCATATAAATTATGAATATTTAGGTTATTATGAAATAATAAATCGACATTTAGTCCAAACTGTTTATTCCGAGGGATTGAAGTTTAGTTTAATAGACGCGAAAATTAAAATAATTGAGATATGGAATATCCCTATATTTTCAGAAGATAATAAATACTTTGCTTGCATAAAACCTTACGGAATTGAAGGAGAAGAAATAGGTTTTCAAATTTGGAAAATTCAAAATAATCTAGATGATAATAGCCGCACAAATATTAAAATCGATAAAATTATTGAACTAAGTCAGATGCAATTTAGTCCTGTTGAATGTTTTTGGAGAGATGAATTTCTGTATGTAAAAGGTGAATCATTAGAAATTCAATTTTATGACAATCCTACAAAAACAGTTGAACAATATTGGAAATTGCAATTTAATTAGAAACGGTTCAAAAAGTGATGTTTTCAAAAAATTAAAAAAAATGATAAAGTTAAAGAAATCATCAAGATGTATTGATGTGGTCGAAAAAACTGGACCTGAAAAAAGCAGATTAATTAATGCAATTGTTTAACAACTCTAAAAAACCAACCATCAATGATTACTAGAGAGACATTTAAGTTTTTACTGATTATTCTTTTTTGTTCTTGTCAAAGAAATAAAACCAAAGAAATTGTAAAACAGGATTTTGCAACAGAAATTAAACAACTTGTTTTAAATCAGAATGAGAAAGGCCAGGAGTATTTTTTTAAATTAATGAAACCTAAAGAGGTTCTTGAGTACAAAGTAACTTACATAGGAGATGCTTATTCAGAAAGCGATGGAATGTTGAAATTTGTTGCTTACACAATATTAAGCGGTCTTTACGAAGATTCTAAACGAGCAAATTCTTCAATCTATTTATATAATGAGAATAATAGTGTTTTGGGGTCATATTATGTTGGTGGTAGTTTTGAAATTTTACCTAGAGTAGTAAATGACACATTAATAATTCAACAAAAATCCAACAGCTGCAATCAAACAACACGAATAAGTTTTAGAGATAGCATACCCCAAGAGATCTTCATTCACTGTGAAGAAGAGAACGGAAAAATGTTTGGAGATTTATATTATTTTGAAAAGATGAAATAAACGCTATTAGTAAAATGAAAAGATTATTATTATTGGTTTTAGTAGCTTTAATTGCAGGAGGTTACTTGTATTATCGTCCATGGAGGAAAGAGGAATTTTTACCAGCAAAAGAAAATATGATTACTGTTAATTTAGAACAGGTAGTTAGACCTGTTTATATTAAAGCCAAAAATTGGGGAATTACAGGTAATAAAGAAGGAATAGTTTTGTCTTTGTCAAATGCAAAAGTTTCTAATTAAGCAAGTGATTATATTGTTTATACAAATGAAGTTTATTATAAAACCGATAAAAAGCAGACAAAAACAGTTTATGCCCCAGAGAGTTTAATAAGTGAACCCCAAAATAAACTTCAAAGTGTTATTGTAGATATAGTTGGCTTAAAAAATGCAGATGAAATAAAAGACTACTCATTGAACTATAAAAAATACGGACTATCAATAGTTAGTGTTTATAAAAACGAATAGGGAATAAGCATGAAAAAACAGGAAAAGGAGGTTATACAGATGGATTTAAAAACTATGTTGATGGGCTTAATAAAAAATTGCGAGAAGCAGGCAAAAGTGAAATTAAATTAACAGATACAGGTCAAACATTTTAAATTGATACAATGAGTGAATATCCATTATTTATGCCACCAAACGAGCTTGCTGAAAAAGGAGCTCAAAATTGGAATAAAAAAGAAGCTCAAGCCTATTTTGACTGGTTTCTTTCTGTAAGATATGAAAGGGTTAAATTTCTACTTCAATACATCAATAATTACACGAATTTCGAAAATAATTTAAAGTTGATAACTGAAGTTAACAGAAAAGTTTTCTATCTTATACAGAATGAGCACTTTCATACCATTCGTGAATTTGATGGAGGAATGAAGCTGAATAATCAAGGGTTGGCTGTTGTAGTAGATTTTGGTCTATTGGTAGCTCAATTTTTAGAAGAAAAGAATCCTAGTTTATTTTGGAAAATAGCAAAAGGTCCTAAATCTTATCATAGTTATAATTTGCCTGTACTCGATGGCTTCTCTAATGGAGAATATGACTTAGTTTTTATCTCAATAAATAAGTTTGGCTATGCTTTAAACCATCAAAAATCCCCCTACGATTGGAATAAATTTATAAAAGAACTTCAAACAAGAATTTTATGAAAATAACAAACCTAGTATTATTAACATTACTATTTTCTTGCAGTTCAATAGACAAACAAGAAAGTGAGTCACAGTAACAAGTATTTGAGCATCAGGAATTTATCAATAAAGATAGTCAAGAAATCAAAGAAGAAAATGCTGAACTAGTAGAAGTAAAAAAAGAAATTCGACAAGAAGTAATACAAAGATGTTGTTGTTGTAAGCTCCCCCGAAAAGAGTACGTTTTAAAAATGGAAAAAATAGTAACTTTAAAACGTATTAAACATAAAGAAATCACGATTCAAGCCAGAATTTATAACTTTAGATGGTGAAATTCCAGAAGGCACAATTAGAATTGACAATAATAATCTAAGTGATTATAAGGGTTTTGTCTGCGATAGCACTTATCAATTTGTTTCTGAAAATGTGGGAGTTTCTTTTGCTGTAGAGAAAAACACAAAAAAGAGATTGGATTTAACTATTTATGATTCTAAGTTCAAAGCATTTAAAAATGGCAGTTACACATTAGTAAACCAAGAATATTTGATTAGAAGATAGTGATTTGAGGGAATGGCATTAATTATGTCAACTTTAAAAATCACCCTTTAAATATCTCCCAAGCTTTTTCTGCCTGCTTCTGAAGCATGGAAAGTCCGTTGATTCCTAATAGCTCACGCGATTTGGCTTCTTTGAGTAGTTTGGTTATGTTCAGTTCGGTAGTTATCCTTCAGAATACCAGTAAAGATAACTTCTAATAAGTTCCTGCATATTACACTCGTTTTTAAGCATAAGACTAATTCGTTGATTGCTTATAGTGCTGGTGGATTTATGTAATTTTTGAGCAGTTTCTTTAATGCTGAGACCTTCAATGGCACACAAAATTATTTGTTGCTCTGAGTGTGAGAATTCAGGTTTTTGAATTTCTATTTGGGAATTCTTATTTGAATTTAAATTTTCAAGTGTTTTAAGACATTTGAATGGTTTTTTGCTGATTAAATGACGGATGCCTGAAACCAATTCATGAAAGGGTGAAGATTTGCTCACATAGGAAATTCCTCCTAGTTGGTCAAATAAGTTAGTTAATGTTTTGTGTGCAAAAGACGAATAAACCATGAATGGAATTTTTCGAATTGATGCAGTTTCAATAGCTATGGTTACTTTTCTGTCGTTTAATTGAATATCACTTATGAAATAGTCAGGCGGCAAATTGGATTTCAACTTTAGCAGTGCGTCTTCTGAATTGGTTGTAAACTCCATTCGGATGTCAAGATTTAATTCATTAACTGCTTTCAATATGTAATCATGAATTGCGGGATGATCCTCAAGTACCAGAATTTTGTGCATGGGATGAGAGTATGTTGAAAATTCGTATTATTATTGATTGAGTCGAATTGGTTTGTGATCTGTTGATCATTTGATTTTTGGAAATTAAAAACAGTGTTAAAGTTGTTTGAACTTACATTGCCGACAAATAAATATTTCCAAAGTTTAAGTGTTATCCCAAAAATTAAAACGGCGCAGGAGTTCTTCAGTGTTTGAACAATCATTTAATTCACGGGCTCGAGCTATTTGATTGTTTACAGTATTTAGTGAAATATTTAGTACGTCACGAATTTCAAACCTGCTATATCCTTTAGATAGCAAATCAATAATTTTTTTTTGACCCTTAGTTATTTCTAATTTTTGCGTTTCTTTATATTGATTGTTCGAGTCCTGAACTTTTAAAACTTCAGGACAAAAATAAATACTTCCTTTAAGCAGTGCTTTTAAGCCCAACTCCAAATGAATTAAATTTGATTTTTTGGAAATGTAACATTTTACGTTGAGTTTATTTGCTTCAGATAATAAAATTTGATTCACATGTGAACTGTAAATTAAACTGGGAATTCGGAGCATTTTACTGACTTCTAATATTTCTAAATTACATCCTTCAAATAGTTCTAAATCAGTAATAACATAGTTTATTTGGTTTTCTCTAGTTAATAATGGCGTTGCTTCAATTAGTGACAGACAACTAATAATTTCAGCACTCGGCACAATTTTTAGGATACTCTGTTCTAAAATTGACAGAATTGCGTAATGATCGTCAATTAGCAGTATTTTCATTTCGAATTGAAATTGTATGTGTTACTATACTATTTTGTATATCAATTTTTTCTGTGGCTCCCACAATTTTAAGTCTATCTTTAATAATACAAAGTCCCATTCCATCGTCGCGTTTATTGGGTGTACCATGTATCCATGATGTAGAACTTATTATTGATTTGTAATGAATTGAAATAATGAAGTTTTTATTCTCATCCATGATTGATACAATTACCCTCTTTGCTTTGGCATGCTTTATTGCATTTGTGATAATCTCTTGCACAACCCAAAATACATGTGGGAGTTTTTCTTGGGGTGGATAATTATTTGCAAATGATTCAAATGATACACTCGTAACAGAATTAGTCATTTGTTGTGATAATTTAAGTAAACTTTTTTCCCAATCGAATGCTACCAATTCCTTGGGGTATAAATTTTCAATGGTGGTATGGAGATCATCTTTTAATAGATCCAGGTTTAATTCTAATTTCTTGAATTGATCTTCTTGTTTTTTGTCAATGGTCTTCCGGATTTCATCGAAATCAGTATTAATATTAATAAAGTGTACAGCAAGTTGATTGTGTAATTCACTTGCGATTCTTTTTCTTTCACTATCAATTCCTTTAAAACTAGCCCTATATAACCTTGAAACTATTTTTTTGTATCTGTTGATAATTGTTATACTGTAAATTGCTGTGCCAAATAATATTAATAAAGAGGGTAAAATAATTGCAAATAAACTAATAAGTAGAATGTCGCCTGTTATTGTCATAAATTAGTATTAATGTTATTAATGAAAATGGCATGATTAAGTATTTCAAATAATAAATATAAAATGATCTACTCCAATCGATTTCCTCTATATTTAGTATTACAGAAATGTATGCAAAAAACAAATCTATCGATAGTATTATAGGTAAAAAGGATTTTTTCATTGTTGAGCTCGGACCACTAGCAAGGTTAATAGCCTTGTTTATTAATGTCATAATTGCTACAGTGTATAAAATGAAATACAATAAATCATTAGAAAGGTACCAAACAAAAAGCGTCCCCAAAAGCAGTGAAAAAATGATTCTATCAAATTGGTTTTTTCCTCTCCACCATAGACTTAAAATAATGCCTAGAGGGGCAGCTGAGTGAAAAAAATAATACAGCGCATCCGATTTTTTGAAAATCAGATACGCCATTTTATTTAAAAATAAAATATAAACATAGATCTTTAATTCAGTTGAATTTCTAATCGAATTTGGAGATAACCAGAGATTTAGGCTAGTTTGGATGAATAACACCAAAATTAAAAAAAGCTCTATGTTTAAGTAGAAAGCCAACAAGATTATTTACATTAACAGAGAATTGTTAGCACAGAATGTTGGACAATCATCAGATTTGTTCAATATAATTCCACTAGTCAAGTCGTTTCCGTTTTCGTCCACACCGACTACGACAATTGTTAGCATCTGTGATGAATTCAATGCGAAATAAGTCCTTAATCCAACACAGCCAGGTTGATCGATGACTTGTTGATACGCATTTTTGTCAATCATACAAGCTTTAGTTAGGTTTTGAAATTGGCTAGAATTTTGAAATGCATGTGTCATTTCCTGTGCTTCCGAAAGAGTGATTAGATGTTTATTGTTCATGAAAGATTGAATTTTGTCGCAAGTAGTTTAGAATTTTTTAAATATACATAATAGAATTATGTCAGTAAAAAGTTAAAAATATTATTTTTGGGGCTAGTGCACACTACAATTGGTCACCGCTTAACCAAATATTCAATGTAGGAAGTTAGTGTTTTTAGGGGTATTTCAATGCAATGTACTAATTTGGTAAAGGGATGATTTTTTGTGTCAAGTTAAGAATTAGAGTATTAGCTTTTACAAGTGCAAAAAAATAAAAAAACAAGATTTACAGAAGCTCAGATTTTGAAGATTTTGAAATCACAAGAAACTGGCAAGAAGGTAAATGAGATTTGCCGAGAGAATGGCATTTCGGAACCAACATTTTACAATTGGAAGAGCAAGTATGCTAGTATGACATACTCTGAACTCCACAAAGTGAAGGAATTAGAATCGGAGAATTTAAGGTTAAAAAGGATTGTTGCAGACCAATAATTATAGATTGATGTTCTCAAGGAGGTCAATTCAAATAAGTGGTAACGTCTTATGAGAAATAGCAATGCTTAACCTATGTAAAGTCAGTATTTAGGGGATTAAGCCATGCTAAGGCGTGTAGAATTTTAAATTGCTCACGAACATCAAAGTATTATCAAAAGCAAATGCCCAAGAAAGATGAAGTTGTAATTAATGCTATTGAAGAAGTTGTGGGAACAAGTAAATTGGGTAAAAGAAAAGTAATTGTAAAGGTGCAAAGAAAGCATCCGGAATTGGGTGTATCAAAAATCAGGAGGGTATATGAACAAGTTGGATTTAGCTTGTACTAACGGATGAAAAGCCTAAAAACGGTTAACCCATCAAATCCCATTGAAGTTCCCTTAGCTCCCAATATGGAATGGGCTATGGATTTTATGTCTGATTCTCTTGATAATGTCAGAAGAATTAGAATAGACAACGGCTCTGAGTTTACATTTGCAAGATTCTAATATTGGCTCAGTAATAAGGGAATAGAATCGGTAAATATCCAAAAGGTGAAACCACAACAAAATGCCCATCATTGAACGTTTTAATAGAACTTGCCGTTAAGATATTAGATGCAAATCTTTTCTTTTCACTAGAACATGCAAACCAGATGACTGAGCCCTGGATAATCGATTATAACAATGAGCGTCCATATCAAACACTGAATTTTCTTACACCAAATGAATAGGTAGCATGATTGGGGGTATCTAGACATAACACTCGAAAAATAAATAAAAAGTGAGACGCAATGGGATGTGTCTCCCTATTGTTTTCGTCGGAACAATTTATCCCTTGTAAGTTGCTCCGCAACAGAGCTCAATTCTGTTTGAATTGAACATTTCAAAATTCAAATACTTAAAACTATATTTGCAATCAGTCGAAAAAAGCAACCACTTACAAGTCACAACGTATGTGTATAATCGATTAGTGCATATTCATCTTTTTCTAGACCCCAATAGATTTTATAGAATGCTACTATAAGTAAAATCAGTTCCTCAGATTCAAGATTATAGATTTTAATACTACAACATTAAAAAATATTTGTAGGAAAGTTAAATTAAATTCCTTGTCTATTTTAAGACTCACGTAAATGAAAATGGCATTAATGAAGCCCATTAAAGCCATTAACCAAATAGTTTTTTTTAACTTCCCCAAAGCACAAAACTGTGTTTTAAAATCTGAAGTGAATTTATTAATCCTGTTTTCTCTGTTTCAGATAAGGTGAAACTAGAAATTTGTAAAATCAAATCATTTAAATTATTGACCCATTCAGTTTCATTTGCGTTTTGCAAAATATTTAATGTTTGCAAGAAAATATTTTGATCATAAACGTTTAATGGAATTATATTTAATGTGAACTCTAGTTCACTTTCCGGCGTTATTAAATCAATTAATTGTACCGAATTCACTTTTTCATTGAAATATGATATAGTAATTGCATTTAATTCTGTGGATAAATCTGGCCTAACTTCACTTGCGGATTGTATAATATTGTCATAATTAGATTGAGTGAATCCATTGGCAACCAATTGCTCACATGTTAAATTGTGAAGTATACCTAGGTCATTGCTAGTGCTTGGAATTGGTTGAGGAGGGTAGAATACTATTCCCCATCCTTCACTTGCTTTCTTGTCATAGTAGTAAGCCATAGATGCTGCTGCACCAATAGCAAAACTTAAAGGACCTGTTTCAACTGATGCTAAACCAGCTGCATAGTCTACCCAAGCTATTGCCCTTTTTTGTTCAGGTGTTAATGCCATATTTTTAATATTTATAGTTAATGATGCACAAAATTAGTCGAAGCTTAATTGTCAATCATGATATTAAAATATCACACAACTGACTGTATTTGGGTGATTTTCTTTTTGGTATGATTTTGGAATAATATTGCCAAATTTCACACAAATTTTTAGTTAAAATTCACTAATTCCGATTTTGTGAAAGTTTATAAGTTTGCATTGTTTAGTTTTAGTGTTACACACAATTGAGTTTGGGATTTTATCGTAAAAATTTTCACCAATTTTAGTAATGCTATTGACAAAACCATATTGTAAATTTGATAAAACACCATTTATGTTGTTATGAAAAAAATGATTCGCACTTCAATTTCTACACTCGCTCTGCTGTTGGCAGTGGCTGCAGTGAAATCTCAGTCAATTCCTCAAAGAATTGATGTTAGCTATGGCTTGTTGAATTTTTCTGAAAAGGTATTTTCAGAATCTTCAGCAAATTACTCCGTTCAATTAGGTTATGAACTTAAATTGACTAAAAAAATCGATTTGCGTGCAGAAGTAGGTTATTCCACCGTTTCTTACCAAGAAAACAAAGTGAATTTGAATAAAAATTACGGTGGATTTATGGATATGACCCACCTGAATCTGATGGCTTCTTCCAAAGTTTTAAATTGGAAATCAGGAAGTCTCAATGTTGCCGCAGGTGCTGGTATGGCTACCTTAACAACTCGTGATATTCAAATGGGTTGGAAACCTTATTTGAATCCTCAAAGTAATGAAGTTGTTTTTCAACCTGAAACCAATCAAGTGTATTTTGTAGACCATCAGATTTATTTCCCAGTGGCTGTAAGTGTGAATCAATTGGTTTATAAAAATTTGGGGGTTACAGTAGGGTATAATTATAACCTTACCGCTGAAAATACTTACCAATATTCATTAGGTCAAAACTTCAAATTAGGAGCTTTCTACAAATGGTAATTGTTGATTAATTCAAAGTAGAATTAGTTGTTGATAGTCGCTGTTTAATGCAGCGACTATTTTTTTGCTAAAAAATGAAAGGTCGTTTATTTTTTGAATATCTCCCAAGCTTTTTCTGCCTGATTCTGAAGCATGGAAAGTCCGTTGATTCCTAAAAGTCCACGCAATTTGACTTCTTTGAGTAGTTGGGTTTCTTGGGGCTTGTAAACCAAATCGATGAATTGTGTGCTTTTAGGTAGTTTATTCCACGGTATCGGGGGACAACTTTCCACTTCCGGCCACATACCTAAAGGTGTGGTATTGATGATCAAGGTGTTTTCAGGAAATTCTGAATTCAGAAACTCCTCATAGCGGATAGTACTGATATTGAATTCTGATTTTGAAAACTCGTCCAAAATTCCCTTTATTTCTTTTGAATTGCAATTCTGTTCGGAGCTTGCTCTAACGCTCTGATTAATAGAATTATTGCCCTCCTTCAAATTTCGACTTACCTTTTTAAAGGGTATTTGGCAGTTTGTCAAAACGGCTGCAACGGCTTTGGAAGAACCACCCGTTCCCAGAATGTATGCTTGCTCAAAATTCTGATGAGGAAGGGATTTTAATGCGAATTCAAAACCGTCGAAATCCGTGTTGTACCCGATTAATTGAACGTTGGATTCGATTTTCGATCCAAGGATTGACCCTGGTTCATTGGTTGATTCAATTCCATATTCAATGTTACGGGCATCATTCTTCGGGGGATGGCTGTTGTATTCATTCAACGGATTTCTGATGATTTTCACCGTATTTACAGCTCCAATGGCTTCGGCTTTTGGGTCAATCCGCGATAAATACTTGAAGATTTCCGTTTTATAGGGGATGGTAACGTTGAATCCGCCCAGCAATGGATTTTTAGCAATTAAGTCGGGGAGTTCATCAATGTGATTGAGTTCAAACAGTTGATATTGCGCATCCGAGATGCCTTCCCCCGAAAAGAAACCAGCGAAAATTTCTGGACTTTTGGAGTGGAAAATGGGTTTTCCAATTAATCCGAGTCGGATTATTTTTTCCATTTGGATTGAAGGTATTTGTAAATCATGGGTGCAACGGAGAATCCAATGATGGCAAATACTACGGTTTCAAAGTTGTTCTTTACCCAAGGTAAATCGCCAACAGCATATCCCAACAGGGTAATGGATGTAACCCACAATACCGCACCGGAAATGCAATAACCAATGAATTTGCGGTAGGTCATGGAACCCATGCCTGCGGCAAAAGGAGCGAATGTTCTAACAATGGGAACGAAACGCGCCATGATCAAGGTGTACCCCCCGTGTTTTTCGTAGAATTCTTCGGTTTTGGTCAAATATTCTCGTTTGAGGAATTTCCATTTGAGGTCGAAAATGCGCGTGCCTATTTTGGAACCGATAAAGTAATTGGTATTATCCCCCAATAAAGCAGCGAAAATCAGCAAGGGAATGAGGTAATATACGTTGAGCGTATCATCGAGGGCGGCAATACTGCCTGCTGCGAATAATAGGGAATCACCGGGTAGGAAGGGCATCAACACCAGTCCAGTTTCCACAAAGATGATGGCAAACAAAATGAAGTAGGTGAGGGTTTTGTAGGTTCCTACGATTTCCTGCAATTTGTCGTCTAAATGCAATAGCCAATCTTGTGCTAAATCTAAAATGGAAAGTAATGTCATAGTCAAATTCGGTGCAAAGGTGCGTTTTTTTCTCGAATTAATGGGAAACGAGTACTTTTGATAGACCAAAATGGTGTTATTTTTGTTTAAACAAAGTACTATGAAACGTTATAAATGGATTGCCTTGTTGTTGTGCGTGGGCGTATTGAGCGCTTCGGTGTCATCTTGTGGAAGTAAAAACTACAAATCTCGCACACAGAAAAAGGGTGGATGCAACTGCGGGTTCTAAAATTTTCGTAAATTTGCATTTTATTTTAAAACATGTCAACTAATTCAACATACATTCCTTACAAAGTAAAAGACATCACACTTGCAGAGTGGGGTCGCAAAGAAATTAAAATGGCGGAAGCGGAAATGCCCGGTTTGATGGCATTGAGAGCTGAATATGGCCAGTCTAAGCCTTTAAGCGGTGCTCGTATTGCAGGTTGTCTTCACATGACCATCCAAACTGCCGTGTTAATTGAAACATTGGTAGAATTGGGTGCTGAGGTTACTTGGAGTTCTTGTAACATCTTCTCAACTCAAGATCACGCTGCTGCCGCTATTGCTGCTGCAGGTATTCCTGTTTATGCTTGGAAAGGTATGAACGAAGAGGAATTCGATTGGTGTATCGAGCAAACTTTATTCTTCGGCGAAGATCGACAACCATTGAACATGATTTTGGACGATGGTGGGGATTTAACCAATATGGTTTTAGATCGTTACCCTGAATTAGTTGCTGCAATCAAAGGTATTTCTGAAGAAACTACTACCGGTGTTCACCGTTTGTACGAGCGCGTTGTGAATGGTACTTTGCCTATTCCAGCAATCAATATCAATGACTCTGTAACCAAGAGCAAATTCGACAACAAATACGGATGTAAAGAAAGTTTGGTGGATGCGATCCGTCGTGCTACCGACATCATGATGGCTGGTAAAGTAGCTGTTGTTTGTGGATATGGCGACGTAGGAAAAGGTTCTGCTGAAAGTTTAAGAGGTGCTGGTGCTCGTGTTATCGTTACCGAGATCGATCCAATTTGTGCTTTGCAAGCGGCTATGGATGGTTTCCAAGTGTTGCGCTTAGAAACAGCTATTCCTCAAGCAAACATCGTGGTAACCGCTACCGGTAACTGCAACATCGTTTCTGAAAAGCATTTCCGTTTGATGAACGATAAAACCATCGTTTGTAACATCGGTCACTTCGACAACGAAATCGATATGGCTTGGTTGAACAAGAATTACGGTAACACCAAATATACCATCAAACCTCAAGTGGATGTTTTCAATGTAGATTCTAAAGAAATCATCGTTTTGGCAGAAGGTCGTTTGGTGAACTTGGGTTGCGCAATGGGTCACCCGAGCTTCGTTATGAGTAACAGTTTCACCAACCAAACGTTGGCTCAAATGGAGTTGTGGAATAACCACAGCAACTACGAAAACCAAGTGTATGTACTTCCTAAGCATTTGGATGAGAAAGTAGCTCGTTTGCACCTGGCGCAAATCGGCGTTGAGTTAACTGAATTGACTCAAGAGCAAGCAGATTACATCGGTGTATCGCTTACTGGACCGTTCAAGCGCGACGAATACCGCTACTAATTTGATCCCATCCAAAGGTACTTATCCTTGGATAATCCGTTGAAGTAGGTAGGGTTTAAATCCTTCACTTGAATGGGATAAGCAAATGGAGCCCCTAAGAATTGATCAATTCCTAGGGGCTTTTTTATGGCCTCATTGGAATCGTTTACGATGCAGAAGGTGTTAATTTTTATCGTTTTTTTAACGCTGTTCAACGTATTTTTTGTCGGGCTCGGGCTGTTGGCAGAAGAGGAGGGGGCCAAGGAGGAGGAGTCGAATGAGGTCGAGTCGAAAATGGAGGAGTTCAAAGTGTAGGAGTTCAAATAGCAGGAGGATAAGTAAGCGGATCGCATGAGCGATTCATAGGGAATGGCCCAGTTGATTTTAAATTGGTCGGGGTGGAAGTATTCGGGGCCCACGGCTTTTTTCGCGGGATGGGAGAGCGTAGTTAATTTTAAATCGAGCAGTTTCAATCGCGAGTGGTGGAATTGATAGGAGCGCAAGACGTAAAAGCTTCCCCAGAGACAACAAAATATCAGAACGGTATTACGGATCGAATGATAATGGATTTTGGATGCTGTTTTTAGTTTGTATAGTGGCTGAAGTATAGTGTTTACAGCGGAATTCGGGTTGGGTTTGAGCTGGTTTCGAGCTGAATTCTTGGTAGCTAAAAACCACAAAATAGGCAATATGGGTGCAAAACTCTTTTGCATCATCATGTCGCTTTCGCCTTCTCGATAAATGAACGCCAGAAACAAGGAAATGAGCACGCCAATACCCAAAAACAAACGATTTTTGAGATCCGAGTATATTAAAATCAGCAGAAAAATGAGGAGGTACGGCGTTGCCCATCCCCCGAAAAGAGAAGAAATAAAATAATTGAATCCCCAGCTATTGAAAAATGCGAGTCCATCTTGAATGTTGAGTTTTTGTAGAATGCCGACTTCGTAGGGATTGGGCGGAATGAGCAGCTGTTTTAAAATTACAACCAAGATAACTACGACGTAATTTTTCCAACAGAATTCTTTGATTATCAATAAGAAGAACAGAGCGGGAAGGATGCCGGGATGCGCGAGGTAGGACAGGGTAAGCCAAATGGTACTTGGTATAGGAGTTCGATCCAGCGCGAAAGCTCCTGCAAAAATCAACGCACTAATCATTTCGGCAGTGCCTAAAAATTGAAAATCCGGCCCAGAAATCAAGAAAATAGCCGGAAAATACAGCAGTTGCAACCCGGAAATATCGTTTCGGGATTTGCGGAGGAATTCAGCAATCAGCCAAGCCAAACAAACCGGTGTTAACGATAATAATACAATGATAAATTGTATGGGTAACCCCAGTTTAACGCCCAAATACGCAGGTGCAAGCACCAACCATTGCGTGTAGCGATGATGTTCAACAGCAGGTAATAAATTCAGTACGTTAAAGGCCGTGAAAGCCGCGTCTGCATAGAGAATTCGCTCCCAAGCCATGATGGAAAATGCGATGGCAATGGCGAGGAAAACCCAGCGAAATACTGGATAATTTTCAGCAACCGATTTAAGCTTCAGCCAATTCATTGGCTTCTTCGGTATTGGGTGCTTTCACGATTTCCAAATCGTTGGTTTCAACAACGAGGTTATCGATAATGAACTCTTGTCGCTCCGGTGTATTTTTGCCCATGTAGTACTTTAAAAGACGCTCCACGCTGGTGTCTTCTTTTAAAATTACGGGTTCCAATCGGATGTCGGGACCAATAAACCCACCGAATTCGTCGGGTGAAATTTCACCCAATCCTTTGAATCGTGTGATTTCAGGTTTGTTGCCCAATTTCGCAATCGCATCTACGCGTTCTTTATCGCTGAAACAGTAAATGGTTTCTTTCTTGTTTCTTACGCGGAACAACGGGGTTTGGAGGATGTATAAATGTCCGTTTCTCACCAAGTCCGGGAAAAACTGCAAGAAGAACGTCATCATCAACAAACGAATGTGCATGCCGTCCACGTCGGCATCCGTTGCTATGACAATTTTGTTGTAGCGCAGATTTTCTAATGATTCTTCGATGTCAAGGGCATGTTGAAGCAAGTTGAATTCTTCGTTTTCATACACCACTTTCTTCTTTAATCCATAGCAGTTCAAGGGTTTACCACGTAAACTGAATACGGCTTGAAGATCGGGATTTCGGCTTTTGGTAATACTTCCAGACGCTGAATCTCCCTCCGTGATGAAGAGTGTGGACTCGTAACGCTCGTCTTTTTTAGCGTCAGGCAAGTGAATACGGCAATCGCGAAGTTTCTTGTTGTGAAGATTGGCGCGTTTTGCCCGTTCTTTAGCCAGTTTTTGAACTCCAGCCATGTCCTTGCGTTCGCGCTCATTCTGAAGGATTTTCTTAATCAGGGCATCTGCCGTTGCTGGATTTTTATGCAGGTAATCGTCGACGTGCTTTTTGATGAAATCCATCATAGCGGACTTCATACTTGGGCCGTCGGGTGCGATTTCGGTACTACCTAATTTGGTTTTGGTTTGACTTTCAAACACAGGTTCAACCACACGAACGCTGACCGCCGCGGTGATCGAACTGCGGATATCGCTGGCATCGTAATCTTTTTTATAGAATTCGCGGATGGTTTTTACAAATGCTTCGCGGAAAGCCACCAAATGCGTACCGCCTTGAGTGGTGTACTGTCCGTTTACAAATGAGTAATATTCTTCTCCGTATGCTTCGGTATGGGTGAAGGCAATTTCAAAGTCTTCGGCTTGGATATGTATAACGGGGTAAAGTGCCGCTTCGGGAGTTACTTTGCTTTCCAGCAAATCCATCAAACCTCTTCTCGATGCAAAGGATTCGCCGTTGTATCGAATGGTAAGTTGCGAGTTGAGGTAGGTATAGTTTTTTACCTGTTCACGAATAAAATCGTGGATGAAACGGTAGTTTTTGAAGATGGTTCCATCGGGTTCAAAAATGATACGCGTTCCATTGGTTTCGGTGGTGGGTTCTTCAGCTGCATCATTGGTCAAGTTTCCTTGATTGAATTCCGCTTTTTTGGTTTTGCCATCGCGAAACGATTGAACAGAAAAGTAGCTACTTAGAGCGTTTACCGCTTTGGTACCCACACCGTTCAAACCGACCGATTTTTGGAATGCGCGACTGTCGTATTTACCTCCTGTATTGATTTTGGAAACGCAATCAATCACCTTTCCCAAAGGAATACCGCGACCGTAATCTCTAATGGCTACTCTTTTATCGTCAATGGTGATATCGATTTTTTTACCGTTCCCCATAACGTGTTCATCGATGGAGTTATCGATGATTTCTTTGATGAGTACGTAAATTCCATCGTCGGGGGAATTACCATCGCCCAATTTACCGATGTACATACCGGGTCGCAGGCGAATGTGTTCTTTCCAATCCAGACTTCGGATTTCGTTTTCCGTATATTGGGGTTGGGCTAATTGATTTTCACTCATTAATGCAATTTTACCCAAATAATCACAGACTCTGAAACCAAGTTTTTAACATTGTCTAAATCGTTGTAAATTTGCCCTATGTCAAAAATGAGTCGTGTAATCGGGGTGTTGTTTTTTGTTGTCTGGGGATGTGTTTCTAAAGTGGACAAAGATTTGCAGAGCATTGAGCCGTTCGAGGCGAAATTAACCCCTAAAATGAATGTTGATTCATTGCCTAAAAATGCGGATTCCATGTTGTTTGCGTTTGCTCAAGCCAATCCCAAACATCCCAAAAGTGAAAATTTCTGCTACTATGCGGTTTTGATTCAAGAGCGCAAGAATCACGGAGTAAAAGCAGCCCAATGGGCGGAATATTATTTGCAAAACTTTAACGGTAGCAAGGAACGCAAATTAGAGAGTGCAGTGGTGGCATCGCATTATTACGAGCAAAATGGCATTTATGACAAAGCCTTGGAATACTACAAATACCTTGTTGAGCATTACGCAGATACCGACATTGGAAAGCAAGCTAAAACCATGGTGTTTTTTATTGAAAAAGGCATGGTAACGCCCGAACAACAATTGGAATATATCCAAAAAATGAATGATTCTGCTGCTATTAAACCAGCAAACCCATGAAAATCTTAATTACGGGTGCAACGGGTTTTGTGGGAAGTCACATGGCCTATCAAGCCCATTTAATGGGTCACGAAGTGGTTTTGAACAAGCGCGCAAATAGCAAAATGCACTTGTTTGAATCAGTTAGGAAGTGGTATTCGAATGGTCCGAACAACAGTAATCCGTTAACGAACAGTGGTTCATCGAAAGAGTATAATGCAGCACAAGGTTCGAGTTCCGAAGTATTGAATTTGAACGTACAATCTGATACGAAATCTGATTTTCTGAGCGTGGAACAAGTGGCGCAGTTGAAGTCACGTGTAGGTTTGCCACAACTGAAAAATGTGTTAACGTTTAATTTATCGCAAGCGTTAAATCAAGTTGCTGAACAAAGTTCTCCTGCAAATGACCAGCAAGCCGTTCCCAACATTAATACGACTGACAACAGAAATAAAGCTGATAATTATTCTCAAACCGCTGTTTCCAAAATTCAAGATTTTCAACCCCAATGGGTAGAAATGGATTTGCAGGACACCGATGATATTCTTGATATTCTCGATGATTCGTACGACGTTGTAATGCATTGTGCAGCAATAGTTTCGTTTGATAAAAAGTCGGAAGACAGAATGATTCAAGAAAATACCGATGGAACGCGTAATTTAATTAATGCGTGTTTGAAAAAAGGGGTTAAAAAATTCGTGCACATTAGCTCCATTGCTGCTTTGGGGCGACCTGAAAATGATCAGCCGATTCGAATTGATTCTGAATGGGTGGATTCAAAGTATAATACAGCCTACGCGAACAGTAAGTACTTAGCCGAAATGGAAGTGTGGCGTGGTAAGGAAGAAGGGTTGCAGGTGTTGATTTTGAATCCCGGTGTGATTTTAGGATTTGGTGAAGCGCACACCAGTTCAGAACAAGTTGCGAATACCGTACGAAAAGGAATCCCTGCTTATCCAGCTGGTTCCAATGGTTTTGTTTTTGTGGATGATCTAGCTTATTCGGCTTTAACGATGCTTACTCAAGAATCCAATTACGGTAAACGTCATTTGATGGTTAGTCATAATTTGACTTTTCGATATTTAATGCAAGAATTGGCGCAAGTATTGGGAGTACATCCGCCTAAGTTTGAGTTATCGGGTTGGAAATTTCAGTTAAGTTATTGGTCGATTCGCTTGGTGGAATTATTGGGAATCTCTATGCCGATTTCAACCGAATTGTTAATGAGTACACGCAGAAATTCTATTTATTCGGGGGAATAATGGTTGAATATTGAAGACTAATTAGAATTCTGATGCATTATTCTAGTTGGACTTTTGATATACAATTTGTATTGAGGAGTAGTAAACGAATTTAAATCAAATGCATCCGTTAATCAATACGGCGAAACGTAGGTGCTGGTGGGCTTTTTCTTCTTTTTGAAATCACCGCGTTTCCAAGCGTTGAAGAATTGCATCCAAGCTACTGGACTCAAATAATTTTGTGGTGGGACTTGATTGTAGTAATACAATTGCTGAGCGCGTTGAGTTGCTAACAAGGACTGTGCTTGATGTGCATCAGCAGGTCGCAATCTAAGTTCCTCTTTAACCGCTTCGTTCTCGAGGTTTTTACGTGCGCGTTCTAACGCATCATCAGGAATGTCGCGATGAACAAATTCATGGGCAAACAGTGTTTTTAGCGGAAGTGCACGAATAAAAATATCAGAAATATACCCTGTATCCTGAGTAAGCAGTTTAACTACATTGTATCGATTACCCGTAAGGGTGTCGGGTACAACGTGCCAGGATCCTTTCTTTTCAATTTGTTCAAAATAAATGGTATCCCCTTTTTTTACTACGACATCGAAATATCCATTGATATCCGAAAATCCAATAAGGCCTCTGCGGTGGCTGCGAATATTAACAAATGGAATCGGTTTTAAACTATCGGTAGTTAAAACTAAACCCGTAAAAAGTATGAAGTGATTTTGTCCTTTTTTAACGGACTGAGCAGTGCTTGTTTTATGGAAGAATATGGTTACCATAAACACAAGTAGAGCAAGAGGTTTTATGTGCAGTTTATCCGCGATTCTCATAAAGATACGAATATACCGAAATAATTCTATAGAGGCATGAGCCATCCTACAATCAAGCCGAATAAAACGACCAACGGCGTTTGCACCTTTCCGGAAGATTGCATAATTAAAGCCGATAAAAATACGACAATTTGAAGGGTGATTTGTACGGATGTGAGCATTTGAAATTGAGAAATCCAATCTTGAGAAATGGCGAGTGTAGCGGATAAAATGAATCCAATGGATGCGGCAAATAATCCAGGGGTAGTTTTCTGAATGATGCGGGTATATTGCAATTTCGACCAAACGGGATAGGCGAAAAATACCAACAGCAATCCCGGAAGGAAAACGGAAATAAGCCCAATAATACTCGCTAAAATTTGAAGGTGCCAAGCTCCATTAAAGTTGTTCATGGCTAGGGTGTTCATATACACAGCCAAATTAAAATTGGGGCCAGGTGCGGCTTGAATCATTGCCATGCCAAAGTTGAATTGAGTCATGCTAACGCGATGGGTGATCTGCACGAATTCTTCCAACATCATAGCGGCGAGAATGTTTCCCCCGCCAAAAGAAAGAGCGCTCATCCGATAGGTGTTTTCAAAAAGTTGCACAAGGAATGAATTTACCTTACTGCCGGGAATTTGAGCCAGAAAATATCCCAAAAAACCAATGAAAAAGAACCACCCCAAGTTATATGAAAGCTTGCGCATTTTTTTTCGCGTTTTGGGGGTGAGATGCGATTTGATTTTGTGTAGTTTGGGTTGTTTGTAGTCTGATTTCGTGGAAATGCGTGAATGATCAGTGGAAATTCGTGAATGATCAGATATCGTTGTGTTTTCTTGCGATTTTTCTGTTTTAATTTCTGGGGATGGTAATTCGGGTTGAAAATATGCACTAATCACCGCCGAGATCAAGATTCCTAAAGGGAAGATCCAAGGAGAATGAAATACAAATCCTGCTATTCCAATGAGTATGAAAATGCCAATATTTATGGCATTGGGAACCAGCCATTTGAACATGGTGTAAACTCCAAATACCATAAAGGCCACCACAACCGGAGGCAGGAATCGCAAATAGGTTGAAGGAATTAATGAAGGAAGAAACGCTAAAATGGTCATGAAAATGGCACCCGGAAGTGCCCAAGCAAATAAGGTTAAAGCCGATAAACGTTTTCCGCCTATTTTTAATCCAATTGTACTGATGGTTTGGGTGGTGCTGGGACCCGGAAGCGCATTACAAAATGCATTGATTTCTATAAGTTCTTTATGAGTAATGAATTGATGCTTGTCTACTAACTCTTTCTTAAAATACGGTAAATGCAACTGGGGACCACCAAATGCCGACAAACCCAACCAAAATGCCGATTTTAAAAAGCGAATGTGATTTTGATTTTGTAAGTTTGTAGTATGATGTTTCATTCCTGGGTTAAAACAAGTCAAAAATACCCATTATTTATGACTGTATTGTTGATGTTTGGATTAATAATTTCGAGTTGTACCGAATCCACATCCCCCGAAGAAAAAAGAACGGCCATGATTTCAAAAGTAGATAGTTTGTGGGGTCAATTGAATGCAGTTCGTCAACAGTTTACCTATGAAATGGACGAAATTGAGGAGCGCAAGGAGGAAATGCAGCAGCAACTAATACGCGCAAATTTCTTGAAGGAAAATCAACTAACGGAAGAACAAAAACTGTGGTTCATTCAGTACGAAAGCGTTGCAAGAATTTATAAAGGTGTGGGACAACAGTACAAGAATTGCGTTTTGAATGCGGAAAATGTATTTTATGCATTGAAAGGATTGGATAGCCAAGTGAAGAAGGGTAAATACGATGAAAAAGTGGATGAATTTCGTGCTGAATATGCAGAGATTCAAAAGGAGTTAGCCGAATGTGCAGAAGAAACTACCGATGTGGTTTCTCGTTTAAGCGCGGTGGAGCCTACTTATTTGCGGTTGGGAGATAATGTTGAAAGTTTGCTGAATGAATTGATTCCCGAATCCAAATAGCGATTAGGGTTTTCTGATAGGCTTAACTTAGTTTTAGATATGCTCGTTTTTGAGCCATTTTTCGAAAATAATGTCGATTGCAACATCATTCGGATGAGCAAAATCTTCCCGGAAATAGGATTTATCTCTTAATTCTTCGTTGAAAATTTCAAATGCGGGAAAATATCCAATTTCAGTATGTTGGTTCATGATTTCATAAACGGCAACCCGTAGAATGGATTTGCTAATGGTGTTTTCCAGGAGTCCATCGCGTAAATGTCGAACTGGACTTATGGTGAAATCAATTTGAATTTCTGGATGGATGGATTTTAGGGAAGTTATGATTTTATTTAGGGATTGAATTACTTCTGAAGTTGAAAGTAATCGCTTTTTGAATTGATGGTTGGGGATTCTGTGGCAGTTTCCCACTAACAAATTGTTCGGAAGGTATTCGTAAACCCACGCTGTTCCTAATGTGATTATGGCTTTTTTAGTTTGCTTTAAGAAGTTGAAAGAAGCAGCTTGCAAGGATTGAATGGTTTCTTTTAACTCACTTTCTTGGAGGGATTGGAATTTGGAAGCAAACGTGAGACAATGAAAATGATTTCCCACCTCAACTAATTGGGGTTCTTGTTTATAAGCCACAATAGATAATGTATCGGCAATTGCGCTGGGTGCAAACAATGTTCCAAAAGGGTTGGCCAATACCGATATTTCCAATGAATTATTTTTTGCGTATTCAGTTAATCGCTGAGAAATTTCGACTGAAAAGCAAGATCCGAGAAAGAAATATTGGGCCATGATGGGGTAATGGAGTGTAAATTTATTGCAAATATAGATGATTCGTCATCGGTGGTTTTGCAATAAATTTGCTCGTTAAATGAATGACTCGATGATACCTAAAAAAACACGGTGAATGTTTTGGGGATAGCTACGCTGTTGATTTTTTATGGAATTCGATGGATGGGTTGGTTGAAAAAATGAACAGGTAATGAAGATATTATAATTACAAAAGCCCGGTGAAACCGGGCTTTTGTAAACCAAACTAAACCAAAAATAACTAACTCGTTACTTTTTTCGCAATTGGGAAACTACCAATTCCCAATGTTTTTCAGACAAATCGGAACTTAATTGTTCAAGCAATAATTTTAAATTAATGGATGATTCTATATCAAGTTTTGCTTCTGTACATTTAAGACGGAAATATTCAGAAAATGTTTCATGAGCATTTGTAAGGAATGCGTCATAAGCCATTTTGCTTATCCATTTGTTCTTTCGTTGGTTGGTGATATTTTTAATGTAATTACGCAAGGAATCATTTGTAATGGATTGTATTTCAATTGTTTTATATAGTATGAGTTCTTGCTTTTTATTGTATTCTTTTAACGGTTGTGATATTTTGTTGAGGTAAGACTCAGCCGTTGAAACCCTACTAATTTTCGATGAAATTGAATGATTATTTATTGAATCAAATCCAACAAAAACATCGGTAGCCTTTAAACCGGTTTTTAAATAGAAATCATTTTCGGTTATTCCCCAATGTTCTGGAAGGTATTCCGGTGAAAGTCCTAGGTTTATTTGATATACGTGAATTGCAGATAGTTCATTTTCGTTGATTAAATCATCTGCTCCTTGATTGTAATATGTGCTATCAATGGTATGAATAAATTCCAATGAATCCGCTTTTGAATCAATCCAATGAATTATGCCGTTTGATTGCGAATTATATAAAACAAAAGGGTTTTCTTTTTTTGAACATCCCCCGACAACCAATGACAATGTCAAGCATACAAACAGGTTAAATTTGTCTTTGATTTGCGGTTGAAGTTTTGTTAAAATTGGAATCATCATATAAGTTAATAAAGAGTTAGAGTTTTGGAGAATTTAGTGTGGTTTGAAACAAGGAACGATGAATTATCCCCCAAAGAGTAAAGAAAAAAATGCTTGAATATTTGCGAAAATAGCAAATTGAATTATTTAAAGTATAGATATATAATAAGATAAATGGGAATTTGCTGTAGATTGTTGGTGGCTGTAAAAAGCATAAATCTGAATATTTTGGTTAAATTTGCGGCATGATGGAAACTGAAGTTTACGTGCCAAAAAACAAAGTAAGAATTGTTACAGCAGCAAGTTTATTTGATGGTCACGATGCGGCAATTAATGTAATGCGCAGAATTATTCAGTCAACCGGTTGTGAAGTCATTCATTTGGGTCATGATCGCAGTGTTAATGAAGTGGTTGATACGGCGATTCAGGAAGATGCAAATGCAATTGCCATGACCAGTTATCAAGGAGGGCATATTGAGTACTTTAAATATATGTACGATTTGCTTCAGGAGCGAGGTGCTGGTCACATCAAAATTTT